>NZ_JBEZCZ010000051.1:0-48476 GCF_040647875.1 Micromonospora sp. NPDC049230
GTGGGGCGCGGCGGCGGCACCGGCCGCCGCCGCGCCTGTCCGTCTACGCGCCCGAGATGGTCCTCAGTGCCGTGTCGAGTGCCTGGTCTGCCGGGACGGGCACGTCGGGGAGCACACCGACGCCTTCCCAGTTGGTGCCGGTGACGCTGTTGATGGTCCGGGCTGTCGGCACTGTCACGAGGATGTGGTCGGTGACCGGGTGGCGGGCCGTCGGATGCGCGCCGCCACGTGTCGTCTCACCGACGACGACAGCCCGGCCGTGCGCCTGAAGGGTGTACGCCACGTCCTCGCCGCCGGAGAACGTCATCGCGCTGGTGAGTACGTGGACCGGGCGGTCCGGGTAGCGCGGCGCGGGAAGGTGCGCGGTCGTCCAGAACTGGCGGGTGGCGCCGGTGGACCGTTCGTAGAAGTCGTTGAGGTGCACCTGGTCGTCGCGGAAGAAGTAGCTGCACCACATCGCGGCGCCCTCGGGTGCTCCGCCGGAGCAGGCGCGCAGGTCGAGGATGAGCGCGGCGCTGAGGGCGACCAGTTGCATGGCCGCGCCGATCGCGGCGGCGCCCTCGTCGGCGTACGCGATGCGCCGCACGTCGATCAGCCCGACGTTGCCGGCCAGGTGCTCGACCCGGCGGATGCCCTGGTTCTCCGCCCGGAGCAGCGCCAGGAACGCGGCCCGCCCACCGTCGGCGTCCGCTGGATCCAGCGACTGCGGCTGGTCGGACCACAGCAACCGCAGATGCCTGTCCGGGCACACCTGCTGAAGGTGCGCGGTCACCGTCGCGCAGAGCGCTGGTCCGTCCAGGTCGGCGTACTCGCCCGCCGCGAGACGACGCCGGATCGCGGCGTCGATGTCCGCGACCTTCCCGGGAAAGACGTACCCTGCCTCGATCCGGTCCAGGGCCTGTCCGATTATCTGTTCGTTTGGGAGCACGGCGGGCCACGGTAGACCACCCACGGCCTGCTGGCCATCTCATGTCGCGCCGGCCCACCAGTCGTTTGTGGCGGCCCATGGTTATCGTCTCGGCCATGTCTGACTTCCGCGGCGACACCTCGGGTGTCTCGACGCTCCGAGCCGCACTGACGGTCGTCCTGGTCGGAATCGTGGCGACCGGTATCGGCCTCACCTTCGTCTGGGACGACCGGGGCTCACCGCGGGAAGTGACGACGACGGGCACCCTGACCGGTTCCCATCCCTCGGCCCGGCACGAGAAGCGCAAGGGGACGTGGTACGAGTTCCAGTACACGATCGCCGACGGACGGCAGGTCGCCACCAGCTTCCGGGTCACCCCCAGCGGCTCCCTCGGCCGCGACGGTGACAGGGTCAAGGTGATCTATTCGCCGGATGCCCCGATGGAGGGCCGGTTGTGGGTGACCCGAGGCGGTCTGGAGTTTCTGCCGGCGGCCGGCGGGCTGGCGCTCACACTGGGCGCGCTTCGAGTCGTCATCAGTGAGCTGCTCAAGCGGCGCCGCCGACGGCAGGCGCCCACCCGCGCGTAGGTGGGGCTGGCCCTGCACGACGTTGCCAAGGAACCCGCGAAGTCACCTACGAGATGGTGGAGAGCTGCGCCGTTGTGCCCGTCGCAGGAGGCCCACGGCAATGACGAGCAGACCAAGGGCGATCAATCCGCCGCTCACGTACCGGAGGGGTGGTGACACCTCCGGCCAGGCGAACTGTGCCGCGATGAGCAGGACGAAGAACGTGAGCATGACAAGTGCGCCAATTGCCTGCCGACGCCGCATCGCGTACCCCCTTGATTCTCGGTGCCCTTCGGAGCGTGGTTGTGCTCGAAGTTGTCCTCGGCCAAACCTCCGGCGTGCCGGGACCGTGGCCCGCCACTGGCAAAAGTGCGGTGATGGCCGGAATCGTCCCGCGCGAATTGATCATGTCGTACTCGTCGATTAGTGTCCGCGTCCGTGAATCACTCTCGAATTGCTTCCGTGCTGTTGATCCTTGCCGCCACCACCGCGCTGACCGCCTGCGGTGACGCGGAACCGGCGAAAAACGCCGGCTCGACGCCGTCTGCCAGCACATCCGCCGCCGCGACCTCAGCGGCGGCTTCCCCCACCGCCGCACCGGCGTCGTCGGCCGCTACCGGCGCCACGAGCGACAAGGAACTCTGCACGTCGGTGAAGAAGGCCAGCGACGAGATGAGGGCCGAGCTGTTGAAGATCGTCACGGCCGGTGAGCCGACGGCGGCGGACTTCCGGAAGATCCTGACCGAGTTGGGGACGAAGGCCACCGCCTTGGCCGCGGCTGGCGGAGACAGCAAGGTGGCCACGGCCCTCAAGCCGTTCGGCGCCGAGGCGGCCAAGGCCGCGGCGGCTGCCGACCCGGGGTCCGCTGCCGACAACCCGGCCTTCCTGAAGGCCGGCAAGGACCTCAGCGCCGCGTGCAAGGCGGTCGGAGTCAGTGTGACCCTCTGATCACGATGGTCTCAGTGCTGTTGCGGTAGACGGGGATCGTGGTGGTCGGCGGTGTTTCTGGCGACGGCCACCATGATGATGGTGCTGAGCAGCGCGGCGACGGGGGCGAGGGTCAGGCCGTGGCGGACGCCGTGCGCCACGACCAGACCGGTGACCGCCGAGCCGGCGGCGCTGCCGATGGTGAACGCGGTGGCGACCCAGGCGAACGCCTCGGCCACGGTGCCCGGCGCCGCGAGCTGATCCACCAGCAGGAAGATGGCGGTGAGCGCCGGCGGGAGGGCCAGACCGCTGACCGCCAGCAACACCGCCATCAGGGTGGGGCGCGGTGTCAGCAGCAGCGGCACGAAGCCGAGGGTCAGCCCGGCGGTGAGCAGCGGCAGCCGCCGCGCTCCGGCGGGCCCGGCCCGGGTGTAGAGCAGGCCGCCGATCAGCGCACCGGTTGCCTGCGCGGCGAGCAGCCAGCCGGCCAGGTGCCGGTCGCCGGCCTCCTCCGCGTAGGCGGTGACCGCCACCGCGATGCCGCCGACCGCCATCCCCGTGCCGACCACCCCGGCCAGCAGCGCCGCGAACCGGGGCACCCGCAGCGGGCCTGCCCAGTGCCGTGCCGCCGCAACCCCCCGCCAGGCCCGCACGGCGGGAGCACGGACGAACGCGGCGGTCCCGGCGAGCTGGAGCAGCGCGGCCACGACCAACCCGGCGACCGGCCCGCCGAGCGCCACCGCGAGGAGCGTCGTGAGCGGGCCCACCACGAAAATCACCTCCTGTACGGCGACATCCAGCGCGTACGCGGCCGGCACCGCCGCCGGGGGCAGCAGATCCGGCCACAGCGAGCGAAGGCACGCCTCCAGCGGGGGAGCGCCGAGCCCGGCGACCACGGCACCGACGGCGGCACCTGTCGCGCCGAAGGCACCGGTGGCCACGAAGCCGAACCCGACGCCGGACATCACCGCCGCGATGCCCAGCACCGGCGGCTGACGCCAACGGTCCACCGCCCGGGCGAGCAGCGGCGTACCCACCGCCACCCCGGCGGTGTACGCGGCGACGAGCAACCCGGCCGTGGCCAGGCTGAACGACTCCCGCGCGAACAGCAGGAGAGCGAGCGGCCCGGAGGCCGACGGCAGCCGACCCACCTGGGCGGCGAGCAGGACCCAGAGCACCTGCGGGGCACGCAGGACCACCCGGATACCGGATGAGGACATGAGACATCGCTCCCGGCGCGATGGAAGGAATCGAACGGATCCACGGGCAACTGCCAGCGCGGATCAGGGAGCGAAGTCGGACCGTTCGTGGTCGTTGCCGTACAACGGCAGCGGAGGCGTGATCCACCGGGCGTACGAAGCCGCGACCGCCTCCACCGGAACCACGAGCTGACCGTATCGCACGGCACCGCTCGACGGGGGGTGCGCTCTGCTCAGAGTGGGGCGATGGCCGTCATCCGCGTGCCCGCTGCCCGGCGAGCACGTCGCGGCTGGCGAGCACGACGAGCGAGAGCGGGATGAACACCCACAGCTGAAGGACCGTGTACCGGCGCAGCTCACCGTCGATGGACGCGCCGGCCAGTTCGGCGTCGAGGGCGCCGGGGCGCATCAGCGCGATCGCGTACGCGGACAGCGGGGCGTAGTTGAGGCCCGCACCGGTCAGCCACAGCCCCAGCGCTCGGCTGCCGAGGCCGTGCGCCGACCCCAGCAGCCAGACACCCCACGTCACCATGACGACCACGCCGACGAGGAACTCGGCCAGGATGATCAGGCGTCGACGGGTGGTGCCCCGGCTCCCGTACATGTCGATGGCCGCCAGCCGACGAACGTTCACCGCACCGATGGTGCCACCGCCGCGCAACGGCCGGGGTCGGGCCGGGAGGGGACCGACGCCGGTGATGAGTTTTCGCGCCCGCGCCCGTCATACCCAGGGACGTGACGAGGCGGAAGGATGACGTGATGAGTGCGGACACCCGGCTGGACGGGTTGGGCGAGGTCGACGAGCTGACGTTCGCGGGGTTGGCGGACCGGCACCGGCGGGAGCTGCACGTGCACTGCTACCGGATGCTCGGGTCGTTCGAGGACGCCGAGGACGCGGTGCAGGAGACGTTGCTGCGGGCGTGGCGGCGGCGGGAGACCTTCGCGGGGCGGTCGTCGGTGCGGGCCTGGTTGTACCGGATCGCCACGAACGCCTGCCTGGACCTGCTCGCCAAGCGCCGCCCGGGGCCCGCGACCGGAGGTGAGGTGCGGTGGTTGCAGCCGTACCCGGATCGGTTGCTCGACGAGCTGCCGGCGGGTGGCGCGGACGAGCCGGAGGCGCTCGCCGTCGCGCGGGAGACGATCGAGTTGGCGTACGTCATCGCGGTTCAGCACCTCGCGCCGCGCCCCCGGGCCGCGCTGATCCTGCGCGACGTGCTCGGGTGGCCGGCGAAGGACGTCGCGGAGCTTCTCGGCGACTCCGTGAACTCGGTCAACAGCGCGTTGCAGCGGGCCCGTGCCGGGATGCGGGAGCACCTGCCGGCCGAGCGGCAGGACTGGACCGGCGGGGAGGGCGACGCCGGTACGCGGGAGTTGGTGCGCCCCTTCACCGACGCCGCAGTGGCCACGGACGTCGACGTGCTCGCCGCGATGCTGCGCGACGACGTCCGCTGCTCGATGCCGCCCACGCCGGGTCTGTCCGTCGGGCGCGACGCGGTGGTGTCCGGTTGGGTCGAGGACGGGTTCGAGGGCATGCGGGGCCTGCGCGGGGTCCCGACCTCGGTGAACCGGCAGCCGGCCGTCGCCTTCTACCTGTGGCGCGCGGAGGAGGGCGCGTACCTGCCGTTGACCCTCGACGTCCTGCGCGTCACCGGCGGTGCGATCACCGAGATCGTCACCTTCCACGACGACCAGTTCCCGCGCCTCGGGCTGCCCGAGCGTCTGCCGGCCGACGGCACCGAATAGGCACGCGCGGCCCCCGCACCGGCACGACGTGGCCACCCCCGGCGACCCGCAGCCGCTCAGAGGTGGGCGACGACCACCCTGGTGGCCTGCGCGAGAAGGGCGTCGTCGGGGGTGGCGCCCTTCGTGGAGCGGCTGGACAGCACGGCGAGCACGATCGGGGCGCGGTCGGGCGGCCAGAGCACGGCGATGTCGTTGCGGGTGCCGTACCCTCCGGTCCCGGTCTTGTCACCGACCACCCAGCCGGCGGGCACACCCGCGCGGATCAGCGCCGCCCCGGTGGTGTTGTCGCGCAGCCAACCGCGCAGGACGTCGCGGTCCGCGGGCGTCAGGGCATCCCCCAGGGTGTACGCGCGCAGGTCACCCGCCAGGGCCCGCGCGGTGCTGGTGTCCCGCCGGTCGCCGGGCGTCGCCTCGTTGAGCGCGGTCTCGTAGCGGGCGGCGTCGGTGACCGTGTCGCCGCGGGCGCGTAGCTTCGTCTCGAAGCCCTGCGGGCCGCCGAGGTGACGCAGCAGCAGGTTGCCGGCGGTGTTGTCGCTGTAGCGCACTGCGGCGTCGGCGAGGGCACGCAGGCTCAGGCCCGCGGCGACGTGCTTCTCGGTGACCGGGGAGTGGGCCACCAACTCCTCCGCCGAGTAGCGCACCACCCGGTCCAGCTCGGCGTCCGTGGTGTCGTCGAGCACTTCGGCGGCGGCCAACGCCTTCCACGTCGAGGCGTACGCGAATCGTTCGTCAGGGCGGTGTGCCAGAGTGCGGCCGGTGCCCGTGTCGACGGCGTAGACCCCCAGGCGCGCGCCGAACGCCTGCTCCAACCGCTGGAACTCCTGCGCGGCGGCCGGCGTCGGGGACAGCGTCGGCGTCATCTCGGGGCTCGGTGTGGTGCGCGCCTCGGGTGCGTCGTCGGTGCCGCACGCCGCCAACGACACCAGGACCGACAGTGCGGCCACCGCGGTCGCCAGGCGTCGCACCAGGGCATCCATCATCGTTCCCCCTCGTCTCCGGCGGGTCACCCGCGACGACCATACGGTGGTGACCGCCGGAGGTCGTCAGCTGTGCGGGCTTGCGCTGATCGACTCGGGTTCCCGAAAAGCCGAGTCGATCACCGGGCGCGGGCGCGCGCGGACACGAATGCGCGGCTGGCGACGATTCGTTCAGTCGAAGGGGAGTCGGCGCGGTTCGAGTCTCCACCCCCGGCCGAACTGCCAGGAGGCGGTGGGCCACGCCGCGACGAAACCGGCGATCAGCCCCAACTGGCCCGCGAACCAGAAGAGGGGGCTGTCGGGTCGCAGGGGTGGCTCGGGAAAGACCACGCGATGCGCGAGCGTCAGCCACACGAACAGCGTCACCTCGAAGGCGGTGATGGTCAGCAGTTCGACCCTCGCGACCGTGGACAGCGCGTGCCCGATCTTCCGGACGCTGCGACCGGTCGCGCCGACGTACCGGAAGAGGACGGCTATCGCCACCGCCGCCAGGTAGTCCCCGACGTAGTCGACCCACAGGGTCTCCTGAGCCGGGTCGGACCTGACGGCGTACAGGGCGACCTCGGCGATGACGAAACCGAGGGCGCAGTGGGCGCCGCAGCGGGACACCTGGGTGACGACGAGGCCCCGGCGGGGCCTTCGCGGCTGGCCCTCCCGCCGCCTCTGGGCGAACGCCTCCGGCCTGCCCCAGTCCCAGTAGAGGCGGACGGCTGCCGGGCCGACGTAGAGGACCGTCACCAGCCAGACGATCTCCATGATCCGGACCGGCTGACGGTGTCCGCGCAGATAGGTGTCCGCGACGACGATCGCGCAGCTGGCGAACCCGAACGCGAGCGAGACCCAGGAGAGCGTCAGGAGCCAGGTTGGTTGCATGCCCGCCCCTTCCGCGCGCGGGACGCCGACGCGCCTCCCGTCGCCGCGTCAGCAGGGGGCACACCGACCGAGGGCACTTCGCAGTGTTCCACGCCGTGCCCGCCGGCAGCGGGAGATCTGGCGTTCCCGCTGCCGGGGGCGGACGGCTGCTGCTGACCGGGGCCTCAGTTGCCGAGGTTGACCTGAGCCCGGTGGTGGTCGCCCTTCTCGATGAGGTCGACGAACCCGAGCGCGTAGTCCGCGGCGGAGATCGCGCCGCCGTCCTCGGGCGCGATCGCGACGTCGTCGCCGAGCCGGTAACGGCCGAGTCGCTCGCTGGGCATCCACGCGCCGAAGCGGAGCGCCGGGCTCACGAAGACCCAGTCGAGGGTCGCGGGCGTGGCCGGGAGGTCCTCGATGATGAGCGCCGCCCCGGCGCGGATCTCGTCGTGGAGTTCCGCCGGGACCTGGCTGAGGTCGGCGACGAAGCGGTCCGCACCGGGCGCGGGGCGCAGCGACGAGTAGCCGCCGACGACGAACAGGGGTACCCCGGCGGCGTCGGCCAGACGGGCGACGGCCCGGTAGACGTCGCGGAAGGTTGCGGCCAGCGGGCCGCGTGGGGCGAGTGCGGCCACGACGACGTCCGCGCCTTCGACGGCCGCCGAGAGGGTCGCCTCGTCGGTGGCGTCGCCGTGGCGGTATGTCGCGTTCGGGACGGGCGTCGTGGGGGCCGAGCGGCTCAGCGAGGTGACCTGGTGACCACGAGTGGCGGCCTCCGCGACGATTGCCGAACCGGCGTAGCCGGTGCCGCCGATGACGGTGATGCGAGACACGAGGTGCCCTTCCAGGAGATTGGGTGGCGTCGGGCGACGCGCTGCGATTACCGTACGAGTGCAACTCTCCAACGGGAAGAAGGCACTTTGTGGTAACCACCCCCGGGGCCGAGTCGGTGCTGCGGGGCAGCCCCTACCGCGCGGACTGCCCGACTCGCCACATCCTGGATCGCATCGGCGACCGGTGGACGGTGCTCGTCGTGGGCGCCCTCTGGGACGGCAGTGTCCGCTTCTCCGAGGTGCGCCGCCGCGTCGAGGGCGTGTCGCAGAAGATGCTCACCCAGACCCTCCGCGGGCTCGAACGCGACGGTCTCGTGCGCCGCACCGTCTACCCGGAGGTCCCGGTCCGCGTGGAGTACGCGCTCACCGAGGCGGGCCGCACCCTGCGGGGGCCGCTGCGCGCGCTGGAGGAGTGGTCGATCACCCACCTCGGCGACGTGTCGGCGGCGCAGGCGGCCTACGACCGGGCGAACCTGCCTGCGTCGGACTCGACGGATCGCGACCACTGACCCAGCCCCTGGAGTCGCGGGCATGCGGATTCGGATCGACGGCAGCGACCTCCCCGGGCGGCGTGCCGGTGCGCAGGCCGACGCGCTGCGGCTCGGCAACGTGCACGTGGGGATGCAGCGCAAGGCCGACGTGGTCGGCCAGGTGCCGGCCGACGCGGCGACGGCGACCTGGGGCTTCGAGGTGTCCAGTCGGGAGGTCGACGCGATGCTCGACGTCGGCGGTCCGAGGGCAGCGGGGTCCTGGTCGGCCGGGTCGGCCTGACCGACGCGGACGGCGGCCCGGTGTGCGCTCGGGTCCACCCTCCCGTCATCGCCTGGACGGTGGAGTAGCCGGCCAGGGGCTTTGACACACGCCTAGCTGCCGAAGTCGACGCCGGCGAGGGGAACGCGGCGGTGCGCGGCGAGGCGTTCGGCCTGCGCGGTGACGGCCGTGCGGGTGGCGGCGGACAACCGGTGCCAGGGCTGGACGGCGACAGTGAACGCGCGGCCGGCCTTGCGGGGACGCCAGGTGCCGACCAGGTCGCCGTCGACCAGGACGGCGCCGGGGCGACCCAGCACCGGCCACAGCTCCTTGGCCTGGGAGGTGTCCGGCACCAGCGTCGCCCGGTCCTTGGCCTGGAGGAACAGGTCGAACGGGCCGAGCAGCCGGGTCCCCGCGTCGTCGGCCGAGGCCAGTGCCTGCTCGTCGGCGGCCAGCAGCGAGCGCACCTCACCGTCGACCGGCACCTCGATCACGTCGTCGGGCCAGCGCCCCTTCACGTCCTTCACGGGGGCGTCGAGATAGTCGGCGACGTGTTTCGGGGTGGCCGGGCCGAGCAGGCGAAGGTAGGCGCGGATGAGGTCGAACCGGTCACCCGGTGCGGCCGCCTTCCGGAACCCGGCGATGCGCCGCAGGACCGGAGGTGAGGAGTCGAGCTGCAACTCCAGCCCGGCCCGCGCGGCGGCGAGGCGGAAAGGCATCTCGTAGACGTGCGTGGCGTCGCACGGCCGGCAGAACCGCAGGTACGGCTCGGGCAGCATCGTGGCCAGGCGGCCGGAGACGTCTCCCTTGACCGTCGGCGTGGTGACGATGGCTCGCATCCGGGCGGCCACCTCGTCGAGGGCCGCGAGGTTGCCGATGCCGGCCGCCTTCAACGGCTTGGACGCGTCGTAGATGCGCTTGCCCGCGTCGGCGTCGGAGAAGGGTTCGACCGCCGCCACCACCTTCGCGACATCGGCCCGGCGGTAGAGGTGGGGTGCGCCGCGTACGGTCCACAGCAGGATCACCTCCGTGTCGGACAGCGTCGTCACGTCGACCCCGCGTACCGCCAGCGCCCACCGGGCGCCGTCCGGGCCGGTGTTCTGCACGCCCAGATCCAGGACGGCGGTGTCGGCGAGCGTCCCGTGGTCCCGGTCGAGCTGTTGGGCCCGGACGCGGAAGTTCATCACCTGGCGCCGATCAACCATGGCTGCACCCTAAGGCCTGGCTCTCTCGGTGGGTCCAGGCGCGCAGCACCCACCCGGCGGCGCTCCCGCGTACGGGGAGGCGGTTCCCTCCGCGGGGGGATTCGTGGGCCTGCCGGCCGGCGCGTTCTATCTGGGCCTGCTGTGCCTCCTCGCCGGCCTCGGTGGAATCCTGGCGTTGGGGCTGATCAGCGAGTGGGGCGTGACCTTCCCCGTTGGGTGCCGTGGCTGCGCGGACGCCGGGTGCCGCAGTGGGTGCCGCTGACGCCGACGGTGCTGGGCTCCGCCCTTCGGCCTCCCGCTGCTGCTGGCGTGGGCGATCGCGTTGCCGCTGGCGGGCTGGTCCTACTACCTGCGTACCCGGCTGCCGCGCTGACGGGACCGCCGGCCGTCAGGCCACCAGGGAAGCCCGCCCGCTGTCCAGGTCGTAACGGGCGCCGACGACCCGCAACGCGCCCTGGCGCACCTTCTCGGCGATGAGCGTGCTGCGTGCCGGGAGCGCGGCCACCTGGGCGGCTATGTTGGCGCGGACCGCGTTCTCCACCGGGTCGCCGGGCTGGTCCAGCACCGGCTCGACGATCGGACGCAGGGCGGCCACGATGGTGCCGATGTGCCCGGGTGCGGCACCGCCACTGTGGATGGCGTCGATGGTGGCGGTGATCGCGCCGCAGCGTTCGTGGCCGAGGACGACGATCAGCAGGCTGCCGAACTCCTGCACGGCGAACTCGACGCTGCCCAGCAGCAGGTCGTCGACGATGTTGCCGGCCACCCGGTTGTCGAACAGGTCGCCGAGCCCCTGGTCGAAGAGCACCTCCGGCGCTACCCGGGAGTCCGCGCAGCCGACGGTGATGGCGAACGGGTGCTGGCCGGCGGCCAGTCGGTGCAGGTCGGTGAGGCCCTGGTGCGGGTGCCGCCCGTGGCCGGTGGTGAACCGTCGGTTGCCGGCCTGGAGCCGACGAAGCGCCTCGGCCGGCGTACCGACCGGGTTGTCCGCCGGTGCGGCGGCGGCAGCGGACGGGTTCGCTGCCGCACCGAGCGCGACGGCGGCGGCGCCACCGGCGGCCAGCAGCGAACGACGGGACAGGGGGGAACGTGCCACGATGATCTCCCTGAGGTGAGGCGACTCGCTACTTCCTACCAGCAGTCGTCCACGAAGGTGTGTTGTCTGCGCCACCCCGCCGGGTCTTGCGCGAGGGGAGCCACGCGTGGTGTGGCGGTCGGTGGGCGACGCGAACGGCTCCCTCGCCCGGGCGAGGGAGCCGTTCGGCGAACGGGGTGGTCAGCCGCCGGCGAAGGTGACCTCGGTGCCGCACTTGGCGTTCTGGTTGAGGCAGGACTTCACCAGGGCGCCGAGGCGTGCCGGTTCCCAGGCGTTCATGAAGTCGCCGTGCATGGACGACGGTTTGCCGGAGGAGAGCGCGAGACCGTCACCGCCCAGCGACTGGTAGTTGACCATGAAGGACAGGTCCGGCACGGCCACCGGGTACTTCCCGGTGCAGACACCGTTCACCGGGTCGCCCATGTGCGACTTGTGGTCGGGCGAGTCGATGTTCTTGCCGTCCCAGCAGTCCTTGAACACCAGTTGGAAGATCAGGTTGCCGCCCGGGGCGCAGACCGGCCAGTTGCCGTCGGCGCTGCGGCCGATCTCGGCGCTGCCGGCGCACCAGAACTGATTGCTACCGGCGTTCTTCGGGGTGTCCACCTGCCGCTTGGCGTCGCCTTCGACGACCCGCAGGCCCGGGGGGAAGGGCTTCACCGTCGACGGGTCCTTGACCCGCGAGCCGTAGTAGACGCGCATGCTCTTGATCGGGACCGGCTGACCGTCCTTGCGCAACTCCGGGGTCCAGTAGGCGCTGTTGTCACCCGGGGCGTTGCAGTTGGTCGTCGCGGAGAGCAGCTTGTCGGTCGTGGTGAACGCGTCGATCTTCGGACCGAAGAAGGTGTGCATGTGCGAGGCGCCCGGCAGGGCGGGCACGACGATCGGGTCGTCCGGCGCCGAGTTGGCCACCTCGCAGTCGGTGTGGAACTCGGGAACCCGGGTGGTCCCCGGCGTCACCGCCTTCGGGGTGAGGGCGTCGAAGGCGGCCAGCTCCCTGCTCCACCGCGCCTGGTCGACCGGAACCCAGCCGGCTGCCGGCGCGTTCGGCGGGACGGACGTGGAGGCGGACGCCGACGGGGTGGGCTTCGGCGCGGACGGGGTGGTGGGCGTCGCCGGCGCGCTCGGCGTCGGGCCCGCCGTGGGGCCGAACGTGAACCAGTTCAGGTTCACGAAGTCCGACGGCGAGGTGCTCTGCATGACGGCGAAGACGGTCTGCGGGCCGGCCGGCACGCCGGACGCCGTCGCCGTGACTGTCGTCCACTTCTGCCAGCCGCCGGTCTGCGCGATCGGGAAGGCGGCAAGCAGTTGACCGTCCGGCGCGGCGAGGTGCAGCTCGACGGTGCCGCCGGTGGCGTTGTGCGAGGACACCCGGGCCGTGAGGCTGGCGCCGGTGATCGACACGCCGTCGTAGCGCAGCCAGTCGCCGTTGGCCAGCCAGCCGACGTTCCGGCCGCCGTCGGCGTCGCCGGTGCCCTCGGTCTGTGCCCCGGAGTGTGCCGCGAAGGCCTCGGCCTGGACCCGGCCGGGCACGGCGACCTCTTCGGCCTGGGCGCCGGCGATGTAGATGCCGCTGGCGCCCAGTGCGGCCACGACGGCGGCGGCGAGCGTCACGCGGGTGCGGCGGCGACGCTGTCGCGCCCGGTCCGCCGGTGCGACATGCGCGGGGGGAGTCCGCATTACCAGTGTTGTCCTTTGCGTCGGCGACAAAGCTTTTGACGAAAGGAATTATGGGCGTGCCGAGGGTTGGCAACAACTCGCGGAAGAAGAATTAAGGAGGGTGCTCGGGGGGTTTCCTGGTCACCGTCATGTCCGTGCCGGATAACAGTTTTTCGGCAGTGCAACCTTAAGACTTCGTTAAGTGCGGGGGTGCGTGTCCCCGGCGATGGGGTGATTACAGTTTTTGCAGATAAAAATTGCTTCGATCATCAACGTTGGTCGGGGCGGTGCCGGGCGAAGGCGTCGGCCTTGCCCCAGCGGCCGGGGACGTCCAGCAGCGCGACCCGTCCGAAGATGGATGGCAGCGCGGGATCCACGGCCAGGTGGTCCTCGTGCGGGTTGAGGCCCAGCATGGTACGGATCAGCAGCATCGACGCGCCGCTGGACCACGCCTGCGGGCTGCCGGCGGTGGGATACCGGACCGGGTAGCGGGTGGTGTTGCGGTCGAACCCGCCGAACGCCTCGGGGAGGCGGCCCTGGAAGTAGGTCGCGGCGGACAGGATGCTCTCGGCGATGCGGGCCGCCTCGCTGGCGAACCCGTAACGGCGCAGGCCCCAGGCGATGAACGAGTTGTCGAACGGCCAGACCGTGCCGTTGTGGTAGCCGAGGGGGTTGTAGCGGCTCTGGCCCTCGGCGAGGGTCCGCACACCCCAACCGGAGAACAGCGCCCGACCCATCAGGTGGTCGACGACCTGCGAGGCCCGCTCCGGCGGCACGATGCCGCTCCACAGCAGGTGCCCGATGTTGGACGACAGGCTGTCGACGGGGGTGCCGTCGTGGTCGAGCGCCAGGGCGTAGTAGCCGCGGTCGGCCAGCCAGAAGTCCCGGTTGAACCTGTCGTACAGCGCCGCCGCCTCCCGCTCCAGCCGGTCGGCGAAATCCGGGTCACCCCAGACGGTACGGGCCAGCCGGGCCCCGCGGATCTTGGCGTCGTAGGCGTACCCCTGGGTTTCGCAGGTGGCCCTCGGGAAGCCCGGCAGCCTTCCGTCGGCGTAGGAGATGCTGTCCCAGGAGTCCTTCCAGCACTGGTTCTCCAGGCCGGTGGCGTGGTTGCGTCGCTCGTACCAGATGTAGCCGGTGGACGTCAGGTCCGCGTACCTGTCGATCCACGCCAGGGCGGCGCGGGCCTCCTGCTCCAACTCCATGACCAGCGCGGTGTCGCCGCTCCACCGTTCGTACTCGTCGAGCAGCACCACGAACAGCGGTGAGGCGTCCACGGTGCCGTAGTAGGGGGAGTGCGGCTGTTCCTCGAACGCGGCCGACTCCCCGTAGCGCAGCTCGTGCAGGATCCGGCCGGGGTCCTCCTCCAGCACGTCGTCGGTGCGGGCACCCTGCAACGAGGCGAGGATCCGTAGCGTCGGCGGGGTCAACGACGGGGTGACGGGCAGGGTCTGTAGGCAGGTCAGCAGGCTGTCGCGGCCGAACAGGGTCATGAACCAGGGCAACCCGGCGGCGGGTACGGCCGCGCCGCTGAGCGAGAGCGGGGCGAAGCGCAACGCCGCCAGGTCCACCAGGCTGCGGTGGTACACCTGTTGGAGCGCGGCGCTCTCGGTGTCCAGGGTCGGTGCCGCCGCGACCCAGGCCCGCAGGCTGGTGGGCAGTGTGGAGTCGTCGGGCCGCAGGGCCCGCAGCGCCGAGCGCAGGTCGACGCCGTCCGGACGCAGCGCCAACATGGCGACCTGCAACCGCGTCGACCACTGTTCACCGGGGGCCAGGTGGATCGTGAACCGCAGGCCGTCCGGGTCGAACTCGGCGGGCTCACTCGCCGACACGACGACCTCACGTCGGTAGGTGCCGCGCCGGTAGCCCATGCGCAACTCGTCCGGGCTCACGTGGGTGTAATGGGTGCCGGTCTTGTCACCGATGTCGAACTTGATCTCGAAGATGTCGGCGAAGTCGGCGGCCACCTCCAACCGGATGTCGAGGTCCATGTCCCGTTCGCCGTAGTTGAAGATCGTCAGCGATTCGGTGAGGTCCGGACCGATGCGCCTGCGCCGGATGGCCGACACGTCGGCCTGCACGTAGTCCACCGCCGCGCCCGGCACCACGAAGAACGTGACCTCGTAGTACTGGCTGTCGTCCACCGACAGCGCGGTCATGCACTCGCCGTTGACGAACAGCATCCAACGGGACAGGAAGCGGGTGTCGGCGGCGAACAGCCCGACCGGCGTGGCGGGGGACGACTCCACGTCGCCGCTGGCGTCGGACACCATGAAGGTGTTCCCGTCGATACACGAGACGGTGCCCGGGATGTCCCTCACCTGTCACGTCCCACTGGCCCGGTCGCCGCTCTGTAGCGGCCCGGGCGCCCGCGGGAACAGCCGCCCGATGCGCAGGGCCAGGCCAAGGTCCCCGTCGACCATGATCTCGCCCCGGGTGATCGCCGCCAGGCCGTTCACCTCACCGCGCGCCATCGCCTCCGCGACCTGCGCGGACACCATGATGACCGTGGTGGCGGGGTCGGCGCTCCGGGTCACCCGCATCCGGCCATGATCGATTACCAGGAGCCACTGCTCCAGCTGGGCACCGTCGCGGATGTCGAACCGCACGCTGCCGCACACCTTGTCGAACCGCGGATCCTGGCCGGCGACCGTCAGCCGCTCGAAGAACGCGCTGGTCGCCGTCATCCCACCTCCCCGGGCGCTGGTAGAAACGCCTGCCGGCTACCCGGTGCGGCTCGGTGTTAACTCCGGGCGGACTCCTTCTTCGGGGTTTTGTGCGCGAAGGCGGCTCCAGGTGGTCGCGTCATCACGCCGCTACCGGAGGTCGAAGTCCACCACGACCGGCGCGCGTCGGACCCGGACGGGGGTCGCGGTGTCGAAGTCGGCCGCGTCCCGGTGCCACGACGGCGGGGCGTACGCGCAGTCGCAGCGCAGCCGCACCCGCTGCCCGGGGAGCAGGCGCAGGGTGTAGCCGGTGCCCACGTCCGCCACGCCGGCCAGGTCCCCGGTGGCCGCGTCGAACGCGATCACCTGGGCGTAGGTGAGCAGCTCGTCGACCCGCACGCTCCCACTGAGCGGCGTCCCGGCGGGCAGCGCCTGATTCAGGGTCGCCGTCTGCTGGGCGCGGACCCGCACCGGCCGCGCCTGCTGCCGACTGCCCACCCCACCGGACCACACGGTCGCCAGCCCGGCCGCGGCGAACTGCACCGGCCAGTCGTACGGGCCGAGACCGGCGATCGTGTAGCGGCCGTCCTCGTCGGTGGTCGGGCCGTGGTCGCCGTACTTCGGATCCGGCACGTAGGGCACCACCATCACCCGGGCGCGGGGGACCGGTGCGCCAGTCGCGGCGTCGGTCACCACCCCCACGACGGTGCCGGGCGGGTCGAGCCGGACGTCCGGCAGGCTGGTCACCACGCCGGCCCGCACGCGCACCTGGTGGGCCCGCTCGCGGTCACCGGTGCCGCCGTGCCGGCCGACCCACTGCCAGCCGTGCGCCGTCGTGTCGTACGGGCGCACCAGCAGCCGGTACGTCCCGGGGACGACGTCGGAGGCCACCAGGACGCCCTGCTCGTCGGCGCAGCCCGCGTACCGGCCGAGCTGGTCCTCGCCGAGGGTCACCGCCGCCAGGGCCGCGGCCTCCACCGGGACGAGCGCGGCGCAGGCCCGGGGCACCGGTGCGCCGGTCGTCGCGTCCCGCACGACGGTGCGGACGACGCCGGGCGCGGGCGTCGCCGACCCGGGGGTACGCGCGGCAGCCGGCGCGGCGGCCGGCACGACGAGCAGTGCGACGGTGACGCTGGCGGTCAGGTGGCGCAGGAGGGCCTGGCTCATGGCGGTGTCCTTCCGGCGGCGCGGCGGGTTGGGCCGAAGGTAACGGTCTCGGGTGATCCAAATCGGACAATGTCGCGATGTTGACCGGTGCCGTAGGCGTTCATGCCCCCATTGCCGCATCGGACGTTCTGCCCCGAACCGGGCGCATACCGCACGTCCACCACATACCGTCACGGGTGCGGAACCACCACCACTGCCGCTCCGCCGGCTGTCACCTCCACCGGAAGGGACCAGGCATGACCCGGATCGACACCGTGCTCCTGCCCGAGTTGGACGGGCCGGTGCCGGCGACGCTGCCGAGCACCCTGGGCCTGCTGAGCCTGGCGCTGGGCGTGGGCGCCCTGGTCGCGCCCGGACCCGTGGCGCGACTGACCGGGGTGGACGACTCCCCGTCCGCGCGGGCCGTGCTGCCGGCCGTCGGCCTCCGGGAGTTGGGCAGCGCCGGCGGCCTGCTCAGTGGGCGCCGCCCCGCCGGCTGGGCCTGGAGCCGGGTGGCCGGCGACGCCATGGACCTGACCCTGCTCGGGCGGGCCCTCGCCGACCGCGACGGTGAACGCCGCCGCCGGGTCGCGCTGAGCACCCTCGCGGTCGCCGGCATCACCGCCGTCGACGTGCTCTGCGCCGTACGGATCGGGCGGGCCCAACGAGCCCGGGCCCGGATGATCCGGATGGAGATCGCCGTGACCGTCAACCGCTCACCCGCCGAGGCGTACCGGTTCTGGCGGGACATGGAGAACCTGCCCCGGTTCATGGCACACCTGGAGTCCGTACGCGCCGACGACCTGCGCCGCTCGCACTGGATCGCCCGTGGCCCGGCCGGTCACCGCGTCGAGTGGGACGCCGAGATCATCGACGACCAGCCGAACAAGTCGATCACCTGGCGATCGCTGCCGGGCACCCGGGTGCCCAACGCCGGGCGGGTCCGGTTCGTGCCCGCACCCGGTGACCGGGGCACCGAGGTCCGGGTCGAGCTGCGGTACGCCCCGCCGGCCGGCGCGCTCGGGCGGGTGGTGGCGAAGCTCTTCGGCGAGGAGCCCGAGCAGCAGGTCCGTGACGACCTGCGCCGCTTCAAGCAGGTGCTGGAGACCGGCGAGGTGGTCCGCTCCGAGGGCAGCCCCAACGGCATCTCCGTACGCCAGCAGGCCATGCAGCGTCCCGCCCAGCCGCTGCCGACGCCGCGCCGCTGACCGCCCACGCATCCGAAAGGGACCGACAATGAAGGCCACCGCCTGGATGGGCACCGACAGCGTCAAGGTGATCGACGTGCCCGACCCCAAGATCATGAACGCCCGGGACGCGATCGTCCGGATCAGCACCACCGCGATCTGCGGCTCGGACCTGCACCTCTACCACGGCTACATCCCCGCGATGCGCAGAGGCGACATCCTCGGCCACGAGTTCATGGGCGAGGTGGTCGAGGTGGGCCCACAGGTGCGCAACCTCAAACCCGGCGACCGGGTGGTGGTGCCCTTCCCGATCGCCTGCGGGCACTGCTCGTCCTGCCAACGCGGCCTCTACTCGGTCTGCGAGAACTCCAACCCGAACGCCGGCATCGCCGAGAAGATCATGGGCCACTCGCCGGGCGGCATCTTCGGCTACTCCCACCTGCTCGGCGGCTACGCCGGCGGTCAGGCCGAGTACGCCCGGGTGCCGTTCGCCGACATCGGCCCGCTCAAGGTGCCCGACGAGGTCCGCGACGACCAGGCGGTCATGCTCGCCGACGTGTTCCCGACCGGCTACATGGGCGCCGAGATGTGCGACATCAAACCCGGCCAGGTGATCGCGGTCTGGGGCGCCGGCCCGGTGGGGCTGTTCGCCGCCGCCAGCGCACGGCTGCTCGGCGCGGAGCGGGTGATCGTCATCGACCGGTTCGCGTACCGGTTGCGGCTGGCCGAGGAGCACATCGGCGCCGAGACGATCAACTACGAGCAGGCGGACGTGCTGGACACCCTGAACGAGATGACCGCCGGCCGGGGGCCCGACGCGTGCGTCGACGCGGTCGGTCTGGAAGGCCACCACGGCAACGCCGCCATGTACGCCTACGACCGGGCGAAGCAGGTCGCCCGGGTCGAGACGGAACGGCCGTTCGCCCTGCGCCAGGCGATCCTCGCCTGCCGCTCGGGCGGGGTGGTCTCGGTCGTCGGCGCGTACGGCGGCTTCGTCGACAAGTTCCCGATGGGCGCGTTCATGAACCGCTCACTGGTCATGCGGACCGGTCAGTGCCACGTCCAGCGCTACACCCGGCCGCTGCTGGAACGCATCCAGCGCGGCGAGATCGACCCGAGTTTCATCGTCAGCCACCGGATGCCGCTGCGCGACGCCCCCAAGGGCTACAAGATCTTCCAGAAGAAGCAGGACGACTGTACGAAGGTGCTGCTCACAGTCTGACCGACGCCACGCTGCCAGCTGCCGGGACGACCGCGGTGATCAACTCGGTTTTCTTGATGTCGGGGCATCCAGTCGACGGGAACATCCCGATGTCAATGAACTCGTGATGATCAAGCCGGATCGCGCCGTGTTTGGGGTCGGCGGCTAGCGTGTCGGCATGGATCACGGTGGAACCTCGGTGCCGGTGACGGCCGATCTCACCGTTCGGCTGCGACCGGTTGCCGAGCCCGACCTGGCGATGTTTCGGCGGCTCTGCACCGAGCCCGGCCTGATCGGGTTGGACTGGGCCGGCTTCCGCGACGCTGGGGCGCCGGCTCGGCGGTTCGCCGTCGACGGCTACCTCGGCGAGGACGACGGGCGGCTCATCGTCGAGGTCGAGCAGGAGCGGGCAGCCGCAGGCCTCGTCAGCTACATCTCTGGGCGTTACGCCGGGCGGGCGTCGTACTGGGAGATCGGCATCTTTCTCCTGCCGCCCTGGCGCGGGCGGGGGATCGGCTGGCGGGCGCAGGCGTTGCTCTGCGACTACCTGTTCCAGCACACGCCGGCGCAGCGCATCCAGGCCGGCACCCACCCGGAGAACATCGCCGAGCAGCGGGCGCTGGAGAAGGCCGGCTTCCAGTTGGAGGGCGTCGTGCGGGCCAGTGAGTTTCGGGCCGGCCAGTGGCGCGACGCATACCTCTACAGCCGGCTGCGCGACGACCCGCTCCCGTGGGACGCGGCCACGGGAGGCTAGCGCGGGCGAACTCCCGGCTGCACCGTCAGGGTCCCCGCCTCGGCGTCGATCGTGGCCCGCGCACCCAGCGGAACGGTGAGCTGCCCGTTGCCATGCCCCAGCCGTAGCCCGCCCAGGACCGGCACGCCAAGGTCGGACAGGCGGTCCTTCAGCACCGCCGCCGCATCCCACTCGCCGGGTTCGCCGACGCTGTTGGTGATCTGGCCGATGGCCACCCCGGCGACCCTGGACAACACGCCCACCCGGCGCAGCTCGGTCAGCATCATGTCGATGCTGTACGGAGCTTCGTCGACGTCCTCGAAGAACAGGATGGCGTCGTCGAACTTCGGGATGTCACCCGCACCCAGGGAGGTGGAGAGCAGGGTGAGGCAGCCGCCGAGCAGCGGGCCAGATGCGCGCCCCGGCACCAGCACCGGTGCCGCCGTCTCGGCCGGGTCCCGGGTGATCGTCACGGGTGCGGTGGTCATCACCGCCCGGCGCAGCGCCTCGGCCGAATCAGGGCCGGTGCGGTCGTCGCTCCAGTTGACCATCGGACCGTAGAAGGTGACCAGGCCCGCCTCGCGCCAGAGCTTGCCGTGGATGCTGGTGATGTCGCTGAAACCGACGACCACCCGGGGATCCCGGCGAACACCGGACACGTCGATGCCATCGACGATCCGCTGGGTGCCGTAACCGCCACGGGCGGCGAAGACCGCACGGATCCCTGGATCGTTGAGGGCGGCGTTGAGGTCGGCCAGCCGCTGCGCGTCGGTGCCGGCCAGATAGCCGTACGTGGCGAAGACGTGCGTGCCCAGCTCGACCTCCAGGCCCCAGCTCCGCAGGATCTCGATGCCACGGGCCATGTTCGTGGGGTCGGGGGTGCTGCCGGGCGACACGACCCGGACCCGATCGCCGGGCGCCAGCGCCGGTGCCCGCAGCACGCGCTTCGCACCCGGTGCGGCCTGCGCGGCCCCGGTCTCCAACCCGCCAACGAGCACCGCGCCACCGGCCGCCGCCGCTCCCATCCGCAGCATGTGTCGACGGGACAGGGGCGCCAGCGCGGGCCCCCGGGGCGAAGCTGGGTCTGTTGCTGACGTGGCCATCGGCATCCCCTCGTCTGACGATGTGCGAGCCGCCACAGCCTACGACAGTCATCGACGCCAGGCGGGGTCCACAAGGGATGGTCCGCACCCGACGGACGCGCGGTGCCCGGCGGGCTTCCCGCACGGCACGGCCCGACCCCGGGGGCACTGGCGACCCGAGTGCCGTGACTGGCAGGTTTCGTGCGGCCCCGCCCGCCGATGGCGGGAAGTCCGGATCGGCCCGTGACCCCGTTTGTGGCCGGGGAGCCTGGGAACTCGCCCCGTTCGTCCGCAGACCGGCCGCACGGCGGGTCGAGGAAACCGAAGGAGCCGAGCATGGAGTACGAGCAGATGATCGCCACGGTACGACAGCGAGCGGGCCTCGGTGAGAACGAGGCCGTGCGGTCCGTCCAGGCCGTCCTGTCGGTGCTCGGCGAACGGCTCGCCGGACAGGAGGCCGACCACCTGGCGGCACAGCTACCGGAACGGCTGAACGGGTCCGTCACCCGCAATCCGCAGGGCCGCCGGTGGGACGTCGGCGAGTTCCTGAAGAACGTCGGGGACCGCGAACAGGTCGCGAACGCCGACCACGTGCGTCAACACGCCCAGGCGGTGTTGCGTACCGTCGCCGAGGCGCTCGACGACGACGAGCGTAACGACCTGCTCGCCCAGCTGCCCGGCGGCATCATCGACCTCTTCGGTGTGCCCACCCCGCGAGGCTGAACCCCGCGCCGATCGGGCCAGCCGGGGCGCCTACGGGATCGGCCACTCGTGCACCGGCCGGTTGCTGTGCATCAGGTCCACATAGTGGCGGACCACCTCCCGCAGCGCCGCCGGCCGGTCCAGGTGGTCGGCGGACTCCAGTCGGTGCAGCGTCTCCACCTGCCAGGTCGCGCCGTTGCGGCTGGTCAGGCAGCGCTGCTCGATGATGCCGAGCAACCTGTCGCGTTCGCCCGGGTCGAGCCCCCACCGGTCCAGCCCGTGGTGTGCCATCGGCAGCAGCCGGCGCAGCACCAGCTCGGTGACGGGCAGATAGCCGAGGCCGGGCCAGAAGACCTGCGCGTCGATGCCGTGCCGGGCGCAGTTGGTGAAGTTCTCCTCGGCGGCGCTGAACGACATCTGCGACCACAGTGGCCTGTCGGATTCGGCAAGGGCACGCACCAGTCCGAAGTAGAACGCGCCGTTGGCGATGGTGTCCAGCACTGTCGGGCCGGCGGGCAGCACCCGGTTTTCCACACGGAGATGCGGGCGACCGCGGGACACGTCGTACACCGGGCGGTTCCACCGGTAGACGGTGCCGTTGTGCAGGCGCAGCTCGGCGAGGTTGGGCACCTCACCGGCCGCGAGGGTCTGCGTCGGGTCCTCCGGGTCGCAGACCGGCAACAGCGCCGGAAAATAGCGCACGTTCTCCTCGAACAGGTCGAACACACTGGTGATCCAGCGTTCGCCGAACCAGACTCTGGGGCGTACCCCCTGGGCCTTGATCTCTTCCGACCGGGTGTCGGTGGCCTGCTGGAACAGCGGGATGCGGGTCTCGCGCCACAGCTCCCGGCCGAAGAACAGCGGCGAGTTCGCACCGACGGCGACCTGGATGCCGGCGATCGCCTGGGCGGCGTTCCAGTAGTCGGCGAACTGGGCCGGGCTGACCTGCAAATGGAACTGGGTGCTGGTGCAGGCCGCCTCCGGGGTGATCGTGTCGGCGGTGACCGCCAGGCGTTCCACCCCGCTGATGGCGATCGGCAGGTCCTCACCGCGCGCCGCGAAGATCTGCTCGTTGAGCAGCTTGTAGCGGGGGTTGGCCGAGAGCGTCTCGGCGGTCAGGTGCTCGGGACGCAGCGTCGGCAGGATCCCGATCATGACCATGTGCGCGCCGATCGCCCGCGCCTTCACCTCGGCGGCGTTCAGGCTGGCCCGCACGTACTCCTCGAAGTCGGCGGTGCCGGTGCCGGTCAGTCGGCGCGGCGGCACGTTGATCTCGACGTTGAACTGGCCCAACTCGGTCTGGAAGCTCGGATCGGCGATGGCCGCCAGCACGTCGGCGTTGCGCATCGCCGGGTTCGACGCCTCGTCGACCAGGTTCAGCTCGATCTCCACGCCGGTCATCGGCCGGTCGACGTCGAAACGCGACTCGCGCAGCATCTCGGCGAAGACATCCAGACAGCGGCGGACCTTGTCGCGATAGCGGGCCCGATCTTCTCGACTGAAGGTTCGTACGCCGACGTCCTCGCCCATCGTCACCACCCTGTCACCGCTGGTTCCCCCTCACCTCGCACGTCCTCGTCGGGCCGGGGGAACACCCAATGGCCCTCTCCTACCCAGATGACCACCCTGATAGCCCAGTCAGAGGGGCCCGATAGCATGCCGGTCGAGAGGTGGTGGCGTGCGGATGCGCGAGAAGGTGACCCGGCTGTTCGTCGCGGCGGCGATCGCTGAGGCCTGCTCCTGGCTGGCCCTGCTGGTCGGCATGCTGGTCAAGTACGGCCCGCCCGGCAACGAGCTGGGAGTCAAGATCTTCGGGCCGATCCACGGCGGCCTGTTCGTCGCGTACGTCGTGCTGACGCTGGCCGTGGCCCGGCTGCACCGGTGGAGCCTGCTGGCCACGGCGGTCGCCCTGGTCAGTGCCGTGCCGCCGTTCGCCACAGTGGTCTACGAGCGCTGGGCTCGTCGCCGGGGCATGCTCGGCGTCGACCGCCGACCGGCCCGCGAGCCGGCCCCGGTCGGCTGACCCGCCAACCGGCGGGGGAGCCCGCCCCGGTCGGCTGACCGGGACGCCTGCCTGAGCGGTCAGGTGAGTGCGGAGCAGGCCGTGACACCGGCGAGCAGCAACAAGCCGAGGAACGCCTGCAACAGCAGCGGCGGCCCGAGGTGCGACCAGAGCGTCGCGGTGCGGGGAGTGAGCAACTGCCCGGTGGTGAGGTTGACGATCCGCTCGATGCGCGGCGGCAGCTCCGGGTCGCGTTGCGGGCGCAGGGTGAGCTGCACCTGGTCCGCCGGGTGCAGGGCGCTCTGCGGCAGGTGCCCGTGCAACTCCACCTCGCAGAGCTGGCCCGCGGTGTTGCGCAGGCGCACCGGGACGACCAGGTATTCCGGCCCCTTCTTCAGCTCCTTCCACCGCCGGCGGGTGCCGCCACCGCCGAAGGAGAACAGCGCGCGCAGCAGCAGGGCGGGCAACCGGGCGATCGCCGCCGCGGCGAGCACCGCCACCAGCACGGGCTGACCGACGCGTATCTCCCGGGTGTAGCCGTCGAGCAGGCGGATCAGCCGCCCGGTGACGATCCTTTCGGTCGGATGCACGATCCGTCGGGTTTCGAGTCCGCTGTCCATTCCCACCACCGAGAGTCCGCTTGTGTGCACAGATGGTATCGACGTCCTGAGTTGAACGACGTGAATGAAACCTGGTCACGGGCTCACGGCCGCGAGGTGACATCCCGGGCGAGGAGGGTAAGCGGGGGGCCGAGCTGGAAAGGGGTCGAGCATGCAGCTGTCCTTCCTGCGCCCGCTCTACGACCGTCCCGGGCCGTGGTGCTCGGTGTACCTGGACGCCTCCGCCGACACGGAGGACGCCCATCCCGCGCTGGACCTGCGCTGGCGTGCCCTACAGAGTCGCCTGACCGAACAGGGCGCGGACGAGGCGAGCATCGCCGCGTTGGACCGGGTGATCCGTGGACACGACCCGATGGTCGGCGACTACGGCCTGGCCGTCTTCGCCAGCCACGGTCGGGTGGTGCTCTCCGAGTACCTGTCCGCGCCACCACTGCGCGACCTGGCCAGTTTCGCGCCACTGCCGCACGTGATGCCGCTGCTCGCCCAACGGGGCGAACAGGTGGCGTGGGTGCGTGTGGTCGCCGACCGGCTGGGCGCCGACGCGATGGCGGTCAGCGCCGGCGGGGTGCCCCGGCGGGCGCACGTCGCCGGCCGGGACGAGTACCCGCTGCGGCGGACGAAGCCCGGCGGCTGGTCCCAGTCGCGCTACCAGCGGGCGGCCATGGAGGCCTGGCACCAGAACGCCGGTGACGTCACCGCCGCGACGGTGGAGCTGGCCGACCGGGTCGGCGCGGACGTGGTGGTGGTCGCCGGTGACGTCCGGGCCACCGGAATGATCGCCGCCCAGATGCCGGAGCGCTGGCAGGACCTGGTGGTCCGTACCGATGCCGGGTCGCGGGCCGGGGGCGCCGACCAGACGATGCTTGACGACCTCACCGTGCAGACCATCGCGGAGATCGCCGACCAGCGGATCAGCGCCGCGCTGGACAGGTTCGGCGTACAGGAGGACGTGGGCGGCGGCCTCGACGCTGTCGTCTCGGCCCTGCAACGCAACCAGGTGGACACCATGCTGATCGTGGACGATCCGTCGGCCGACGGTGAGCTGTGGATCGGCGCGCAACCCACCGAGATCGCCGTCGACCCGGGGCAGCTGGCCGCCATGTCGGTGGCCGACCCGCGACGGGTACGCGCCGACGCGGCGCTGGTCCGCGCGCTCGTCGGCACCGACGCGGCACTGACCGTGCTGGGCGCGGACGAGGCACCCGACCTCACCGACGGGGTGGGCGCGGTGCTGCGCTACGTCGACCCCAGCACACCGGGGCGCGGCAATGGCTGAGCGCCGGGTGGCAGATCTCGTTGTGGAACGACTCCTGGCCTGGCGGGTGCCCCGCGCCTTCGGCTACCCGGGCGAGGCGATCACCCCGCTGATCGAGGCGTTGGACCGCTCCGGCGGCGAGCCGGCGTTCGTGCCGGCCCGGCACGAGGAGACCGCCTCGTTCATGGCCACCGGGCACGCCAAGTTCACCGGCGGCATCGGGGTCTGCCTCGCCACCCAGGGGCCCAGCGCCGTGCAGCTGCTCAACGGCCTCTACGACGCCAAGCTGGACAGCAAACCGGTGGTGGCGATCGTCGGGGAGGACATCTCCGGGCCGCTCGGGGCCGCGCACCAGGAGATCGGGTTGAGTCGGCTCTTCGGCGACGTGTGCAACCAGTTCGTCCGCTACGGGCGCAACCCCGAGGACGTGGCCGCCCTGCTGGACCAGGCGTTCCGGACGGCGGCGGCGACGCGCAGCCCGACCTGTGTCGTGTTGCCCCGGCAGTTGCAGGAAACCCTGGTGCCCGACGTGCAGACGTACGTCGCGGGGGTGGTCTCGGCCACCCCCGGTGAGCCGCTGGCCCGGGTGCTGCCGCACGAGGCGGACCTCGACGCCGCCGCGCAACTGCTCGCTGGCGGTCAGCGCGTCGCGATCCTGGTGGGTCAGGGCGGGCGGGACGCCGCCGCCGAGATCATCGAGGTGGCCGACCGGCTCGGTGCCGGGGTGGCCACGTCACTGCTGGGCAAACCGGTGCTCGACGAGCGGTTGCCGTTTCACACAGGGGTGCTCGGCGAGGTCGGCACCGCGGCCGCGGCCGAGCTGATGGGCGGCTGCGACACGCTGCTGATGGTCGGCACCAACGACCCGTGGACCGGCTACTTCCCGATGCCGGAGCAGGCCCGCACCGTGCAGATCGACATCGACGGCCGGCGGATCGGCACCCGCTACCCGGCCGACGTGCCGCTGGTCGGCGACGCCGCCGAGACGCTGCGGGCGTTGCTGACCCGGCTGCGCGGCCGACCCGAACAGCGGTGGCGCGCCACAGTGGAAAGCTCGGTGGACCGGTGGCGGGAGGTCGCCGCCGAGCGGGTGGCCGCGCCCGCCGACCCGGTCAACCCGCAGCTCGTACTCCAGGAACTGTCCGCCCGACTGCCGGGCACCGCGGCGGTCGCTGTCGACGTCGGTTCGGTCCTCTACTGGTACGCCCGGCACCTCGTGCTGCCGTCCGGGGTGAACGCGCAGCTCTGTGGCACTCTCGGCTCGATGGGCTGCGCGCTGCCGTACGCGGTGGCCGCCAAGCTCGCCGCGCCCGACCAGCCGGTGATCGCGCTGCTCGGCGACGGGGCGATGCAGCTCAACGGGCTCGCCGAGCTGATCACCGTGTCCCACCACTGGCAGAGCTGGCGTGACCCTCGGCTGGTGGTGCTGGTGCTCAACAACCGGGACCAGAGCGGCACCGGTGGCGGGCGGGAGCCGTCGTCCGACCCGGGCAACCGCCGCCCCGACGTGCCGTACGCCGGGTGGGCCCGCCTGCTCGGGCTGCACGGTGTGCGGGTGGACCGCCCGGAGTTGGTCGGCGCGGCCTGGGACGAGGCCCTCGCCGCGGACCGTCCCTGCGTACTGGAGGCGGTCGTCGACCCGGCGGTGTCGCTGGCGCCGCCGGAGCCGGCTTTCGCGGACCTGCGTGGCCTGTACGCCGACGGCGCTCCGGCCCGCAGGGTCCGGGAGCAGGTGGAGGTCACCGCGAACGCCGAAGACCTCGTTTAGCTGCCCTGGGCCAGGGCATCAGTAGCGGCCCGACGACGCTGGAGGTCCCATGTCCGAGCAGGTTGACCGCCGCTACGGTCCCGCGACACTGCCACGATCGCGTGGCCCGCTCTCCGCAGCGGTGCTCGACGCCCTCCGGCGCCCGCCGCACGACCTGCCGGCTGGTCTCGGCGCCGACCTCGATCCGGCCGACCCGATCACGGACGAGGACCTTCAGCTCACCCTGTTCGTCTGCTACGAGCTGCACTACCGGGGCTGGCGCGGGGTGGACGAGGCGTGGGAGTGGCAGCCGACGCTGCTCGCGCTGCGCGCCGAAGCCGAACGGCCCTTCGAGGCGGCGCTGCGCCGTCTGGTCGGCGCACCGTCGGTGCCGGCCGCCGGGGTGGCGGCCGGCCTGGCGGAACTGGTCGCGGCCGACGACGGGCCGCCGCTGGCCGCGACGCTGCAACGACGCGCCGATCTCAGCCAGTTCCGCGAGTTCGTCGCCCACCGCTCCGTCTACCACCTACGCGAGGCGGACCCGCACAGCTGGGCCCTGCCGCGCCTCGGTGGGCCGGCCAAGGCCGCGCTCGTGGAGATCCAGACCGACGAGTACGGCAACGGCCGGCTGGACCGGATGCACGCCGAGTTGTTCCGGCGCACCCTGCAACGGCTGGGCCTGGACACCTCCTACGGCGCCCACCTGGACGCGGCACCAGCGGTGACCCTGGCGACGAACAACCTGATGTCGTTGTTCGGGCTGCACCGGCGGTGGCGCGGCGCGCTGCTCGGGCACCTGGCCGCGTTCGAGATGACCTCCTCGCTGCCCAACCGTCGCTACGGCAACGGGCTGCGCCGGCTCGGCCTCGACGAGGTGGCCACCCGCTTCTACGACGAGCACGTCGAGGCCGACGCGGTGCACGAGCAGATCGCCGCGCACGACATGTGCGGCGGCCTGGTCCGCGCCGAACCGGCTCTCGCCCCCGACGTGCTCTTCGGTGCGGCGGCCGGGCTCGCGGTGGACCGGCTGTTCGCCGCTCACCTGCTGGACAGCTGGGCCGCCGGCCGCAGCTCGCTGCGGACACCCGTCCCGCCGGCCCTGCCGCCCAAGGTGTCGCTTGTCGCGTTGCCCGCGGTGGCCCCGCCGGCCCCGCCCGCGCTCGTCTGAGTCCGAGGGGTCCGTCACCTCGGCAAGCGGCGGAGCACGCCCAGGCGGGCGGGGCCGGCTGTCGGCCGCCAAACCGTCGGCGGCTGACCGTTGGCGGCTGGCCGTTGGCCCCTCGCTGTTGCCGCCGGGTCGTCGGGTGGGTGTGCCCGGCGCTGTCCCCATCCTTTGCTCTGCACCCGCCCGCGCGCCACACACGGTCAGTGACTGGCGGGCACGCACGTTCCGTAACTGGTGCATGGGCGGGTGCAGAGCAAAGGAGGCACTTGCCCTTGGTGCGGCCCGTCCGCGTGCTCTCGCTGCGCGACTCGGGGCGACGGGGCGACGCGGCGGTCAGCCCTCGCGGGTGGTGCCGGCCTGGAAGTTGATCGCCTTGTGGGTGCCGTCGCAGAACGGCTTGAGCGCCGACTTGCCGCACCGGCACAGCGCCACGGTGCCCCGGCGCGCGTCGATGTGCTCGCCGTCCGGCGTGACAAGCGCGAAGTCGCCGCGGACCAGCAGCGGTCCGTCCTCGTACGGGGTGATCGTGGTGGCGGCTGGTTCGCTGGTGTCGTCGGTGCGCATGGCACCGGAAGTGCCCTTCCTGCGGCCGGCGAAACCGGGGTCGACCCCCTCCCGCCGTCCTCGGCCGATCGTCGCCGAACGGCGGTGATGACCGGCGCACCCCGCCGACCAGCGGAATGTGCTGCCGGGTGGGTGATGCCCCGTTTGAACCCCATCGGGACGGGAAGCCGGGCCGCGTGGTGAGCGAAAGAGGCAAGGTGGGGCCGGTGCACAAGGTGCACAAGGGGCTCACGGCCGATGGCGCCGGTCTCGCCGGCGACCGGGTCGTGGCCGCGGGCAGCGCCGCCCGGGTGCTGGTCGCCGCCACCGCCCGGGCCCTGCGCGGGGTGGACTGCGCCGACCTCGGGCACACCGGGCCGACGTCGCGGTTCCCGGACGCCCCGGAGCCGGTACGCCGCGCCGCGGTCACCCGCGTCGCCGGTCGGGTCGCGCTCACCGTGGCCCAGACCGACGAGGTGGACGCCGCCCGGGTGGCCCGCTGGTTCGTCGACCAGTACCCCCGCCGGCGCTACCCCGGGGTGCTGATCGGCTCACCGCACGGCGCGGCGGCACACCTCGCGGTGGCTCTCGGCGTGCCGTGGTTGCCGGCCGGCTTCGAGATGACAGTGCACTGGTCCGGCGGCGCGGTGGACCGCCCGACGGACGCACTGGAGCACGGTGCGGCGCTCGCCGTGCGACTGCTCGCCGGCAACGCCGACCTGCACCTGCGCCAGGTGCACTGCCCGGCCAGCCGCGGCCCGCTGACCGGGGCCACCGTGTCGCTGGCCGCCGCGTGGACGGCCCTACCGGCCGCGTACGCGCAGTTTCTGGCCGACCGACTGGTCCCGGGTGCCCCGGTGCTGCTGGTTCGCGACGCGCGTACCTGGCCGGTGCTGGAGGGCGGTCCCGGCCACAGCTTCCAGGTCGGCTGCCCGGCCAGCGGGCTGGACCCGGTCGACTTCCACCCGGACAGCCACGCGCTGCGGCAGGTGCTGCGCTCCGTCGGCGGTGACGCGGCCCGCTGGGAGCCACCGGGGGTGTCCATACCGTCGGGGTACGCCGAACACGGCGTCGACCCGGGCTTCGAGCCGGCGGTGCGGGACTGGTGCGCACGGCACGAGCACCCGCTGCACCGGGTGCTGGTGCCCCGGCCGGCGGCGCTGAGCGCGGGCGTGGCCGACCTGTACCGGCGGTGGCTGCGCGCTGCCGGCAAGACCGGTGACCGGTTGGTGGTGGAGTGCGGCCGGCTGCTCGACCCGTGGCAGGTGGTGCGGGCGGGGCTGGTGCCGTACTGGTGTGAGAACGCCACCCGGCGCAGCGTCGACGAGGCCGAGTGGTGGTTGGCCGGCAGCGAGGCGTTCAGTTCGGTGGACGTGCTGCCCGAGCCGCCCGGGATGCGGTCACCGGCCCTGGCGGGGCTGCCGCAGTGGCTGGCGGTGGCCGGCTTCGGGCGGCGGCGTCGGGCGTTGGACCGCACCTCCGCCCGGGGCTACCCGGTCACCTCGGTGCCCACCCGCCGGGCCACCGAGGTGTTGCGTGCCCAGCCGTACGACCTGCCCGCCCCGCCCCTGCTGGGGGCCGCCGAGGCGTTGGCCGTGCTCCGGGACAGCGGCGGCCACCAGGGGTTGTTGGTCTCCTGAGGCGGAGCACGCCGAAACTTCCTCGCGAACCCGGGGTCCCGTGATTGAGTACCTACGGAGCGGGAACATCGCTGGCTGCGACGGCCTGATTGCGCCGCGTAGAGGCGGTGTCGCCCGCTGGCATCCCAGTCACTGACCCACTTTTCCGGCCCGGTGCGTGGCTCGACCACGCGCACGACCGGTTTCCCGATCCGGGCGGGGGACCTTCCTGAGGGAGGCGCGGATGTTCGGACAGACGAGCACGACCACGACCACACCACCACCCACCGAGCGGGGTCTGGAGGATCTCGACGCGGCGGCACTGGCGTACGCGGCCCGGATCGCCGGGCTCCCGCCGGAGCGGCGGGGGGAGGCCCGCGACGACCTGGTGCGCTTCGCGCTGCCGTTCGCCGGGCGGCTGGCCCGGCGGTACCGGGGTCGCGGGGAGCCGCTGGAGGACCTGGAACAGGTCGCCCGGTTGGGGCTGGTCAACGCCGTCGACCGGTATGACCCGGAGCGGGGCTCGTTCACCGCGTACGCCGCGATCACCATCGTGGGGGAGATCAAACGGCATTTCCGGGACCGCACCTGGGGCGTACACGTACCCCGCCGGCTGCGGGACCTGATCCTCGAGGTCGGGCAGGCCACCGCCGCGCTGACCAGCGAACTGTCCCGGGCGCCGTCGGTGGCCGAGCTGTCGGCCCGCCTGGAGACCCCGGAGGAGGAGATCCTCGCCGCGCTGGAGTCGGCGGCCGGCTACAGCCCGGCCTCCCTCAACGCCCCGGTGGGCGGTGAGAGCTCCGCGGAGTTCGGTGACCTGGTCGGCGAGTCGGACAATGCCCTGGAGTCGGTCGACGACCGGGTCACGGTGAGCGGTCTGCTGCACCGACTGCCCTGGCGCGAGCGGCGCATCCTGGCGATGCGCTTCTACGGCAACCAGACCCAGGCCGAGATCGCCGCCCGGTTCGGCATCTCGCAGATGCACGTGTCCCGGCTGCTGTCGCGGGCGCTGACCTGGCTGCGTCAGGCGATGCTCGCCGACGCGCCGCCGCCCTGGCAGAACGGTGCCGCCGAACCCGACCCGGGCAAGACCCGGATCTCGGTGAAGCAGAACGGCGACCGGGTGGTGGTCGAGGTCGGCGGCGAGATCGACCGCGACGGCGCGGACCAGTTGCGCCGGGCCATGCTGGAGGCGGTCACCGGTCAGCCCAGCGAGGTGGTCGTCGACCTGGTGGGCGCGGGTGGGTTCGACGCCGGTGGGATCGCCGCGCTGATGGCGGGACGGGACGCGGCCGAGCGGACCGGCGTGCCGCTGCGGCTGACCCGGGTCCAGCCCGCGGTACGCCGCTCGCTCACCGCCGCCGGCCTGGCCCCCGCCCGGGACTGACCACTCGGACGAGCGAAGGGCCGGCACCCCACCATGGGTGCCGGCCCTGCTGTGCGCGTACCCCGGTCAGTGCTCTTCGGGGTTGCCGTCGCTGTGCGGGTGCCGCCAGCGTTCGTGCGGCTTCGGCGCGTCCTCGGCGTCCTTGGGCGCGTCGCTCTGCTCGAAGCTCGGCCGGCGGACGCCCTCGGGCTCCGGCACATCCACCGGCCGGGCACCCGAGCGTGGCGCCGGCTGGTAGTCGGTCGCGTCCCGGGCGCCGTGCGCGCCCTCGGCGGCCGGCGACTCCGGAGTGTGGTGCTCCATCCGCAACTCCTCGGCGAAGTGCTGCGGCGGCTTGGTGGTGCGCTGCGGCAGGTCCCGGCCCAGGTCGGCGACGAGCGGGCCGTACTTCAGGTCGAAGGCGGGGCGCTCGGAGCGGATCCGGGGCATCCGGTCGAAGTTGCGCAGCGGCGGCGGGCAACTGGTGGCCCATTCGAGGGAGTTGCCGAAGCCCCACGGGTCGTCCACCGTCACCACCGCGCCGTACCGCCAGGACTTCCAGGCGTTGTAGATGAAGAACAACGTGGACAGGCCGAGGATGAACGCGAAGATGCTGGAGACGGTGTTGAGCGTGGTGAATCCGTCGCTGGGCAGGTAGTCGGCGTACCGCCGGGGCATGCCCTCGGCGCCCAGCCAGTGGTGCACCAGGAAGGTGCCGTGGAAGCCGATGAACATGGTCCAGAAGTGCGCCTTGCCGAGCCGCTCGTCGAGCAGCCGCCCGGTCATCTTGGGCCACCAGAAGTAGTAGCCGCCGAAGAGGGCGAAGACCACGGTGCCGAACACCACGTAGTGGAAGTGCGCCACCACGAAGTAGGTGTCGTGGGTGTGCCAGTCGACCGGCGGGCTGGCCAGCAGCACCCCGGTGAGGCCGCCGAGCAGGAACGTGACCAGGAAGCCGATGGCGAACAGCATCGGCGTCTCGAAGGTGAGCTGCCCCTTCCACATGGTGCCGATCCAGTTGAAGAACTTCACACCGGTGGGCACGGCGATCAGGTAACTCAGGATGCTGAAGAACGGCAGCAGCACCTGGCCGGTGGCGAACATGTGGTGCGCCCAGACCGTCATGGACAGCACGGTGATCGCCACGGTGGCCAGCACGATCCCGGTGTAGCCGAACAGCGGCTTGCGGGAGAAGACCGGAATGATCTCGGTGATGATGCCGAAGAACGGCAACGCGATGATGTACACCTCGGGGTGACCGAAGAACCAGAACAGGTGTTGCCAGAGCATCGGGCCGCCGGTGACCGCGTCGTACACGTGCGCGTTGAGCAGACGGTCGGCGGACAGCGCCAGGAGCGCGGCGGCCAGCAGCGGGAAGACCAGGATCACCAGCACGCTGGTGAACAGCATGTTCCAGGTGAAGATCGGCATCCGGAACATGGTCATGCCGGGCGCGCGCAGGGTGAGGATCGTGGTGATCAGGTTGACCGCGCCCAGGATGGTGCCGAGCCCGGAGAGCACCAGGCCGAGCACCCACATGTTCGCGCCCACCCCGGGGGAGTTCTCGACGCTGCTCAGCGGGGTGTAGGCGGTCCAGCCGAAGTCGGCCGACCCCTGCGGGGTGAGGAAGCCGGCGACCACCATCAGCCCGCCGAACAGGTAGAGCCAGTAGGCCAGCGCGTTGAGCCGGGGGAACGACACGTCCGGTGCGCCGATCTGGATCGGCACGATGAAGTTGGCGAACCCGAACGCCGCCGGCGTGGCGAACAGCAGCAGCATCACCGCGCCGTGCGAGGTGAAGAGCTGGTTGTACTGCTCCGAGGAGAGGAACTGCAACCCCGGGCGGGCCAGCTCGGCCCGCATCAGCATCGCCTGCAACCCCGCCAGCAGGAAGAACGCGAAGGAGGTCAGCAGGTACAGCAGGCCGATCTGTTTGTGGTCGGTCGTCGCGAGAAACTTGATCAACGAGCTGCCGGGGACCGGTGCTCGTACCGCTCCGGGGAACCCCCCGAAGCGGGCCGGTGCCAGGATCGCCGGGCCCCGATCGCGACCGGGTTCCGTGGTTACCCGCTTGGGCATGGCTGCTCACCCCGTCGTGACGGCAGAAAGGACGGGCGTGCCTACCCGACCTTCCCACCATGTAACCAGGCCAGAGCGGTAATTTCGGTCAGATCGCCGGTACCGGTGCAGGCACCTCGAACGCTCACGTCGCCGGCAGCATCGCCCAGACGGCCTTGCCCTGACCGGCCGGCACGCTGCCCCAGCGCTGGGTCAGCTCGCGTACCAGCAGCAGACCCCGCCCACCCTCGGCGCGCAGGTCCGTTTCGCCGGGCCGGGCCTGGGCGCGGCTGCCGTCCACCACCGCCAGGTGCAGGTAGGGCCGGCGCAGGGTCACCGTCACCTGCATCGGCGTGCCGGCGTGCCGGACCACGTTGCCGACCAGTTCGCTGAGCACCAGCGCGGCCGGGCCGGACGCGTCGGGCAGATTCCACCGCGCGCACGCCTCGGTGACCAACTCCCGGGCACGCCGGCAGGCCCCGGCCACCGGCTCCAGCCGGGCCCGCATCCGCAACGTGGCCATCGCACCGGCCACCCGTGTCGCTTCGGCGCAGTCCGGAGACACCGGAACCACCCGGCAGGCGGCCGTCTCGGCCAGCCACCGCGCGGCGACCGGCGACGGGGAACACAGCACCACCGGCACGGCCGGCCACTCCTCGGCCCGCCGGGCGGTCGCGGCGAACACCGACAGCGCCAGCCGGTCCCGGACGTCGACCTCGGTCAGATCGACCACCAGCGCCTCGGTCTGTTCGACGAGAGCGTTGTTGAGCGCCTCATGCACCGACCGCATGGTGCCCAGGTCCAGTGCGCCGCGGAGCCGGACGACCGCCACCGGTGCCGTGGAGCGCACGTCGCAGGTGATCCGGCTGGACATCTCGGGCCCTCGATTCGCTACTGGGTCGGGATCTGCCAACTACCCGAGCCCCTGCCGCGCCAAACCGGGGCCGGCGGCGGGGCGACGTAGGTCACGGCCCGCGACGGCAGGGTCACCGACGGGGACGGCCGGTGCGGACACCCAGCGCGATCATGCCCAGGCCGAGGCCCAGGTGCAGCCAGCCGTCCGCGTCGTTGACCGGGAGGACGTTCGCCCCGGTGTCGTGGTCGACCGCCAGCCCGTAGAGCCACAACACCAGGTAGATGGCACCGCCGCCGATCAGGAACGTCCGGGCGCCCCGGACCGTCCGGGACAGCACCAGACCGGCCACCCCGAACGCCAGGTGCACCAGGTTGTGCAGCACCGACACCTGGAAGACGCCGAACAGGTACGCCCCCGAGCCGTGCCCGGCGAACCGCAGGGCGTCCGTGCCGCTGGTGATCCCCGGCACGAAGCCGAGCGCGCCGATCAGCAGGAACAGCACCCCCACCGAGGCCGCCGCACGGCGTACCGGCGGCTTGCCGTCGGCCGGGTTGGGGCGCGCCCGGGAGTGCGCCATCGGTCCGACCATCACCGGCTCCTCGCTGCGCGGCGGGCATGAGGCTGCGGGGCTACCCGCTGCCGCCACCCCCAAACCGCCGTGCCGGGCCGCCGGTCAGGCCGGGAGCAGCCTCGGCTCGCTGGCCAGGTGCCGGACCCGCTCGTACAGCTCCAGGTAACGCCGTGCCATCACCGCGGGGGTGAAGCGCTGCGCGGCCACCCGCCGGCACTCGTCGGGGTCGAGCACCTCGGCTCCGAGTACGAGGTCAGCCAGCTCATCCTCGTCGGTGGTGAGCAAGCCGGTGCGGCCGTGCTCGATCAACTCCGGTAGGCAGCCCCGGGCGGTGGCCACCACCGGTGTGCCCAGGGCCAGCGACTCCACGACCGCCGTCCCGCCCGGCTCCTCCCACCGCAGCGGGAACAGCGACGCGCGGGCGCTGGCGAGCAGGTCGTCGCGCTCCTGACCGGCCACGGTGCCGATCCAGCGGACCAGGTCGCCATCGACGTGCGGCGCCACCTCGTCGAGGAAGAACCGCACGTCCGGGTTCTGCCGGGCCTCGTCGCCGGCCGCGGCGAGATCGGCCGGCCGATGATACGGGCCCACCGGGCCCGCCAGGACCAGCGGAAAGCCGACGCGGTGGGCGAGACGGGCGCCCACGTCCTGCCCCTTGCCCGGGTTGATCCGACCCAGGATCAGCAGGTGCTCGCCCTTGGCCGGCATCGGCCGCCGGTCGGCGTCGACGGCCAGCGGGGTGGACAGGTGCACGTGCCCCACCGAGTGTTCTCGCAACGCCAGTGGGGCTCGGGCCAACTGCGACGCGGAGACACCGTTGACCCGCACCCGGTCGCCGCCGTCCAGACCGCCGTAGAGCGCCGGGTGCTTGGCCAGGTCCCAGTGCAGGGTGTGCAGGGTCGGCGGCCCGGCCGGGCCCATCGCGGCGAGAGTGGCCAGCCCGACCGCCTCCACGTGGTCGTGCACCAGGTCGATGTCGTCGCGGGCGTGCAGCTCACGAACCACCCCGGCCAGGTGCGCCTGGGCGATCCCGCAAACCTGGTTGTACGGCCGCTGCAACGCGGCGAACTGCCCGTCGGCGAAGACCGACACCTGTTCGTCCACCGGCAGGGTGCTGCTGCCCACCGAGGCGAGCACCACCCGCACACCGAGTCGCCGCAGCTCCGGCACCAGCGTGGCGATCACGTTCTCGATACCGCCGTAACCGGGCGGCGGCACGGACAACCACGGGCCGGCGTTCATCAGCACGGTGAGACTCACGCGGCGGCCACCCGACGGCGGGGCACCCGGTGGCGCAGCTCGGCCAGCGGCGGGCGTTCCTCGATGGACACGTCGCTGACCACGATCTCGCGGTCGAGGTTGGGCAGCGTGTCGGAACCGCCCCGACGGAACTGGGTCAACAACGCCTCCGGCGCCAGCCCGGGGGCCGCCCACCCGCGTCGCTGCAACCGGGACCAGGCGGTCAACATGATCTGGGCGGACATCCGGCCGAGGGCCGCCGTGTCCTGGTGGCGGTGCTTGCGCTCACCGAGGTCGACCTGCGCCATCGCATCCAGGCCGACCAGGTCGAGTAGATCGATCATCATGGCCGTCTCCACCCCGTACCCGGAGACGAACGGCACCTGGGCCAACACGTCCCGGCGGCCCGCGTACTCGCCGGCGAGCGGCTGCACGAAGCCGGCCAGCTCGGGCCAGAACAGGTTGAGCAGTGGGCGGGCCATCAGCTCGGTCACCCGGCCGCCGCCGTCCTGCTCCACGCTGGCGGCGCCCACCAGGGGCCGGTGGTAGAAGCCCTTCACGAAATCGACAGAGGGGTCGGTCAGCAGTGGACCGAGCAGCCCGCTCACGAAGTGCGGGCGAAACTCCCGCAGGTCGGCATCGATGAACGCCACCACGTCACCCTCGGCGGCGGCCAGGCCGGCCCAGAGCGCGTCACCCTTACCGGTCAGCCGGGGCAGCCCACGGGTCATCTCGTCCTGGCAGACCACCTCCGCCCCGGCGGCGCTTGCCACCTGCGCGGTGCGGTCGGTCGACCGCGAATCCACCACGATCAGCTCGTCGACCAGGGCGACCCGATCCATCAGGTGCTCCCGGATTGTCGACACGATCGCGCCGACGGTGGCCTCCTCGTTGCGGGCCGGCAGCACCACACTGACCCTGGTCGATCCCTTGGCCCGCATCAGTCGACGTGCCGGCCAGTCACCGGCCGACGTCGTCCGGTACGTGGCCCACGCCTCCACCACCGGTGACACGCTCGTTGTCAGATCCCGCACGGGCACCCCTCCGTTCGTGCGTGGAAAAACCGAATTTGGTTGTTCCCATTCGCCAGCACGCTCTAACCGCTTTCTTGGCAACAGCTTGATCACAAGGGTGACGCTTGCGCGTTCCCGGAGGATGAACGTTTGATTGCGCGCACCCCAGGGGACTGCTCCCATCGCACAAGAAACGTCGGTGAAGGGGTGTCGGATGCGTGTATGCCGGGTCGGTCTGGTCGGAGCGGGTGGGGTGGCACAACGCCATGCCCGGGTGCTGGCCTCCTTCGACGACGTGGAGGTGGTCGCCGTCACCGACGTCACACCGGAGGCGGCATCGGCGCTTGCCGCGCAGCACGGCGCGCGATCCTGCGCCGACGTCGCCGAGCTGCTGGCCAGCGGCCCGGACGCGGTCTACGTCTGCGTGCCGCCGTTCGCGCACGGCCCGGCCGAGGAGGCAGTGCTCGACGCCGGGGTGCCGATGTTCGTGGAGAAGCCCGTCGCGGTCGACCTGCACACCGCCGAACGGATCGCCGACCTGGTCGCCCGCAGCGGGCTGCGCACCGCCGTCGGCCACCACTGGCGTTACCTGACGGTGCTCGACGAGGCCCGCGAGCTGCTCGCCGACCGTCCGGTGCGGATGGTCAGCGGCGCCTGGCTGGACAAGGTGCCCCCGGTGGCGTGGTGGTCGCGGCGGGACCGCTCCGGCGGCCCGGTGGTCGAGCAGGCCGCCCACGTGCTGGACCTGATCCGGGTGCTGGCCGGGGAGGTGACCGAGGTCACCGCGTACGGCAACGGCACACCGCCGCCGGTCGACGGCGCCGACATCGACTCGGTGACGACCGCCGCCCTGCGCTTCGCCGACGGCGCGGTCGGCACGCTCAGCGCCGCCTGCGTGCTCGGCTGGAAGCACCGCGCCGGCGTGGAGATCCTCGCCGACGGGCTGGCCCTCGCGCTCACCGAGGACGGCCTGACGATCCGCGACGCCGACGGTGAACGACACATCCCCGCCGACCCGGAAGCCGCCCGGGTGGCGGTGGACCGCGCCTTCGTCGACGCCGTACGCGGCGTCGGCGACGACGTCCGCGTCCCGTACGCCGAGGCCCTCGCGACCCAACGGCTGGCCCTCGCGGTGGCCGACTCGGCCCGCACCGGCGCGACAGTACGGCTCGCCACCCCCACCGCGCCGGCGGTGCTCAGCGCGGGGGTGACAGTCGATGCGTGAGAAGGTCGTGGTGGTCACCGGTCCGGGCCGGGTGGAGCTGGCGGAGCAGGACGCCGCCCCGCTGCGCCCCGGCACGTTCCGGGTCGAGACACTGTTCAGCGGCGTCTCGGCCGGCACCGAGCTGAGCTACGTCAAGGGCACCAACCCCTACCTCAACGTCACCTGGAACGCCGACCTGGGGCTGTTCCAGCCGGGCGCGGCGAGCACGCCGTACCCGGTGACCCGGCTGGGTTACATGCAGGTCGGCCGGGTGGTGGAGAGCGAGACCCCGGCCGTCGCGGTGGGCACTGTCGGTGCGATGACGTACGGGCACCGCACCGGCTGGCTGGCCGACCCGGTCGCCGAGCGGTTCGTGCCGCTGCCCGACGACCTGGATCCGCTGCTCGGCGTCTACGTGGCGCACATGGGCCCGATCTGCGCCAACGGTCTGCTGCACGCCGCCGCCGACCTGCACGGCGTCGACGTCCGCACGCTCGGCGACGGCGTCCGCGGCCGACGGGTCGCCGTGGTCGGCGCGGGCGTGGTGGCGCTGCTGACGGCGCTGTTCGCCCAGCGCAACGGCGCTGCCTCGGTGGTGGTGCTCGACCCCACCCCGCAGCGCCGCCACGTCGCCGAGGCGCTCGGCCTGGAAACCCTCGACCCGGACGCGGACGATCCGGCGGTCGTGCTCAAGACCCGCTGGGCGCACAGCGCCGGTGACCGGGGCGCCGACGTGGTGTTCCAGTGCCGGGGGCAGGCGTGGGCGTTGCAGCTCGCGCTGCGGCTGCTGCGGCCCCAGGGCACCGTCATCGACCTCGCCTTCTACCAGGGCGGCGCGGACGCGGTCCGGCTCGGTGAGGAGTTCCACCACAACGGGCTGTCGCTGCGCTGCGCGCAGATCGGCCGGGTGCCGCGCGGGCTCGCGCCCACCTGGGACCGCGAGCGGCTCTCCGCGGAAACCGTCGACCTGCTGCGGGCCTACGGGGACGTGATCCGCAAGCACGTCGTCTCGGCGGTGGTGCCGTTCGACGAGGCGCCCACCCTGCTCACCGATCTGGCGGACCGTCGCCGCCAGGAGCAACAGGTGGTGCTGTCCGCCTGACCCGCGGCACCCGAGCGCGCCCGCCGGGATGACGGGGCGGACTACCGTTCCCGGCATGAGCACCTCCACGCGCGGGTCGGCCGACAGCACCTCGGCGCACCCCCCGACCGACAGCGCCTCGACGGACCGGCCGACCGGCGACAGCAGCGCGGGCCGGCCGGTCGGTCTGGGCGCGCTGCTGCCGTACCTGCGGGAGCACACCGGCACCCTTGTCGTGGTGGGCGTGCTGTCGCTGGTCGGCGCGGCGGCGTCGCTGGCACAGCCGCTGCTCACCCGGTCGGTGCTCGACCGGATCGGCACCGACGACCCGGTGGCCGACCTGGTGGCGGTGCTGGTGACCCTCGTGGTGCTCGGAGCGGTCATCGGTGGGCTCCGCGACTACCTGCTGCAACGCACCGCCGAAGGGTTGGTGCTGGGCACCCGGCGTCGGCTCGCCGGGCACCTGCTGCGGCTGCCCATCGCCGAGTACGACCGCCGGCGTACCGGTGACCTGCTCTCCCGGGTGGGCTCGGACACCACCCTGTTGCGAGCGGTCGTCACCTCCGGGCTCTTCGAGACGGTGACCGGGGCGGTGACGGTGGTCGGCGCCGGCACCGCCATGGTGCTGCTCGACCCGCTGCTGTTCGGCGTCACCCTGCTGGGGGTGGCGCTGGGGCTCGGCTTCGCCGCCACCTTCGCCCGCCGGGTCCGGGCGTTGGCCCGAGCCGCCCAGGAGCGGATCGGCGAGATGACCTCGGCGGTGGAACGGGCCATCTCGGCGGCCCGGACCATCCGGGCCAGCCGCGCCGAGACCCGGGAGACGCAGACCGTCACCGGCAGCGCCCGGCAGGCCTACGAGGCGGGGCTGCGGGTGGCCCGGGTGCAGTCACTCGTCGGCCCGATCGGCTCGATCACCGTGCAGGGCGCGTTCCTGCTGGTGCTCGGCATCGGTGGGGCGCGGGTCGCCGCCGGGGCGATCTCCGTCGGTGACCTGGTCGCCTTCGTCATGTACCTGTTCCTCCTGGCGCTGCCACTGGGTCAGGTGCTGCGGGCGTACACCCAGTTGCAGTCCGGTCTGGGTGCCCTCCAGCGGATCGAGGAGATCCTCGCCGTGCCCGCCGAGGGCGCGGACGACCCGCCGGCGCCCGCCGCCGCGCCGACGACCCCGCGACGGCCCACCCCGATGATCGAGTTCGACCGGGTGAGCTTCGGCTACCCCGGCGGTGAGCCGGTGCTGCACGAGGTCAGCTTCGCCGTGGCCGCCGGGACGCGTACCGCGTTGGTCGGCCCCTCGGGCGCCGGCAAGTCGACGCTGCTCGCCCTGGTCGAGCGCTTCTACGAGGTGGGCGCGGGGGCGATCCGCGTCGACGGCCACGACGTGCGGGCCGTGCCCCGCGACGTGCTGCGGGCCCGGCTCGGCTACGTCGAGCAGGAGGCCCCGGTGCTGGCCGGCACGCTGCGGGAGAACCTGCTGATCACCACGCCGGACGCCACCGACGACCGGCTGCGCGAGGTCCTCGACGAGGTCAACCTGGGCCACCTGGCGCAGCGCGCCCCGCAGGGCCTGGACGTGCAGGTGGGCGAGGGTGGGGTGCTGCTCTCCGGGGGTGAGCGGCAGCGGCTGGCCATCGCCCGCGCGCTGCTGGCCGGCCCGCCGGTGCTGCTGCTCGACGAACCGACAAGCAACCTCGACTCGCGCAACGAGGCCGCGCTGCGCCGCGCCATCGACGCGGTGGCCGTCCGCCGCACCCTGTTGATCGTGGCGCACCGGCTCGCCACGGTTGTCGACGCCGACCAGATCGTCGTCCTCGACGGCGGCCGGGTGGTGGCCGTGGGCACCCATACCGAGTTGACCGCCACCGACCCGCTCTACCGGGAGCTCGCCAGCCACCAACTGCTGGTCGGCTGACCGTCGCCGTTCGCGGTCGACCTGCTCCCTCCGTCGGGGGTCGGCCTGCTCAGTCCGCTCGGTGTCGACTTGCCGGCGGCCGGGCCGCGCAAGCCGGCCGGAATCGCGTACCGTTGCCGCTCATGGGTGTGTCGCAACGGTTCAAGAGCAAGTTCCGGCGCTTCCTCCAGCGCCCCGGCTCGACCGTGGATCTTGCTCCGCTGGAGAAGCTTTTGCCGGCGATCGAGGCGCGTGCGGACGATCTCGCCGCGCTCGACGACGCCGAGTTGACCGAGGCCGCGGGTGCCGCCGTGGGCTACGAGGAGATCTGCGCCGTCGGCCGTGAGGCCGCCCGCCGTGGCCTCGACCAGCGGCCGTACGACGTGCAGCTGATCGGCGCGATGTCGCTGCTCTCCGGCAAGGTCGCCGAGATGGCCACCGGTGAGGGCAAGACGCTGACCGCCACTATCGCCGCGTACGGGCACGTCCGGCTCGGCAACGGGCCGGTGCACGTGCTCACCATCAACGACTACCTGGCCCGCCGCGACGCCCAGTGGATGGAGCCGGTCTACACCCTGCTCGGCCTGACCGTCGGCTGGGTCAACGAGGCATCCACCCCGCAGGAGCGGCGCGAGGCGTACGCCTGCGACGTCACCTACGTCTCGGTGAGCGAGGCGGGCTTCGACTACCTGCGCGACCAGTTGGTCACCGACGTGGAAGACCGGGTGCAGCCCGAGCTGGCCACCGCGATCGTCGACGAGGCCGACTCGATCATGATCGACGAGGCTCGGGTGCCGATGGTCCTCGCCGGCGCCGTGCCGGGCGAGCAGGATCCGGTGCACGCCGCCGCCGCGCTGGTCCGTGGCCTGCGCAAGGGCAAGCACTACACGGTCGCCGAGGACGGGCGCAGCGTGGCGTTCACGTCCGCCGGCCTGGCCGCCGTCGAGGCCAAGCTCGGCATCGACCTGTACGACGAGGAGCACGTCACGCAGCTCTCCGCGGTGCACGTGGCGCTGCACGCGCACGCCCTGCTCAATCGGGACGTGGATTACATCGTCCGGGACGGCTCGGTCGAGCTGGTCGACGAGATGCGCGGCCGGGTGGCCCAGCGCCGCCGCTGGCCGGACGGGCTCCAGGCGGCGGTCGAGGCCAAGGAGGGCCTGGACGCCACCGCCGAGGGTGAGGTGCTCGGCACGATCGCCGTGCAGGCGTACATCGCGCTCTACCCGAAGGTCTGCGGGATGACCGCCACCGCGGTGCTGGTCGGTGATCAGCTGCGGGAGTTCTTCGGCCTCGAGGTCGCGGTGATCCCACCGAACACCCCGTGCATCCGCGAGGACGAGCCGGACCGGATCTACGCCACCCGGGCCGAGCGGGACGAGGCGCTGATCGACGAGATCCAGCGCTGGCACGCCAAGGGGCGGCCGATGCTGATCGGCACGCTGGACGTCAAGGAGTCCGAGGGGCTGGCCGCCGGGCTCAACGCCGCCGGGGTGCCCTGCGTGGTGCTCAACGCCAAGAACGACGACGAGGAAGCGGCGATCATCGCCGAGGCCGGCGCGTACGGCGCGGTGACCGTCTCCACCCAGATGGCCGGCCGGGGCGTCGACATCCGGCTCGGCGGCAGCGACCAGAGCGACCAGGAGCGCGTCGCCGAGCTGGGCGGGCTCTACGTGATCGGCAGCGGCCGGCACGACAGCCGTCGGGTGGACGACCAGCTGCGGGGCCGGGCCGGCCGGCAGGGCGACCCGGGTGGCTCCGTCTTCCTCGTCAGCCTGGAGGACGACCTGGTCGTCCGGCACGCCGCCGACTCGGTGCCCCCGTCGCCACGGATGAACGCCGACGGCCTGGTCACCGACGAGCAGGTGGACTACGCGGTGGAGCACGCCCAGCGGGTCGCCGAGGGCGTCAACCACGAGATCCACCGCAACACCTGGCGCTACAGCGTGGTGATCGAGCAGCAGCGCAAGGCTCTCGCCGCCCGCCGGGAGCGGCTGCTGACCAGCGACGTGGCCGCGGTGATGCTGCTGGAGAAGGCACCGGAGAAGGCCAGCGAGATGGACGAGGACCTGCTGGCCCGGGTGGCCCGGTCGATCGCGCTCTACCACCTGGACCGGCTGTGGGCCGAGCACCTGGCCGAGCTGTCGGAGGTCCGGGAGGGGGTGCACCTGCGCGCGCTGGGCCGGCTCGACCCGCTTGACGAGTTCCACCGGGCCGCCGTGCCGGCGTTCAACGACCTGATCCCGGAGATCGAGGCCCGCACCCTCGCCACCTTCAACGAGACCGAATTCGATGAGGACTGGCAGCCCGACGACGGCACCCTGGTCCGGCCCACCGCCACCTGGACGTACCTGGTGCACGACAACCCGTTCGGTTCCGAGCTCGACCGGTTGATCGCGTCGATCGGTCGACGACTCAGCGGCGCCTCGCGCTGACCCTGGCACAATCAGGGCCCCTGTCACCGTGCGTCCACGGCGGCCGGGGCCCTGATTGCGCCGTTTCGACCCGGGTCACGCAGGGTAGTAGGGCTGGTCGGTTACGTCGGGAGAGGGCAGACGATGACACAGGTGACGATGCCCGCTGGGGCAGCGCGAAAGTGCACGGAGGCTGCGGACCGGTGAACCTCGACACGCGGGAACCGGTGGTGCAGTCACTCGGCGTCCTGGAAACCGCCGCGCTGTTGCGGGAGCTGACCGCCGGCCTGATCGCCCTGACCGATTTTGATGAGGCGTTGCTGGCGCTGGTCCGGGTCACCCGGGACGCGGTGGCCGGGGTGCGCTGGTGCGGGTTCACCGCGCTGCGCGCCGGCGAACCGGCCGGCGTGGCCGCCTCCGACGAGCGGCTGGCCGGCCTGGACGACCTGCGACACGGGCCGGACTCGCCGGCGATGAGCGCCATCCGCCGCCGCGAGATGATCCTCGCCGCCGACCTGACCGGTGAGCCCCGCTGGCCGGTCTGGACGGCACGCGCCCGCGACCTCGGCGTACGCGGGGTGATCTCCGCGCCGGTCGACATCGACGACCAGGTGATCGGGGCGATCAACCTCTACGCCGGTGCGCCGGACGTACTGACCCCGCAGCACCAGCTGACCGCGATGCTGCTCGCCGAACACGCCGGCCTGCTGCTGGCCGCCGTCCGCGACCGCAACCGGCAGTTCGTGCTGGCCGGCGAACGCGACGCCTCGCTGCTGAACGACGGTGTGGTGGGGCAGGCCATCGGCGTGATCATGACCCAGCGCGGCTGCCCGCCGGCCGAGGCCCTCGAGGTGCTGCGTGCCGCCGCGTCGTCGTTGGACATCCCGCTGCGGGAGGTGGCCGAGCGACTGGTCCGCACGGTCTCCCGCCAGCGCGACACCTGATCACCGGGCCGCTCGGCCGGTCGGCGCGGTGGCCGGCCGTTGATCGACTCGGGTTTCCTGAAGTCGGGGTGTCCGGGGCTCGTGGATGACCCGGTTTTCTGGAAACCGAGTCGATCACCCGGCCTGGTGCCCGTTCTCCCCGCTGGTGGGAGACGGGCGGCGTCGTTTCACGGTGACCGGGCACGGGTAGCACTCTGGGTCAGGTGAGGTGTGCCGACCCGGGGAGGATCCATGCAGAGCCGGCTGCGCGTGCAGGGCCACCCCATCCAACCGATGCTCGTGACGTTCCCGCTCGGGCTCTTCGTCAGCACGGCCGTCTTCGACCTCACCGACGTCCTCGGCGGGCCAGCCTTCCTGGGAGAGGTCGGCTACTGGACGGCAGTCGCCGCCCTCGTCGCCGCCGCCCTGACCGCGGTGGCCGGGATGGTCGACCTGTGGGACGTGCCGGGTGACCACACCCGCCGCACGGCGGTCGCCTTCAACCTGGTGAACACCGTGATGGCCGCCATGTTCCTGCTCACCTGCCTGGTCCGGGCGCACTCCCCGCAGCGTGGCGCGTCCGCCGCGATCCTGATCACCGAACTGGTCGCACTGGCCGTCGGTGGGGTCGGCGTGCACCTGGGCGCCCGGCTGATGCGCCAGTTCGACACCGGCCGCGCCGAGGCCGGCGGCCTGGACACGCTCGCCGGCTCCACTGTGGAGATGCCCCGCCCACGCCCCTGATCCGGATCGGGGCGGCAGTGTCGGAGCTTGTCACTATCATCCGCGGATGACCTCGCCGCTGGACACACTTCCAAAGATCGGTGCGCCCGCGACGCGAGCCCTGCACGGTGCCGGCTACACCACGCTGCGTCAACTCGCCGGCGTCCCCCGCTCGGAGCTGGCCAGGCTGCACGGCATGGGCCCCAAGGCGCTCGGCATCCTCCAGGCCGCCCTCGAAGAGCACAACCTGGGGCTCGGCTGAGGTCAGCCAGCACCCGCCAACACCGGTACCGAACCTCGGCGCCGCCCGCACGATCTCCGCGACCGGGAGACGTGGCCCGCGACCACCGGGCCCGCTCGGCCGGGCAGTGGGCAATTGGGTTGCCGGCGGCGTTGCCGGCCGCGAGGCTGATCGCCGTGAACGCCAGGGATGAGGCCGAGGAGTTGATCGCGCAGGGTGCTGCCGCGCCGGTCGACGGTTGGGGTTTCGGTTGGCTTGCCGGCCGGGCCACCGAGCAGCGTCCACCGTGGGGGTACGCCCGGCTGGTCGCGGACCGGATGGCTCGCGCCGACGCGGCACTGGACGTGGACACCGGCGGTGGGGAGGTGCTCGCCGAGGTGCCGCGCCCACCGAGGTTGCTGGCGGCGACCGAGGGCTGGCCGCCGAACGTGCGGGTCGCCCGGCGGACGCTTCGCCGGGTGGGTGCCACTGTGGTGGCGGTCGCCCAGGACGGGCCGTTGCCGTTTCGCGACGCCTCCTTCGATCTCGTGGTCAGCCGGCACCCGGTGCGTACCGACTGGGCGCAGACGGCGCGGGTGCTGCGACCCGGCGGCACGTTCCTGTCCCAGCAGATCGGGGCGGGCACCATGCGGGAGTTGAGTGAGGCGATCCTCGGCCCGCTGCCGCCGCCGACGCAGCGGCACCCCGAGCACGCGGTTGCCGCTGCCGAGGCCGCTGGCCTGCGGGTGGTCGACCTGCGTCGGGCCACCCTGCGCGCGACCTTCGCCGACGTCGGGGCGGTGGTGTGGTTTCTGCGCAAGGTGATCTGGACGGTGCCCGGGTTCACCGTCGACCGCTACCGCGCACAACTGCACACCCTGCATCGCCGCATAACCAGCGAGGGCCCCTTCGTGGCGCACGCCCAGCGCTTCCTCGTCGAGGCGACCCGCCCCTGACCCCCGGTGCCGATCTGGGCGCGCACCGTGCGCCCGGGCTCAGTGTTCGTGGGTTTGGTGGTGGGTGGCCAGGATGTCGGCGCCGAAGTCGCTGGCGGGGCGGCGCAGCACGGTGTGCGCGTGGTTGCCGTCGGCGCTGGTGCTGTCGTACTCGATGAGCAGGTCGTCGCCCTGCACCCGGTAGTAGTGCCGCCGGCCGGGTGTCGTCGGGCCGGCCCAGGCGAAGTGCAACTGGCCGCCCTCGACGCGCGCCGCCTCCCGCACGGCCAGTTCGGGTGGCAGCCGGTCCAGGTAGACCGCGACCACCTGGTCGAGCACCGCGCGGCCGGTCGGCCCCAGGCGGGCGGCCGACACGCCGAGAGGTTCCAGCGGGCCGTCGACCCGCCCACGGGTGGCGCTGATGATGTCCGCCGGAGCCTCGTCGGCGATGATCGCTGCGCCCCGCTCGGCCGGCCCCAGCGCGTCGAGCAGTGCCCGCGCCAGGTCCTCCTCGACACCGAGGGGGCGGGAGACCGGACGGCCCGCGTACCGGACCGTGGCCGGGTTGGCGCCGAAGAAGATCGGCGCGGGGGAGACCTGGTCGTCCACCACTGTCATGTTCACCGACAGGTGGTGTCCTTCCAACCGCCACGCCCAGCGGTCGTCGCGCGCCGGATCGCCGAAGACGGCCACCCAGTAGTCACCGCTGTGCCGTCCGCGTTGCCAGTCCTCGGCCCGGTCCAGCACCTCCTCCAGCGAGATGATCGCCATCGCCTGCGCGTACGCCGAGGGGCTGAGCGCGGTGGCCAGCAGCCGGTGCGCGGCCTTGCGGCCGGCGATGTCGAGCTCGGCGAGGCAGACGCCGGGACGGGGGCGGGGCCGGTATTCCAACCAGCGTCGGGCCGACTCGTCGTCGAACGGGTGCACGGCGCTCTCGCGGACGGCGGGGTCGAGCGCGGCCAACAGCGAAATGCTGGCGGCGCGCATCTGCTCGGGCAGCGGATCTTCCACCGACCCTGTATACCGGCATGTCGGCGTCGGTGTCAGCCGGCGCGCAGCAGCTCCACCATCTCCGGCAGGTCGAAGAACGTCGCGGTCTCCAGGGCCGACGGAGTGCCGTGGGCCGGGTCGGCGCCGGCGGCGAGGAGCGCACGGACCGCCTCGGTGCTGCTGCGGAAGACCGCGGCGGCCAGCGCGGTCTGGCCGCGGTCGTTGGCCCGGGAGTGGTCGGCGCCGCGACCGAGCAGGGCGGCCACCGTGTCCGGGTGAGCATGGTACGCCGCCAGGATCAGCAGCGTGTCGCCCTTGTCGTTGGTGAGGTTGACGGGCAGGCCGGCGTCGAGCTGCGCGGCCAACTCCTCGGTGGCGCCGGCCCGGGCCAGGTCGAACATCCGGTGCGCGAAGGCCAGCGTTTCGGCGTCGAGGCGGTCGGTCACCGGTCCAGCTTAAGGCCTGTTTCATGAGGGCGGTCGAGCCGAGGCGGAGTCCGGGCGGCGATCCGGCATGGCGCGGTTTCGTTCGGATACAACACCCCGGAGCCAACCAAAACCCCAAACCCCCCCGGCCCCCGCCGGCCCCCCCCCCCGCCGCCCCGTGAGGGGGAACA
>NZ_JBEZCZ010000052.1:0-48468 GCF_040647875.1 Micromonospora sp. NPDC049230
GTACGTGCCCTGGACCGCCGACCAACCCGCGCCGGCGCCGGGACGGGTGCCGGCGCAGCGGCGGCCACCTGGTCGCCCTGGACGCCGTGACCGCGACCGCGCCGACCAGGTCGCGCCGCGCACCCTGGCGACGCTGCGGCCGCCGGTGGAGCTGCCCGGCGCCGAGCTACCCGCTGGGTTCGCCGGCGACGGTGTCGGCTACGTGGTGCCCCTCCCTGCCACCGACGCTCAGGGTGCGGCAGCCGGGGAACTGGACCGGTGGCTACGCGAGCACGGGTTCCCGATCGGCATGGTGCCGTTCCCGGTGCGGCTGGTCGTCAACGGCACCGGCGTGGCCGTCCAGTGCCGCACCGGTGGGCCCGGAACCCCGCGGGTCTGGAGATACGCGGGTCGACTGCGCTACCTGGACGACCGGCTGGTCGATTCCCTGTGTGCGGATGTCATCGTGGGCTCGGCTGTGCGTGAGCTGATCGGTGAGGCCGCCCCGTCCCGGGACCTGTCGACCGCCTAACTGGAGGCACCGATGCACCCCCACACAACCACAGCCCTCGCGGAACGGCCCTCGCCGGAGCTGGACCTGTTCGCGGCCGCCATGCGGTCGGTGCTGCGTACCCGCCACGACTCCCCCGGCACCGGCCCGGAAGCCCTCGAGGAGCACACCCTCGTTGGGGGGTTCGTGTGGCGGTGGACGACCGACGCCGGGACGTGGCGGGTGACCGCTGGTGAGGTGGCGGACCCGCGGCCGCTGCTGCACGGCCCGGGTGGGGTGTGGAGGGTCGACGCCCGACCGGAGGACGCGACCGAGTTGGTACTGGTGCTGCTGCGCGCCGCCGGCGCGCTCCCCACCGAAGACCTGCCCCTGGCGCCGGTCCACACGATCAACGTCCGCCCGGGCGGGGCGACGATCGGCGGCCGACACTTCACCGTGCCGGTGCATCAGGAGCCGCGGCGGGCGGTGCTGCTCACGCTGAGCGACCCGGCGCCGATGCTGCCGGAAGGGTACGTGGCGGTGCGGGCGACGGCGGACGAGCCGGACGAGCAGGGCCGGTGGGACGTGGTGATGCCCGACGGGTACCACCACCACACGTACGACCCGGCGGCCCGGTGCCTGGTGCCCTACCAGACCAGCGACGACGGAACCGAGTTGCTGCTGTTCGAGCCGGGCCAGCAGCCGCACCTCGGGTACCCGTCGGTGTGCTCACCGGCCGATCTCGTTCCGAATGTGAGCCGGGCCGTCGCGTAGAACCTGCCCAAGAATGTCGTACCTGCGGGCTATGGTCCTGGGTAGAGGGAAACGAGCGTTACTGCTGCGTACGGCCCGCCATCCTGCCGGGGATGGTGGGCCGTACGCATTTCCGGACAGCCGTGCCGTCAGGTTGCTTTACATCTCGAACGCTTGGCCGTAAAGTTGCTTTACGTCCCGAGCTGAGAGGGTGACCCCATGGCGCTCACCACCATCACCAGATCCTGCGGCCACCCGGAGCAGGTGCAGATCCACGGCAGCAACACCCACGGCCAACGAGACCGCAGAGCCCAGCGACTCGCCAGCGAGCCCTGCGCCAAGTGCCAGAGCACCGGCCGCGCCGAACTGAACGCCCGCGCCGCCGACGTCGCCGAGCACGCAGGCTGGCCGCAACTCACGGGCAGCGCCCGCCAGGTCGGCTGGGCGCAGACGATCCGTGTCGACATGCTCACCGCGCTGGCCGACACGCTCGCCGCCACCGCACCCGCCAGCGTGGTCGGGCAGGTCACCAGCCTCTACACCGCCGTCCTGCTGCGGCAGACCGACGCCCCGTGGTGGATCGCCAACAAGGCCCGCGACGGCGCCCGGCTGGCTGCCCGCCTGATGACCGACGCCGACCGGGCCGAGCTGGCCGCCCTGCGCGAGATCAGCGACGAACGCACCCAGGACACGGCCACGACAGAGCAACCCACCGGCGACGCGGTCACCGCCCAACTGAGGGCCGACATCGCACGCCGCGACCGCGGTTATGCCCGAGAGACGGCACTCAAGCACGCCGGACAGCGCGCCGCCGAGGCGCGGCTGGCCCGAGCGACGGCAATCGCCGAGATCGGCCGGCTCCTGCGCGAAGACCAGGACGACAACAACGAGGTGGGCATCGTCCGCGCGGAACACCTGACCGGGCTGAGTCGGCCCACCCTCACGGACGCTCGCGACGACACGGAAGCGTGGGCCGAGGTGGTCAAGCTGGCCGAAGGCACCCTGGCCGGCTACGACGACGACGAGGCCGCGCTGCACGCCCGGCTGCCGTACCTCGCCGGCCTGGACGCCGCCGCCTCGTACCTCTACAGGCTCCACGAAGACCGGCACATCGCCCAGCACGGGTTCAGCCCCATGGACGATCTGCGACTAGACGAGCCCGTGCCGGGCGCCGATGAGTTGGCCGCCGCGTATCGGCAGGCCGTACGGCGCATCGCCGGCCGCGAGGACTGAAACCGAACGACGTTCGGCCTGTCAGATCACGGCGGAAATATTATTCCGCCCCCGGTCGTACACTCGTTCGGAACGCACGGCACGCGGAAGCCGAGCACCCCGACCAGTTGCCACGTCGCAACCGGTGGAGCACTCGCGGCACCGCCTGTCCGGCTGTGCGTGTCCCCCGGTGGCGTCGCAGGCAGCAGCCATCCCGGGCCGCCCCCCGGTTGTCCACAGAGCCCGGCCACCGTTGGCCCGGTACCCGGCCAGCTCTGGCCTGGTGCCAAGCCAACGTTGACCGGGCGCCCGGCCAACTCTGGCCGGGCAGCACTGACCGGGAGACAACCATGACCCAGCAGACCCCCACCCCGTCCGGTGACCTGGACCCGTCGGTCGACCCGGGCGGCTACCTCGCCGACCTGCTCGCCCGCTACTTCAGGCCCGGCCTGGTCGACAGCCTCGCCCGCACCTGGGTACCCGTCGGTATCGGTGCCGTCCTGACCTGGGTCAACGCCCACTACGACATCTCCCTGCCGGACCGCGCATCGTCCACCCTGGTCATCGTGACGACCGGCGTGACGATCGCCGGGTACTACTTCGCCTCTCGGCTGATCGAGCGTCGCTTCCCCCGCTTGGGTCGCTGGCTGCTCGCCCTGGGCCTGACCAAGGCCCGCCCGACCTACGCGCAGCCGGCTGCCGCCGCGCAGGTCGAGGCCGCCGCTGCCACCACCCCCGGGCAACGCTGACCAGGGGCGCACCCGTCCCGTCCCCGGCGGGGGCCAGTGGCCGGGACGGGTGCGCTCCCTTACACCGCGGTGGTGACCACGGCCTCACATGAAAGATCCACACACCCCGCACCCGCCGCCGATTCGCTTCCGATAGGACATGGTGCGCGCGGCAAACCCACCAGTGACCTGCCGAAACTAGAGGGGATGGGGCTCCCTCCGGTTGCGCGTACACGCGTTCAGACGCCCACCCGGGCGTCGCTGGGATAGGGGGATTCCATTCCATGCGTCCACACCTCGCCAGGCCCGATGCGTGACGACGACGCCCCGACCGGCATCTGTCAGGTCGGTGGCCACCCGCACGACACCGTCGCCGCCCTGTGCACCCACCACCTCGACGCCGCCCGCGCGCACCTCGCCGAGCTGCCCCGCCTGGTGCGGTCCCTGAGTCACCTCCTGGTGCCCGGCCCCGCCATCCCCGGGGAGAAGGTGTCGACCACCCGGGTCGGATCGCCGACGCCGGCGCGCCTCGACGTCCTCACCCTCGTCGGCCCCGGCTGCACCGAGATCCGCCGCGACCGCCGGTCCCTGGCACCCCAGGTGCGCCGCTGGTCCACCGTGGAGACCGTCACCGTGTCCGTCGCCCGCGGCCGCGGCCGCCCACCGGAGCAGGAACGTCGACAGATCCGGGTGTGGCACCGCGAACTGGTCGTCGACTACGCCGGGCGGCCGCTGCTCGTCGCCGACGACGACCAGGTGGGTGTGGTCCCGCCGGCGGAGTGGGCAGACCTGTGGGTACGCCGGTGGCGGCACAACCTGGGCCACCCGGTGCCGGAACGCGGCCGCGTCGGCGGGTGGGGCCGCCGGTGGCGCAAGCAAGGCGACCCGAAGGCCGGCACCCGCCCGGGTGGCGCCCCGGTGGCGTTGCCCGCCCTGGACCGGGTCGCCCAGGAACGCGCCGCGCAGCTCGCCCAGGTCGCCGAGAGCGCCGACGCGCGCCTGGCCGACGCCGCGGCCCGTGAGGCGCTCCTGATGCGCCACGGGCAGCCGCTGGTGCTCCCCGCCGTCGCCGCGTACCTCACGCTGAAAGCCACCTACCGGGCCGCACGCGACCGGGTCGGCGCCGCGGTGCTCGGCATCGGTGGTGACGGGCCCACCGCCCAGGCCCGCGCCGGCGCCGCGGTCACCGGGCAACGCGTCGACCGGCAACCGACCGACGTCGTCGCCGCCCAGTGGGCGCTGCGCTACGGCGGGGCGACGACCGCGGCGCACGTCGAGGTCGACGCCGCGTACCTCGCCGAGTGGCTGCCGTACGCCGCTGCCCGCGACAACCCCGACGACGTCGGAGTCGGCGAGTTCTGCGTCGAGCTGCGCGCCCTGGTCGCCGAGCTGGAGCACACCCTCGGGGAGACCCGCGATGATCACTGGCTGGGCCGCTGCCCGAACCTGCTGGTCGACGGCGACGGCGAGACCACCGGACGGGTGTGCGGGTACGGACTCTGGCAGGACCCGTACCGCTCCCGCGTCGAGTGCCCCCGCTGCCACGCCGCCTGGTCCGAACACGAGTGGCTGCGCCTGGCCGCGCAGATCCGCGCCAAGTGGCCGATCGACCAGCGGCGCCTCTACACCCTCGGGGACCGGGTCGCCGCCGAGCGGCACACCGAGCGGCTGCCCCAGTGCCGCGGCTGCGAACGGACCATGGCCGTCGAGTGGCGGGAGATCCGCGGCCGCGGGTACCGGGAGTCCATGTACCGACCGGTCGGGTGGGCGTGCCCCGGCGGGTGCATCGCTGGCGGAACGCAGGTAGCGGCATGACGCCTACCGAGCTGCACACCGCGGTGCTCGCCGCGCTCGCCGACGCCGAGGCGCCGCTCGGGCAGGCCGACGCGTCACCGGGCCCGTGGTTGGTGGGCTACATGCCGGGGCCGTTCGTCAAGGCCACCATCCTCAGCAGCCCCGCCGATGGGGAGTGCCGGGCCGTCGCCTACGACGTGCGGTTCCACGACGCGCACCTGGTCGTCGGGTTGGTCAACACCGCGGCCGCCGCGTACGCCGGCGCCCGCCGCACCCTCGAGCGCCACGAACCCAGCCACGACGGGCCCGACGTGGTCTGCCTCAACGGCTGCTACAGCGGCGACGCCCCGCTCTGGCCGTGCCCCGACTACCGGGATGCGGCCGCGGTGATCCCTCACCTGCCGAAGGAGGCAGCCGATGCGCTCGCACGATGACCTGACGGCGGTGCCACCCGAGGTCGCCGCGGCGATGCGGCCGCTGCACTCGGGCAGCCCGTGGGAGTACGGCGTGGTCGACCAGGAGGGGCGGCACTGGCGGTACGCCCCGTGGCGCGGGTGGCAGCTCGAGGGTCCTGCCCCGGACTACAGGCGACGCTCCGGCCAGCTCTACATCTCCACCGCGCTGCGACGGGCGCAGCGTCGCACCCACCGGGCGCAGGTCCGCACCCGGCTGCTCCGGTGGGCCGCCGGCCCCGGGCTGTTCCTCGCCGCGCTGCTGGTCCTCGCCGCCCTGGTCGACATGACTGCGGTGTGGGCCATGTTCGGGATCGTGCTCGCCGCGGTGGTGCTCGGCCTGGCCTGGGCGGTGGGCCGAGCATGACCGACCTGGGCGACCTACTCGCAACCCACCCTGTCCGCCCCACCCCCGAGCAGGAGAACGTCATGACCGACCGTCACCCCCGTGGAGTCGAGCAGCGCCGCGCACTCGGCCGTCAACTCCGCGCGCACCGCCAGGCGTCCGACCTGACCCTCCGCCAGGTCAAAGACCACGTCGGCACCGGGAAACCGCAGATGCAGGCGCTGGAGACCGGCACCCAGGACGTCCTGCTTGGCACCGCGATCGACATCGCCGCGGTGTACGGGCTGCACCTCGTCCTGGCCGGCGACCACCACCTGCCGCTGCTCAACCTGTCCTCTGCCGAGGTCGCCACCCTGCTCACCGCGGCGCTCACCGCGCTGCCCGACGGCGACGTACGTGACCGGCTGGTCGCCGCGCTGCAGGGCACACCGGAGTCCGCGTGACGATGGCCGTGGCGACCGCACTGGCGGAGATCGACGCCGCCGCCCTGCACATGGCCCGCACGTACGGGGGCAAGACCGACCCGGTCACCCTCAAGCGGTGGGCGGGCCGGATCCGGCTGTGGGCCCACCGGTACCCCCAGGAGATCACCGACCACGGGCGGGTGGGCCGCCGCGGTCAGTACGACCTGGAGGAGTTGCAGCGCGTCGCCGATCGGGTGCTCGGCGAGCCCGACGCAGCCGGTCTTTGACGGGACTGATCATCGTGTGTAACACTTCCCGCCAGCGGGCGACGTGTCCCCAGAGCCTCCGGGCCGGGAGCGTCGCCTTTGGTGTGTCCGGGCCCAGGTCGGCCCTTCTGCCCCCGCTTGCCCGCCCCGCGATCGTTCCACGATGCCGCTGGCGAGTCGCGCCCCACAGGGCCGGTGAGTGGGTCCGCGTAGTGAGTAGCCGCCCGGCAAACCGAGGTGCCGGGCGGCTACTCGCTGCGCCCATGAACGCGGCGCCGGGCCCCGTCCGCGCGGGGACCGGCGCCGTGGCCAGCGCGATCCAGGACGTGACCAGATGAGCGCCAAGCGCCGCATGCGCACGACCGAGTTGGCCGCTGCGGCCGCCGCCATGCCCGAGCACAAGTGCGGCCACTACGGCAACCTCAACAAGGCCGGGAACCTGTGCGGCCAGAACGTCGTGACCGGCACCAAGCACTGCCGGCACCACGCCGGTCGGCCACTCGAGGAGCAACGCGCCCGCGGTGCGCTCAACGTCGAGCTGTCCAAGTGGACGTTGGACGGGCACGACGGGCAGGATCTCGACCCGCGTACCGAGATCCTCCGGCTGATCGCTTTCTGGAAGTGGAAGGCGAACCTGTACGGCACCCTGCTCAGGGACGCGTACGAGGCCGCCGAGCGGTTGCAGCGCGCTGCCCGGGCCGAGGAGATCGTGCTCGCTAAGCCGGAGTGGGACGACAACCCGGACGACCCGGACGGTGGGCCGCTCCCGGAGCACCCGGCGCTGCAGACCGCGCGCCAGGATCTCGAGCGGATCTTCGCCCAGGGTGGCGTCACGGCGTTCGTGGGCCACAAGTACGACGTCGACCGCAACAGCAGGGTGTTCGCGGTCGATGAGGGCATCCGGGCGCTGGTGCAGCTCGAGAAGCAGGCCCACGAGCTACTCGGGAAGTTCTGCTCGCTCGCTGTCCAGGCGAAGATCGCCGACGCGCGGATCAAGTTGGCCGAGCAAGTCGGGCTGATGATCCAAATGGTCATAATGGGGGTGCTGCGAGACCTGGACGTCCGCGCCACCGACCAGCGCGTCCAGGAGTTGATCGTGTCGCACATGGACCTGGTGGCCACCACCGCCGGCCCGGCCATCGCTGCCTGACTGGTGGTGACCGATGACGATGGTCGACTACGCCGCGGCGTGGCAGCAGGCCCGGCAGGGGTTCGCCCCGAAGCCGCAGCGGTGGGCGTCGCCCGGGGAGATGGCCCAGGCCCTCGACCCGAAGACGATCCAGACGCCGGCGCTCGACCAGATCGACGAGGCCCTGGTCGACGTCGCGCATGGCCGCGAGACCCGGTTGATGATCTCGATGCCGCCGCAGGAGGGCAAGAGCCAGCGCACGTCGCGTCGGTTCCCGGTGTGGATGCTGGCCCGCAACCCGGACCTGCGGATCTCCATCGTGAGCTACGCGCATCGGATGGCCCGCCGGTGGGGCAAGACCATCCGCGACGACGTCGCCCGTCACGGGCACGTCCTGGGCATCCACGTCGACCCGAACGCCGCGGCGAACGAGTGGACACTGACCGGGCAAATCGGAGGAATCTACACAGTAGGGATCACCGGCGCGCTCACTGGCCAACCGGTCGATCTATTGATCATCGACGATCCCTACCGGGACATGAAGCAGGCCGAGTCGGAAGCCTGGCGCGAAGTCGTCGAGGACTTCTGGGAGACCGTCGCGGTCCCCCGGCTCGGCCCCGGCGTCGCCGTAGTCATCATCCAGACCCGCTGGCGCGACGACGACCTCACCGGCTGGCTGCAGAAGCGCGAAGACGGCGTCAAGTGGCGAGTCCTGAACATCCCCGCCCAGGCCGACCACGACCCCAACAAGGGGCAGACCGACCCGCTCGACCGGAAACCCGGCGAGTACATGGTCTCCGCCCGGGGCCGCACCGCCGCCGACTGGGAAGCCAAGAAACGCGAGGTTGGCATCCGGTCCTGGACGGCCCTGTACCAGGGCCGCCCCGCCCCGGCCGCCGGCAACATCTTCCAGGATGGCTGGTGGCGGTACTACGAGCAGCCGCAGTGGACCGCGCTCGGCAACGGCGTGCACGTCCCCGTCGGGTTCGACCAGGTCATCATCTCGGTCGACTGCTCGTTCAAGGACACCGACAGCTCGGACTACGTGTGCATGCAGGTCTGGGGCCGCCGCGGTAACCAGGCGTACCTCCTCGACCAGGTGCACGACCGGCTGTCGTTCGTCGACACCCTGATGCGGTTCCGGATGCTCGCCGCGAAGTGGCCCGCAGCGCTACTCAAGTTGATCGAGGACAAGGCCAACGGCACCGCCGTGATCAACATGCTGCGCAACCAAATCCCCGGCATCGTGCCCATCGAGCCCACCAAATCGAAGGTGGAGCGCGCGTACGCGGTGTCCCCGTACGTCGAGGCCCGCCAGGTGTGGCTGCCGGCGCCCGAGATGGCGCCGTGGGTCGAGGGGTTCACCGAGGAAGCCAAGACGTTCCCGAAGGCCGCCAACGATGACCGGGTCGACACGTTCACCCAGGCGCTCGACCGGCTGCTACTCAACCCGCTGCTGGTCGAGGACCAGATTATCGAGGACGACGAGGACGGCGACCCCGAGGGGTCGATCTCCCCCTACTGACCGCGAAGGGGGAGACGATGTCAGCACCGACGAGGCCACGCAGCCGGCGCGGGATGCCCGGTGGCGCACCGGCGAGCTGGGACACCCGAGAAGCCGCGCTACGCACCGAGCTGGTCACTGCGCAGAACAACATCGGACTGCTGGCCATGCGGCTCGAGGAAGCCACCGCCGGCACCAACCCGTTCACCGGCACCCAGGAAGCCGTCGCTGACCTCGAGCGGGCGATCACTGGCGACCCGGGGTGGCGACGGTTCACCACCATCGGGCAGCAGGAGTTCACCGCCGAGGGCATGGTGCAGCTCCGCGCGGTATGCCGGCTCATGTCGCTGGCCAACCCGCTGATCAAACGCGGTCTGAACCTGCGGTCGTACTACGTGTGGGGGCAGGGCTGCGAGATCACGGCCCGCGCCAACGGCAAGGCCAAGACCGACGGCGCCGGGAAAGAGCAGGACGTCCAGAGCGTCATCAAGGCGTTCATCGACGACCCGGGCAACCAGAGCGCCCTGTTCTCCGCTCAGGCGCGCGATGAGCTGGAGCACTCGCTCGGCACCGACGGAGAGGTGTACGTCGCGCTGTTCACCCGCCCGCAGTCGGGGTGGGTGCAGGCCCGAACGATCCTGGCCGACGAGATCCACGAGGTCATCAGCGACCCGGACGACGCGGCTACCCCCTGGTACTACCGGCGCGTCTGGACCCGCAACACACACAACGCCCAGGGTCGCCTCGAGCAGACCACCGAGGAGCTGCTGTACCCCGACGTCGACTACAAGCCGGCCAGCAAGCCGGGCATGTTCGGCGGGGTGAAAGTTCGCTGGGACGCCCCGGTCATCGCGGTGCAGGCGAACCGGCCGCGCGGGTGGCAGCGAGGCATCCCCGACGCGTACGCCTCGGTCAACTGGGCCCGCGCGTACAAAGAGTTCCTCGAGCAGTGGTCTTCGTTGATGCGGTCGCTGGCCCGGTTCGCCTGGAAGCTGACCGCAGAGGGCCGTAACAAGCCCCAGGCCAAGGCAGCGCTCGCCGCGGCGGGCGCCGGGAACACCAGCACCACCCCCGGGGAGCGCAACGACGTCGGCGGGGTGGCCGTCACCCCGGTCGGCGGGAACCTCGAAGCGATCCCGAAGACCGGCGCCGTCATCGACGCCGAATCCGGGCGGCCGCTGGCCATGATGGTCGCCGCAGGCCTGGATATCCCCGTCACCATGCTCCTCGCCGACCCCGGACAGACCGGGGCCCGCGCGACCGCCGAGACGCTGGACTGGCCGACGGAGCTGGCCATGATGGCCCGCCGGTCGCTGTGGACGGCGTTTCAGAAGCGACTGGTGCAGCACGTCATCACCGAGGCCGTCCGGGCATCTCAGGGCCCATTGAAGGGCACGGTGAAGCGGGACAAGGTCACCGGCCGCGAGGTCGTGCAGCTCGACGGCGACACCGACACCACGGTGGACGTCGACTGGCCGGACCTGGACGAGACCGACCCCAAGGCCGTCATCGACGCCGTGGTTGCCGCCGCGGCCACCAGCACGCTGCCGCCGGAGCTGATCCTGCGGCTGCTGTTGCAGGCCCTCGGTGTACGGGAGGCCGAGACGCTGCTCAGCGAGATGACCGACGACCAGGGCAACTTCAAGTGGCCACAGACACCACCGCTCGGTGGGGCCGGGCAGCAGGCCGCAGACCTGGCCCGCGCCGGTGGTGACCCCGCCACAGCCGGACCCGGACCGATGGGCCCCGACGGGCAACCGGCCGCACCAGTCGCACCGCCCCTGGGGGTGGGCACCGAGGCCGCAGCCCGGCAAGCCGACGCCGACTTCGGGCTGTTCGGTGGCCGCGGTGCCGACGACCAGGCCGACACCACCGCCGGCCCTGACCCGCAGCCGGAAGGCCCGGGCGCTGTCCCCAGCGGTGTGTTCGACCCGGCGTTCTTCCGGCTCGCCGGCGACAGGCCGCCGCCCGACGACGAAGAAGCCCCGACCGAGTAGCGACGCCGCCCCGCCGCGGCTGACACAGGAAAGGGGCTGGTCAGCCATGGCAGTCAAGAAGACCAAATGGAATCCCTCGCTGCACCCGCGCGACGCCCGCGGCCGGTTCACCCGCTCGAGCACTCGCGTGATGAAGGGGTCCGACACCACCCGCGCCCGGTCGGCGCTGGACGGTTTCTCGCCGGCGAAGGTCACCGCCCAGGGTGACGCCCTGGCGTGGATGGAACGCAAGAGCGGTGGGAAGGCCCCGGCCCCCGACTCGGCCATGGGCCAGTACCTCGCCGGTGGGTGGCGCGAGACCAACCCGGCCATCCGTGCGAACAAGACCCCACCGCCCGTCGTGGCCGACATCGACGCGGAGTTCGGGGAGCTGGACGAGGATGTCGTGCTGCGCCGTCAGGTGCCGCTGTCGATGTTCGCCCACGTCCCGATCCAGGATCTCGAGGGGATGAAGGTCCGCGACGCCGCGTACGCCAGCACCAGCATCGATACCCCCGACGCCGGGCCCAGCCCCGCCGATGCGGTCACCATGCACATCGCCGCGGCCGCGGGCACCCCCGCGTACGTCAACGCGGTCGACGGGGAGATCCTGCTCGCCCGTGACACGGAGATCGCCATCACCCGCGCCGAGCCCAACGGGCTCGGCGGGTGGGATCTGTACGGGGCGATCATCCCGAAGACCGCTACCAAACGACCCCGTGCCGCCGATAGGCAGGACGGAGGCGACACCTCCCCGGCGCCGGCTGGTACCTCCAGGCCGGACGGCGCCACCGCCACCGACGGAAACCGGGACGACGCCGGTGGCGACAGCGGCCGCGGCCGCGCGGGCAACTCCCCGCGCGCCGCGGCCGCCCCCGACGACAAGCCGGCTACCCCCGAGGATGAGCCGGCCACCCCGGAGGGCGCGCCCGCCGCGAAGACGAAGGCATACCAACAGGGCTGGGACGCCGCCAGGATCTACGGTGGCGACGCCCTGGACGACGCCGACGAGCGCGGCGAGCCGGACGACTGGTACGACGGTTTCGAGGACCAGGCCAACGGCCGGAAGAAATGGCAGTCGCTGCGGTACCGCAAGCCGAGCCCGCCGCCGGCTGCAAAGACCCCGGCGAAGCGCGTCAGCGACCAGGAACGACTCGCCGCCATGACCGACCGGGAGCTGCGTGCCACGCTGTCGCTGCTCCCCACCGGCCGCGGGGACTACGCCGACAAGATCCGCGCCGAGATGGACCGTCGGCGCAAGGGCAAGAAGAGCGGCGGATCGACTCGGGCTGGTGGCACCAGTGCGCCCGCCGACGCCGGCGAGCCCGGCCCGCTGCCCGACGACGGGCCGCTGGGCGAGTTTCCCCGCCTGGACCGTGAGCGGATCCGCGTGGCCGTCGAGGACCACGCCGCCCGCATGTTCACCTCCCCCATGATCGGTGGGTCGCGGGAGAACACCGCCCGGTATGTGGCCGAGGGCCCGCTGACGAAGTTGGCCGACCGCGATGGACTCGCGCGGGTATGGAACGCCGTCGACCAGGTGCTCGGCGACCGGCCCGAGCTGATGACCCGGTCGCCGGAGGAATCCGAGCGCGCCGCGGCCGCCCGCGCCGAGCGGGTCGAGACCATGGCCAGCCAGGCCGCCCAGCTCACCAAGGACGGCGACTACGCCGGCGCCATGGACCTGATCGACCAGGCCGAGACGATGGCACCGGACCACCTCGTTGGCACGGGGAAGACGCTGCGTACCCGGTCGTGGGACGACCTGCGTGGCATCGTGCGTCGCCGCCAGGAGACGACCCAGCCCGCCGGCGACGCCACCCCGGCTGCGGCCGCTGGCGACCAACTCGTCGACGGTGTAGAAACCGGCGCTGACCTCGACGTTTCCGACGACGAGGACGGCCCGGGCATCGTCCCCGTCGACGGTGCGCTCGCCGAGCTGCCCCCGATCGACCGGGAGCGGGTCCGGATCGCCGTCGAGGACAACGCCGCCCGGATCTTCCGCACCCCGATGATGGGCGGCACCGCGGGCAACACTGCCCGGTACGTGGCCGAGGGCCGCGACCTGGCCCCGGTCACCAACCGGCACGGCTTCAAGCCGACGGTCAACGCCGTCGCGCAGATCCTCGCCGAGCGGCCCGACCTGATGACCCTCTCCGATGAGGACGTCGAGGCTGTCCGCGCGACCCGCAACGCCGAGGCCGAGGCCCGCGCCAACGCGGCCGGAGACGCCATCACCGCCGGCGACTTCGCCGCGGCTCGCGCCGAGGTGGACGCCGGCGAGACCGCCCACCCTGACTTCACGCTGAGTCTCGGTAACGGTCCGGCCCTGGACTGGGCCGCTATCCGCCGCATCGTGGACGAGGCCGAAGCGGACGCGCCCCGCACGCCGGACGGCGACCGTGTGCCGGCGACCGCCCCCGACGCCCCTGACACCGCCCCGTTGGTGCCTGCGGGTACCCCGGTCGCTGACCTCAAGAACGGTCAGCGCGCCCAGGTGGTCGGCGTTGACCAGTACGGGCAGCGGATCTCCGGCGCCGGCTACCTGCAGGGCGACGCTGGCACGGTCAACACCGTCAAGCGTGGGAAGGTCACCGGGCAGAAGCGCGTGGTGCAGCTCGCCGAGTACCCGGACGGGCTGGCCGGGTGGCGCATGACGGTCTACACCGACATGGACGCCACCACCGACGCCGACCCCGATGCGCCGGCGGCCGACGCACCCGACACCGCGGCGGCTGGCACCAGTGTGCCCGCAGCGCCGGCCCGCGTGCCGATCGCCGACGTCAAGGACGGCAGTTACGTCCGGATAGCTGGTGTCGACATCCAGGGCCGCAAGGCAGCCACCGCCGGCTGGGTGACCAGCACCAAGCGGATCCGGTGGTCACCCGACGGCCGGACCAAGATGCGCAACATGATCATGGTCCGGATTTCCGAGCACCGCCCGGACACCGACAACCGGCTGCACAAAAAGGTGTTCTACCTCGAACCCACGGCTGTGGTGGACGTCCCCGAACTGTCCCCGCCGGTGATGTACCGAGGCGAGTTGCGGCCGGCTGGCTGGCTCGACGCCGCCGAGATGCTCGTGACCAAGAACCGCGGCGGATTCAAGGTCTCGTTCGGCGATGGCAACCTGCAGCAATTCAAGAGCAAGCGGGAAGCCGAGGCGTGGGTTGCTCAGGCCGTCGAGACCCGCCGGTGGTGGGTCGCCGAAGAACAGGCCGACCAGGCACGCGCCGCAGCGCGCGGGGTCGAGGTAATCGACGCCGTCGACCTCCAGCCGGGCGACGTCTATCGCAACACCGGGACCAGCGACCGGTGGACCCGCACGGTCACCCGGGTCGAGGATCTCGGTAACGGCATGGCCATGGTGCATCACAAGCCGGGCCCGGACGCCCCGGACGACGCCATGCCGTTCACCCTGGGACGCACGAACCTGCAGGTAGAGCGGATCAGCAGCGCACCGGACGCCCCGGCGGCCGACGCACCCGAAACCCCGGCGGTTGGCACCAGTGCGCCCAACGCCGGCGCGACGGATCCGGGCCGGCTGGACGCCGCCTCTGGCGGGTTCACGCCCCCGCCCCGTCCGGATGTCACCGGTCGGGAGTCGATGTCCGTGCGGCGCGACAGGATGGACGATGTCAGCCAGCACCTTGTGCGTCTGGACCAGCACATCAAGCAGTACGAGCAGGCACCGGGGCTGGACTACTACAGCGACGGGATCCGCAGCGCGTACGACGAGGCGTACGCGGACTCCTACGAGTTGGCCATTTCAGGCCGTACGCGGCCCGAGCGGGTCGGCCAGCGCCTCGACTCCCTGATGTCGTCGCTGCGTCGCGCCGACACCCTCGCCCGTGCACGAGACCGCCGCGCCACCCTGACCCGGTCCGCCAACCCAGACCCGGCGAACAACCCGGACGACGCGGTGCTGGCGATCGAGGACGTGCTCCAGGGCCCCGACGTCGAGATGCCCGACAAGGCTCTGCTCGACGTTGCGGCGCAGTCGATCGAGAGCGGTGTGCCGATCGCCGCCGCGGCTGACCTGGTCAAGAACGTCGCCGACAAGCAGCGCGTCGGCGCCGGCGCGGCGGCCGCCACCCGGCGGCTGCGGAACCTGCACACCCAGCTCGCCGGGCCGACGACGGCACCCCTGCTGGTGACCGGGTTGCGGCGCAATGAGTACGTCACCGTCACCGGTCGGCAGGCTGGCACCACCACCGGGCGTACCTCCACCGGCTACGTCGCCGCGGTGGTCCCCACCGGCGTCACCAACGAGCACATGGTGACGCTCTCCGAGTACCCCGGTGGCCACGGCCGGAAAGAGCTGCTCACCGTCTACAGCGGGGCGACCGTGACGCCGGCGACGCCACCAGACGACCAGGACGTTGTGCTGTGGAAGAACGCCCGCACTGGCCGCCCGGTGCCCAACCCGGCCCAGCCCGACATCGTCCGCGGTGCCGTGGTCCGGGACACCGTCCGGGAGCAGACCGTTCGCGCGCAGCTCGACGCGCAGGCCACCGAAACGCCCACCGCCGACCCGCCGATCGTGCTGTGGCGCCACGCCCGCAACGGACGCCCGTACCGCAACCCGACCGAGCGGGCCATCGAGCGCGGCGACGTGGTCCGCGACACCAGGCGAGAGGAAGCCCTCCGGCGTGCCCGCGCCTCCACCGCCGACGCCGGCGAGCAACTCGCCGCGTCCGTGGCGACCGGGGTTGTCGATGAGATGACCCTGGGTGGAGGCGCTACCGCCACGGTGGAGCTGGTGACCTTCCACGACGGCAACATGGCCGTCCGGAAGACCGCCAAGGATCTCCCCGGCCGCACCGGGGTTGAGCAGCAGGACGCCGAGGAGCTGGGCGCGCTCGCCATGGCCGCGTTCGGTGTGCGTACCCCCGCCATCCACCGCGGTGGCCCGACCGAGGTGTACGCCCAGTACGTCGAGGCGGGCACCGGCGCGGAGGCGTGGGCCAACGAGGGTCCGGCGGCCGGGCTCACTCTCACCGACGAGACCGCTGCCACCGACGCCGGTCGGCTGATGGGGCTTGCGGATGCCGTGCTGGGCAACGTCGACCGCAACGCCGGCAACTGGATGCTGGACGACGCGGACGGCACCCTGATCGGCATCGATCACGGCGACGCCTTCCGGTGGCCGATCGCTAACCCGATCGGCCCGCAGCGGCACCCCGTCGGATTCATGCGCCACTACGTGACCCTCGACGCTGAGCTGGAGAGCGCGTGGGGCGACCACGACATCAGCCCCGCCGACATCGCGGAGGCCCGCGCCCGACTCGTTGCTCTGCGGCCGGAGTTCGAGCGCCTGGACCGGGCCGGCTGGCATGACAACGCGCTGGCCCGTCTTGACGAGATCGGCGCGCACGCCAGCGGGGAACGTAACCGGCTCGCCGCCGGCGACGAGCCCAGCGCCCCCGCGGCGAACAGCACCGGCGACGAGACGCCGGCCGCTGGCACCAGTGCGCCCGCAGCCCCGCCGCAGCAGGTCGACATCTTCGGCGGTGTGAGCGACTTCGTGTCCGCCCCCCGCTCGGCGATCGGCCTGCCTGACCGGCCGAACCTCGGGCGGGAACGCGCGATCGCCGCTGTGCAGCAGCTTGGCCTGTTCGCCGACGACCGGCAGGCCGGCATGGATGGCCAGATGGCCATGATGGATGCCCTGCTCAACATCCCCGGTGGTGACGCAGCCGAGCCTCCGCCCGTGCCGTCTGCTCCGGATCCGGAGCCCACGCCGGCCGCGCCAGCGTCGATCGTGCCCGATGACCTGTCCGGGTGGAACGACGAGCAACTCGGCGAGCTGTTCCGGGCCGTCACCAGCGACGACCAGGCCGATGAGGACGGTGCGGCCCGGATCTTCGCGGAGTGGGAACGCCGCGAAGAGGCGATGACCGCTCTGGTGTCGTCGGTCCCCGACGACCTCGCCGCGCTACCCGAGGACGAGGTTGCCGGCCTGTACGCCCGGCTCACCAGCGAGCTGGGCAGCATCGACCATCCCACGGTCGAGCGGATCGGCGCTGACCTGGACCGTCGGCAGGCCGCCGAGCAGGCCGAAGCGGAGAACGCCCCGAGGCGGGCGCTGTTGGCGCGGCCGATGTCTGAGCTGACCGACGCCGAGGTAGAGACCGCCGCGACGTACGCGGCTGACCTCGGTGACGTGGCCGCCATGGAGCGGGTGTACGCCGAGTGGGAACGCCGCGACGCAGTCCGGGAAGCCGCCGCCCGGCAGGAACAAGCCGCGCGGGAGGCCCGGGAGGCAGCGGAGCGGGCAGCCGCTGTGCAGGCCGCCCAGGCGGCCGAGCGGGCCGCCGCGGCCGCGCACGCCGCCGCGCAGCAGGACCGGCTGGTCGACGCGATGGCCGCCGCGCAGGAAGCGGCGATCGTCCCCGACTACAGCAACAGTGCGGTCAACAACGCCGTGGTGGTGCTGGGCGAGGACGGGGTCCGCGAGGTACTCGGCGACGCGGTCGTCGATGACTGGTTGGCGAACCTGCCCGAGGACAGCACCGAGATCAACCGCAACGGGGCGATGATGGGCCGCGCCGTGCAGCTCCCGACCCGTGACCGGTTGCGGTTGGTGCTCGCCGCCGGCGACCGCAACGGCGCCGCGGAGTTCGCCGGCTGGTCGGACGCGGAGCTGACCACTGCGGTGTCTCAGGGCATGTTCAACGCGAGCGGCCCGGACGGCCCGAGGAAGCAGGCCCTCGGCCGCCGGGCGGGTAAGGAGTCCACCCGGCGGAAGATCCAGGCGCTACGGCACGAGAACGTCCGCGAGTTCCGGCAGTGGCAGATCAGGGCCGCGGCCGCCGACCCGACGCGGCTCACCGACGCCGAGTTGGCGCTCGCGCCCGGGCTGGTCACCGTGCTGGCCGCGGAACCGGGTGAAGACGCCGACGCCATGGGCGAACGCCTCGACGCGCTGCGCGCCGAGGCCCGCCGGCGTGAGGCTGAGGCCACCGACCGGGCTGAGAAGCTCGCTGCTGGCCCTGCCGGCCCGGCCCGGTACCGCAACCCTGTCGAGGCGTACGGGGTGCTGCGGCTCTACCAGACCGGCAGCAACCCTCGGGACGTGGCGGCGCGGGAGCGGATGCGCCGGGCGCAGGCCGCGGTGTACGGGCTGCCGGAGGACGCCGACGCGAAAGCGATCAAGGCCGCGGCGAAGAAGGACCCCCGCCCGGTCGTCGACCAGGCCGCGCAGATCATGGCGTGGTTTAGGCACATCGCCGAGCACGAGGGCGTCGCCGACGACGAGCACCCGTACTACCGGGGGCGACCGGACGACGTGGACGTGCCGGACACCCCGGACCCGCTACCGCCGGCGAACGTGGCCAAGGCCGACGAGGTGTGGAAGCAGATCCTCGGCACCGCCCAGGCGGACATGGAAGCCGGCCGGTACGAGACCGGCCGGCGGGTCGTCCAGGCGATCGGCCGCACGTACCGGATCCCGGTCGAGGACATGGAGGACACCGAGGCCGACATCCGGCGGTATCAGGTGCAGAACGGGCTGGCGCTGTCGTACGACGACCGGCACCCGCGGGTGCGGGCGGCGGACTTCATCGCCCAGTACCGGGCCCTTGCCGCGGATGACGACATCGACCCGTCCGACACGCTGCGCGCCGGACCGCCGGACAAGGGCACCCGCCGTACCAGTGCCGCACCACGTCGACCCTCGACGCCAGAGCAGGAGCGGCGCATCGACGCCCTGGTCGCGAAGGGCTGGGATTGGTTGGATGCGTACGCAGAGGTCCACGGCGCCGACTCGTCGGCGTTGCGCTCCGAACGCGGCCGCGCGATGTCCGGCGGAGAGAAGGGCATCAGGGCCGCGTACGCCGAGTACGTGGAGCTGCAATTCCGTGCCGCGGAAGCCGCAACGTCGGGGTACCTGCTCAAAAAGGGCTCCGAGGGGAAGATGGACGCGCGGCGGCTGTTCTCCGGGGCGTGGTCGACGGCCCGGGCGCACGCCTCCGAGGAATTGCTGCGCTGGTGGGGTGAGCACCCCCGGTTGACCTACGCCGATTTCAAGGCGCAGCTCACCGGCGGGGATGCACTCCGGGGCTCACGGGAGCGACTCGCGTCGGCCGGAGAGGGGAACGAGTTCGCATGACGACCACGGAGCAGGCACTCGCTGGGGCCCGACGTCTCGGGGAACGGGCCGCCCAGCGGCAGGTGGGACTCGCGGCGTGCCCGTACCCCGCTGACGGGACACCGCAGCAGGAGGCGTGTCGGCAAGCGTGGTTGCGGACGTACCGGTACTGGCGGCCAGGCGAGGCCGCCCCGGTCGACTACGGCGACGACGTCACCGCGCTCGCCGAGGGCACCGACGAAGGGCAGGCCGACGACACTCCGGCCGACCCGGCGACGTCGGCCGCTCAGGGCGTGGTCGTTCCGAGAGGCGGTAACCGATGAGGACGTTGGTGGTGACGGCCGTTGCCAGTGGCCGCGAGTTGGAACGGATCACCCTCGACAGCGATGGCCAGTGGAGCTACAGCACCGGCGCCGCCCAGGACATAGTCATGGGCCGCTGGGCGGCGCTCGGCGACAAGGCCACCGACGATGAGGTCTTCGCCGCGCTCAACGGGTGGACCAACGGATACATCGTCATCGGTCCCCCCGGAGAGGCCGCCGCCGACCAGCCGGAGGGGTGAGGGCGTGGAGACGATGAAACTGGTGGACGCCGCGACCGGCATCACCCTGGACACCATCGGCATCAACCCCGGCCGCCCACCGGTCTACGTGACCGGGGAAGCCACACCGGTGCTCGACGCGCTGGCCGAGGCGTACACCGCCCGCGGGTTGTCCCCGCTGTCTCTGGTCGACGAGCTGGACGGGTGGACCGACGGGCGGGTCCGCCTGGACGCCGCCCCGGTCGTCCTGGAGGCCGATTGGGTGCCGCCGGTGCCGAACGTGCTGCTCGACCTGCGGGAGGCCGGCAGCGACCGGAAGCTGCGCGCCTACTGGGTGCACGGGAAGGGCGCCGCGAAGATCGGGTGGGGCACCGACGGCGATTTTAAGAAGTGCGTGCGGCACCTGGCGAAGTACGTCACCGACCCCGAGGGTCTGTGCAACACGTACCACCAGGCCGCCCTCGGCGCGCCACCGGGAAAGGGGCACTGATGGGTCGCCCGTCCGCTCTGGTGTTCGTCGTGCACGTCGCCGGCGAGCCCGGCGACGACCACGTCCAGCGGTGCGTCCCGTGCGGGGCGGTGCTGCACGACGGCCGTCCATGGTTCGAGGGGCGCGTCGCGGTACCCGTCGGCAGTGGCCCGGACTACCCGTCGTGGTGGCCGCCGGGGGCACTGGTGGCCACGGACAAGCCACACGACGGCACCGGCGGCGGCATGACCTACACCATCGACGATCGCGCCCTGGACGACGACGAAGGGCCGTGCACGCCGGCGAGCTGAGACCGGCAAGGCCAACCAATCGAGGCCACCACCCCGGGCGGGGTGGTGGCCTTCACCGTGCCCAAGGGAGGACCCGGGGTGACAGAACAAGATCCGGACACGCTCGACGGTGGACACCAGGGGGTGTGCTCCGGCGGACCGCTCGACGGGCAGGCGCTCGCGTCCCGGTTCCCGCAGGGGTTCCTGCTGGTCGACAAGCCCAACGGCTGCTGCTGGTTGTACGACTGGACCGGCGACCGGTTCAAGGCGCGCAGCGAGGAGCCGATGCCAGTGCAGGACGGCCCGGCGGACGGGCCGGGCGACTCCCGGTACCGAGCAGCCGCGGAACCGTTCTACGACGTGCTCGCCGCCCCCTGGGTCGGCGCTGACGACGAGGGGGCGGCCGATGGCGACTGAGGTTGCACCCCCGACCCGCTGGCTCGCCGACGAGTGGGAGAACCGCAGCGGCTACGCCTCGGCAGTGCTGTCCGGGATCGTGCCCGACGAGCGGCACAAGAAGAACGGCGGCTACCACCCGTCGATCGAGGATCTGATCCGGTACGGCAACGGCGGTGACTACTCCAACTCGCGGCCCTTGGACAAGGCGCCGCCAGTCACCGCGAAGGGTAAGAAGTACGGCGCCGCGGTGGACATGTCGTTGTCCCGGGCCGACATGAAGAAGCTCTACGGCCGGGCGCTCGCGGTCTACAACAACCGCAGCGATCCGCGTCGGCGGTACCTCAACGCGATCAACGTGTGGGACGGCATCACCGGGCACTCGCCCCGCCGACTCGACTTCCAGGCGAACACGAACAGCACCGCCAGCAAGGACCACGAATGGCACAGCCACGAGGACCAGCCGCGGGCGTACGTGGACGTCAACCGCAACGAGCAAGAGGCATGGACGGCCGCGCGGGCGTTCATCTCGATGGTCAAGGGCGAGTCGGCCGCGCAGTGGCTGGCCAGTATCGGACAAGGAGAGGACGACGACATGGGGCAGCTAGAAGGCGCCCAGGCGAAGTGGCTGGAGCGGGCCGCCCAGCTCGCCGACTGGATGCTGAACGCCGACTACAAGGGGTTCGCGATCCGCGACGCCAACGGCAAGCTCGGGCCGGTCGAGCCGCTGGTGAAGCGGTTGGCCGACCTGCTGTTCGCGATGGTTGCCGGTCCGGGCGGCTCGGGCGCATTCGTCGCCGACTTCTTCCGGGAGCAGCAGCTCACCAACGCGGCGATGCGGTCGGCGCTGGAGGGTCTGCTCCAGCAGGTCCAAGCCGGCGGCGGCAACGTCGACTCCGCCCGGATCCTGGCTGGGGTGGATGCCGTGGTCGCCGACGCCGTGCAGACGATGCGGGCGGAGACGCGGGACGCGGTGGCGGACCTCGGCGAGGGTGGCGCCGCGCAGGTCCGCGCAGACACGTGACCGACCGGCAGCGCCGGGCCGTCGCCCAGGCGTCCTGGCGGGCGCTGGTCCTGACGATGCTGACCCTGGTGGCGGGGTGGGACGCGATCGGGTTGCTGATCGGCGACAGCGCGTACGCCTCGCCGTCGTACGACGTGCTGCGGGTGGCGACACCGTGGGGGATGCGGGCGTACGGGCCGGCGCTGCTGGTCCTGCTCGGCCTCACGGCGTACGCCCTCGGCCGTTACCAGGCCGGCGAAGGGTTGCACGGCTACCGGCTGCTGCGGGTGTGCCTGTCCCTGCTCGCCGCCTGGTACACGGGTTGGGCTGCGGGGATCGTCGGCGCCTGGTGGGTGCACTGGCAGATCCTCGCGTGGGGCGCGCCGGGCAAGCTCGCGGCGATCGCCGTCGTGCTGCTGATCCTGGCGCGCACCACTCCGGCCGAGCGGATAGCCCGAGGGGGGTAGATGAGTGTGGCCGGTCCTAGCGGTTACGGCCGCAGCAAGTGGGGACGTGCCGGCCATCACGTACGTGGCGGGGGCGCTGGCCTTGATCGCGTCGGTGACGGCGGCGGTCGTGGGTCTCGCGGGCACGATGCGAACGACGAGCGCCCAGCGGGCCGCGAACCTCGACAAGCGCGTCGATGACCGGCTGGAAAAGGAAGAGGCCCGCAACCTGGCGCTGGAGGCGCGCAACCTGGCGCTGCAGGCCCGCAACGACGTGCTGACCGCCGACCGGGACCGGTTCAAAGACGACCGAGACCGGTACCGGGAGTTGTACGTCGAGTTGCGGCTCGAAGTGATGCGTGCCGGACATGATCCGGACGACCTACTCGGGGAAGGGGCCGGCGATGGCCAGGCATGACGGCGCGGCCCCGCCCCACCCGGTACTGACCGACGAGCCGGGGCTGGTGCTGCGGCACCCTCGCCGACAACTCGCCAAGATCCTCATCCTGTACGCGGTCCTGCCGCTGGTGTGCAGCGTCGCTGGCGCGGTGATCGCCTACCAACTGTCGAACGTGGTCACCGAGCGGCGGGTCGCGGCGCTGGAGGAATACCTGGCGCAGCGGCGAGAGACGAACCTCGCCGCCGACGGTGAGCGCGACAAGCAACTCGAGCAGACCCGCCGGGACCTGTGCGTGGTCGTCGACCGGGTCCGACCGCGTGACGCCGAGGTGGAGGACATGCGCCGCCGGTACGGGTGCACCGGCGGGCCCACCGCCGCGCCCGGGCCGCCCTCCCCCACACCATCGGCACGCCCCCGCCCGGCCACGCCGACTGGCGGGGCCACGGGCCGCGCACCGACGAACGGGCAGCGCGGGCCGTCGGGATCCGGCAGGGTGGCCGGGCCGACCGGTCCGGCTGGGCCGGCTGGGCCGCCGGGTGCACCAGGACGGCCAGCACCAGTGCCGTCGCCGGCACCGCCGGCCACCCAGGCACCACCGGCAGACCAGCCCAACGACCTGCTCGACGTGTGCGTGCCGCTGCTGCGCCTGTGCCTGTAACCCCGGGAGGTGGCCACGGTGGCTGTCACCCGCCGGACCCTGTGGCTGCTCCGTGCTCTGCGCGCCGACGTCGGCGACCAGACCGACGACACCGTACGGCAGCTCACCGCGGCGTGGGTCAACGCGTGGGACGTCCTCGACGCCGAGTGGCGGGCCGCCGTCGACCAGGTCGTCGCCCTGTACGCCGCCGGCGACCGGTGGCCGGCGCCGTGGCAGCTCGCCCGCATCGACCGGCTGGCCGCCGCGCAGCAGCAGACCGCCGCGGCGCTCGCCGCGCTGACCACCACGACGAACACCACCATCGGTGCCGGCGCGACCGAAGTCGTCGCAGCGACCGCTACGGCGGAGCCGGTACTCATGGCGTCGCAGCTCCCCGCCGCGGCCGCCGCGACTGCGGTGCACACGTACGCGGCGCGGATCCTGCCCAGCGCGCTCGAGGCAATCGCCGTCCGGGCCCGGTCGCAGATCCACTCCTCCACCTGGTCGCTGACCGAGGACGCCACCCAGGCGATGCGGCGGGCGCTGATCAGCGGGGTGGCCACCGGGGCGCACCCGACCGAGGCAGCCCGGTCGATGGTCGACCAGGTCGAGGGTGCCTTCAACGGCGGACTGGCGCGGGCCATGGTGATCGCCCGGACGGAGATGCTCGACGCCTACCGGGACACGTCCGCCGCAGTGCACCACGCCAACTCGGCCGTGCTCGCCGGATGGACGTGGATCTCCACTCTGGACGGTCGCACCTGCCCGTCCTGCTGGGCCATGCACGGCACCCACCACCCGCTCGATGAGCGCGGGCCCGACGACCACCAACAGGGCCGGTGCGCGCGGATGCCACGGGTCAAGTCGTGGGCCGAGATGGGCATCCCGGGCGTCGAGGGCCAGGACGCTACCCCGGACGCGCAGAAGGTGTTCGCCGCGCTCCCCCGCGCCGACCAGCTCTCTGTGATGGGCCCGGCCCGCCTGGAGCTGCTCAACAGCGGGCAGATCACCTGGGCCGACCTGGCCACCAGCCGCGACAGCCAGGCATGGCGTCGCTCGTACGTCCCCCGGCCCGTGCGGGAGCTGCAGGCGATAGCCGCCCGCCACCAGGTGTAGCAGGCGGCGGGCGGCTATCGGTGGGCGGTGCTACTCGACCAGGTCGGCGAGGCTGGTGTCGACGCTCAAAAGGCCGGGCATCTCGTCCCGGCCGAACTCGACCACCCGGTCCGATCCCTGCCGGTCGACGTAGATGTCGAGCCCGTGCAGGGTCACCGCGATGCGGTCGGGGTGCTCGTCATCGACGCCAACCCGGATCTGGATCGCGTCCAGCAGCGCCCGCGCGGCTTCGATCGTGCGCTCCACGGGTGCCGTCTCGTCGCGCAGAACGTCGAGCGCGCTATCGATCACGGGTGCTTGGTTCGGGTCGCTGTTCATGGGGTCCTCTCCGTCTCGGAATGGCGGGTGTCCGGCCCGCACGCCATACGTTACACGACGGAAAAATATCACGCAACAACCTCGGTCGGGAGGCTCATCCGTGCTGGCCATCAAGTCCGTCGCCGACCTGCGGACCGGTGACATCGGGTTCTCGTCCATCCGTGGCCGGGTCGGTGCCGGCGTGCTCGCCGGGCAGACGTCCATCGACCTGGCGGCGTTGCTGCGCGGCCGCCGCGTCGAGAACGCCGGGTGGATCACCCACGCGTTTATCGTCAGCCAGTCCGACTACGAGTCGGCGGCGATCGTGGAGGCCATGCCGTCCGGCGCCCGCCGGGTTGTGCTCACCGGGCGGGACCGCATCGGCCCTGGCTACGCGTACGTACGGCTACCCGATGAGATCGGCCTTATCGGGTGGCGGACCGCGGCCGGGATCACGGCCGCGAAAATGGTCGGCACACCGTACGGATTCGCCCAGTACGCCGCGCTGGCCGCGCTCACCCTGACCGGTGGGAACGCCGCCAACGCGCAGGGGCCGCTGGCCCGGTACGTCAACCGCCGCGACCCGGTCACGAGGCATCCGGTGCAGATGATCTGTTCGCAGCTCGTAGACGAGGTGCTCCGGGCCGTACGCGTCCCCCTGTTCAAAGACGGGCGGCCGCCGCAGTACGTGACCCCGGGCGCTCTCTTCTGGCGGGCCGCGCAGATAGGGGATGTGTGCATCTGCTGATCGACAGAGAGGGGACGGGATGGCCACCATTCCGCGCAGCCTGACCCACCGGATCATCCGCCGCCGGCTGTCCCGGTTCGTCTGGGGTTCCGTGCCGGTGCTGTCCCCGTTCGAGCAACGCCTCCGGCTGGCCGCTCTGGGCGACCACGTCTGCCAGGCCCGGACGGTCACGCCGTGACGGGCCCCGACGAGCAGCCCACCGAGCACACCGCCCAGGAGGTCGCTGACGCCCGGGTCGCGTACACGGCGTACGGGGAGACCACCGGCGGGCTGAATGTCCGCGGGGAGCCGATGCCCGAGTGGGACGGGATCGGCCCGGTCATCCAGAGCGCGTGGGTCGCGACCGCGGCCGCCGTTCGCGCCCGGGTCGAGCAGGTCAGCCTGCCGATCGTGCTGCAACGGATGATCACGCGCGTTGACATGCTCCACGAGGGGCGCGCCGCGGCGGGCCGGCTGTACCCCGGCAACAACGAGGCCGCCCGCGAGCGCGTATGCGCGTGGCTGCGAGCGCACGCCGTCGACCCCGAAACGGTTCCTGACGGTGCCGGGTTCGAGATCCATGACGGGCAGCTCACCGTCGAAACTGTCGTCACTGACGAGGACGGCAACAGCATCGCGGCCGACCGGGGATACGACGCGGTGCAGCGGGTCGGTCTCACCGTGCCGCTGCGGGAGCCGTTCCCTGGTGACGGCTGACACCACCCCTGGGACGTCGCCGGCGTCGCCGGCGCGAGAGATGGAGGATCACGCCATGCCGAAGCACGAAGACCGGCTCGAGGACACCACCGCGTCTCCGCTGGCCCCCGCCGCGGAGCGGGGCATCACGGACGCCAACGAGCGCGACGACCTGCCCAACCCCGACACCGACACCAAGCAGTCCACCAAGGACGCCAAGGGCGACACCTCGGGCAAGTAGGGCCGACCACGCTGCCCGCCAGCGACGCTGGCGGGCAGCGTCAGCCCGTGGGCTCGGGCACAGAGAAGAGGGCCACCAGCCAGCGGAGCACCCGGGCACGGCGGACGGGGTCAAGTCGAGCGAGAAGATCGGTCACGGACTGCATGGTGGCCAGTTCTTCGGCGGTCTCGTTGTCCATGGCCCGAATCCTGACCTGCCCGTGTCGCGCTTATGTCGCAGCGAACTAGGCGGCGAACAGCTCGAGCTGCCCGGTCATCTCAGCGAGCAGGCGGTGGGCCCGGGCGGGGCGCTTCGGGACGGTCCGGGGTCGAGGCTTCGGCATGGTGGCGATCTCCTTGAGCGCGCCCATCTGCTGAAACATGCCGCGCGTGCCGTTCAGCGGCCGGTCAGCATCCGGCCAGATCGCCGTCACAACGTCGGCGTACTTCTTGCCGGCCAGCACGGTCACCCGGGCGTCGAGGATGCCCAGCAGGGCCGCCTGGCCGCGCACGGTGGCCACGGTGACGCTGCCCGGCTGGCCCATGGTCAGGTCGTACGGGTCGATGACGGTCGCCGGGTCGAGTAGGCCGTACTTCGCCGAGAGGATCAGCAGCCGACCACCCCTCGCGGCGGCCGCGCGGCGGCAGGCCCGGTGGTAGCTGCCGACGTACAGCTCACCGGCGGGCGCTGCGGTGGGCAGCTTCTTACCGCCGCACGGCACGATCACGACCTCGTCCGGGGCCGCCTCAGCCGCACGCTCGGCGATGATCCGTGCTTTCTGCTCGGCCATCGCGCGGGCACGCTCGGCCTGGTCGGCGTCGTGGGCCGGCTGCAGCTCGGCGAGCCGCTCGGCCAGCGCCAGCGCCAGCGCGCCGCGCCCCGCCTGGGCGGCCCGGAAGTAGTCACAGCGCAGCGAGGACCAGACCAGCGCGATCGTCGCGTCGGCGCTGCGCCCGGACGAGGACCAGTGCATGTAGTCGTGCACGGCCGCCTCGAGGTGGGCCGCGTCGATGCGGGCGCGCTCGATGTCTTCGACGGCGACCTCGACGGCCGGGGCGATCCAGAACCGGACCGACGCGCTCAGGTCGGCGAGGTGCTCGCCGGTGGTGGCGTCGAGGACCTGGACCCGGGCGCCGGCAGTGCGGAGGTTGACCAGCCGGCCGGCACCGACGGGCTCGCGGTCGGCGCCGAAGTACATGCCGCCGGTGGGCCGGGCGTGCGCCTTGAAGGTGGCGCGGGCCGGGCGGGTGGCCGGGGCGATCGGGCCGAAGAGGTCGAGCATCGCGGTTTTCCTCCGTCTCGGTGCGGGGTGTCCGGCCCCACACCTGTCAAGTTACACGACGGAAAAATAGACCGCAACAACCCTGGTCGTGATTCCATCGACCGGGCCCTTTGAGCTGCGCAACTTCTCATTTCTCGCCCTGAAATGAGGGGCCCCCACGTACCGACCGGGAGGTCTGACCATGTCCAACAAGCGCAGGACGCGCGTCCCCGGCCGGTACGAACGACCGGCAGCCATGCGCCCCCAGCTCGGCGACGTCGCCGGCGAGCGAGGCGTCCAGGCCGGCTACCGGGCCGCGATCCGGGCCAACACCGAGGCCGCCCGCCGCGCGGCGCAGCACTCCGCGACCGAACGCGTCCTTGGCCGGGTCCATTCGGTCGAGTTCGACGGCGTCGACATCACCCCGTTCATCACTGGCGAGGTGACCGCCTCCGGCTCCCACGACCACCGCCGCGCAGTGGCCACCGTCGAGAGCACCGCGGTGGCCGAGCGCGTCGAGCTGCACGAGGCGACCACCGGCGGGGCGATCCGGGAAGCCAAGCAGGGAGCCGGGGGCACGTACGTGATCGACGTGATCCGGAGCGGGTGGAACACCTCGGGCAGCCGGTACTACTCGCCGGCGCTGCTCGAGCGCGACGTGCCCAAGGTCTACCCCCAGGGCACCCACATGTTCATCGACCACCCCCGGGCCAGCGACGCCACTGAGCAGCCGGAGCGGTCCCTGACCACCCTGGCCGCAGTGTTCTTGGAGACCCCCTGGGCCGTTCGCGAGGACGACGGATCGGTGACCATGCGAACCACCGCCCGCGTGTTCGCGCCCTGGCAGACGTTCGTCGCCGAGGCGTGGCCGCACATCGGCGTCAGCATCAACGGCCAAGGGCACGGCGACCACGGCGAGGCCGAGGGCCGGCACGGACTCGTCATCGAGGAGCTGACGTACGGCCAGTCGGTCGACTTCGTGACCCGGCCCGGTGCGGGTGGTCGCGTCGTCGGGCTGCTCGAGTCCGCCCGGGAGGCCGCGGCGTCGCCGGCTGGCCGCGCCGCGGTGCTGCGCGAGTCCGGATCCCTGGGCGCGTACGTCGAGAGCCGCATCCACCTGGGTTTCACCCAGATCGCCGACGAGCTGTACGGCGAAGGCCGGGTCACCCGGGAGGAACGCATCGCGCTGTCCGGCGGGATCGCCGACGCCCTGGGCGCGTTCGTCGCCGGCGTCGAGCGTGACGCGCCGCAGCTCTACGAGCGCAGCCGCTGGGCGACGCCGGAGGGTGCGACCGAGACCAGCGAGGCCGCCGCCGTGCGGGTGCGGGAGACCACCGCCGAGGAGCAATCCCGGGCGCTGTCCGACGCCCTGGCGGCCGAGTACGGCGGCAGGGACCGCTACTGCTGGACCCGCGACTACGACCCCGACCGGCATCTCGTCTGGTTCGACACCGGCCATGGGGGCGACGACGCCGGGAAGCCCGGCACCTGGCAGCAGTCGTACCAGATCGGCGCTGACGGGCGGGTGGAGCTGCTCGGCGACCGGGTCGAGGTCCGGGCGCGCACCGTGTACGACCCGGTGCGCCAGGGCGGCACCACCACCACAGAGACCACCGCCGGCGACCCGCCGGTGGGCAGCGAAACGGGCTCCGCGCCCGACATCACCACGAGGGAGAACGACATGGGCGACAAAAGCCCCGAGGTCGTGGCGCGCGAGGCCGCCGAGGCGCAGCTCGCCACCGTGACCCGCGAACGCGACGAGGAGCGCGTCGCGCTGGCCCGCTACCGGGCCGGCGAGGCCGCCACGCCGATCCTGGACGGCCTGCTGGCCGAGTCCGGTCTGCCGGCGCCGGCACAGGCCCGCGTGCGGGCCGACTTCCCGGTCACGGCGCTGCCGCTGACCGAGTCCCGCGCCCTGGACGAGCCCCGGCTGCGGGTGCTCGCCGAGGCCTCGATCAAGGCGGAGACGGCATACGTCGCGCAGCTCGCCGAGGGCAACGGCGCCGGTCGCGTGACCGGCATGGGCGCCGGCATCGGTGCCGGAACGGGCGCCCCCGCGGGTGCGCTCCCCGCCGCGTTCGGTGCCCCCACGCGCACCGCCGAGGCGGACACCGTCGACCAGGCCACGCGAGAGGCCATGGTCGCCATTTACGAGCGGCGCGGCATGCCCAAGGAGGCCGCGCTGGCCGCCGCCAACGGGCGCCTCTGAGCGCCCGGAATCGGCCCGAGAAACACAGAGAGAGAGGTAGGGACCGATGGCACTTCGTGACTTCCAGGTCCACGAGGACGGCGACCAGCTCTACCGGAAGCTGACCCAGCCCGCGGCCGGCGGGAAGGTCGGCGACCCCGGCCTGGTGGGCGACCGGCCGTGCGTGCTGCTGACCGACCAGGACTCCAATGGTGGCGCTAGCTGCAAGTTCAACGGCAGCTACCGGCTGTCCGTCAAGGGCGAGAACGGTGCCGGCAACGCGGCGCTCACCGTCAACGCGCCGGTGTACTACGACGCCGCCGCCACCCCCAAGATCAACGGCGACAACACGAACGGCGTGCGCTACGGGACGACCATCGAGGCCGTCGGGTCCGGAGCCACCGCCGCCGTCGTCGTGGATCTCCACGGCTAGAAGGGGCCGACACCAACATGACGATCACCATCCAGCGCCCCGAGAAGACGCACTTCGCGTCCACCGTGGAAGCCATCGACGCGCACGCGGTCAACGTCCGCGCCCTGTTCGGCAACGGGGGCATGTCCCCGGTGGCCACGTCCACCCGCCAGGCCGGCGTCGGCCAGTTCGGCCGGCAGCAGTGGGAAACCATGGTCCTCGAGGCCGAGACGTTCGTGGAGCAGATCATCCGCGGCCGCCGCGGCACGCACCAGTTCGCCGAGGCCATGAGCACCGACCTGTTCCCGGCCCTGTTCGGCGACAGCCTGGACCGGCAGCTCTACGGGGCGTACACCGCCGCGCCGACGACCTGGCGTAACTACGCCCGACGGAGCATGGTCAACGATTTCAGGGAGGTCAAGCGGTTCGCCGCCTCCGGGGTTCGGAGCTTGCTCACCAAGACTCCGGAGTTGACGGAGCACGAGCGGCGCACGACCGAGGAGAAGGAGTACAAGTACGCCGTCGAGAAGTACGAGGCCGGCTTCGGTCTCAGCTTCGAGGCGATGGTCAACGATGACCTGGACGCGTTCGCGCGGCTGCCGCAGGATCTGGCGCAGTCGGCGGTGGACAGCGAGGAATACTTCGTCACGTCCATCTGGGCTGGCGCGTCGGGTCTGAACCCCGCCTTCTTTACCGGCCCGAACGACAACATCCTCACCGGTAACCCGGCGCTGACCCGCACCGCCCTGCAGGCCGCGATCACCAAGCTGATGAAGCGGACCGACGAGCGGGGCAACCCGATTGCCGTGACCGCGGTCGAGCTGGTCGTCGGCCCCGGCCTGGCCCTGCAGGCGCAGGAGATCATCAATGCCACCGAGTACCGGATCGTGCAGGGTGGCAACACCACGATCATCTCCGGCAACGGTGTGGCCGCGAACCTGCGGGTTTCGGTCAACTACTGGCTGCCGGTCGTGGCGAAGACCGCGAACGCGGACACCACCTGGGCGGTGTTCGCCAACCCGACCAGCTCGGCCCGCCCAGCCATCGAGGTCGGTTTCCTGCGCGGCTACGAGCAGCCGGCCCTGTTCGAGAAAATTCCCGACATGCGGCGGATCGGTGGCGGCGGCGAGGTGCCGTGGAGCTTCAACTCCAGCCAGGCGGAGAAGAAGGTGCAGCACATCTTCGGTGGCACCTTCATCGACTCCCGCATGGTCATCGGCTCGGACGGCAAGGGTTCCTGACCCGATGGCCCGTGACGACGGGCTGTCGTTCGCGCAGCGGCTCGACCGCGCTGGTCTCTCGCCTCAACAGCGTGAGACCAGCGCGGCGACCCTGCTGCTCGCCGAGCTGGCCCACGAGATGAATGAGCGGTTGGCCGCACAGGCCAGCCTGCTCGAGGAGATCCGCGACCGGCTCCCCGCCCCGGCGGACAGCACCGCGGCAGCCGACAGCGGGGAGGGAGGCGGTGCAGGCGTGCAGCTCCGTGAGCCCCAGGGGCCACCGGCCGACCCGGACGACAGCCCGGACAGCACCCCCGGGCCCCAGAAGACCACCGGGCGGGCGGCCACCCGGCGCCCGGCCACCAAGGCGACCGCCAGTAAGACGGCGCCGGCCAAGAAGACCGGCGGCCGAGCATGACCCCGTCGGCGCTGGCGCGGCGGCCGGCGCCGACGGGCACCACCAGGACCACACCAGCGAGGGGTGAAAGCAGATGACCAACCCGCGTGAGCTGTGGATCGGCGGGGTGTTCGCCGTCGACTGGGACCTGACCGTCACCGGAACCGTGGTGGTATCCGGCACCGTCCAGAAACCCGACCAGACGCCAGCGTCGATGACGATCGACCACGCGAACGGGTCGAGCACCTGGCGCGCGTCGTACTCCCCCACGTCCGCCGGCGAGTACGGCTACCGGCTGACCGCCACGGTCGACGGGGCTGCTGCCGGCGCGACCGGCGGCACGTTCCTCGTCAACCGGGATCGCACCGGGGCGCCACCGATCACCCTGAACACGGTCATGCCGATCGGCATGATCCGGTTGCTGATCACCGACACCGACGAGGCGTTCCCCCTCTTCACCGACGAGGAGATCGGCGCGCTGCTGGCCATCGAGGGCGGGGTGGTCAAGCGGGGGGCCGCGGCCGCGCTCGAGACAATCGCCACGAGCGAGACCCTGATCGGCAAGAAGATCACGACCCAGGATCTGTCGACGGACGGGCCTGCGGTCGCCAAGGAGCTGATGGCCCGGGCGCGGTCGCTGCGTGACCAGGCCGACGTCACCGACGGGGTGGCATCCGACCCGTACAGCTACGGGTTCGACTTCGTGGACATCAACACCCCCGGCGGCTGGCTCTAACCACCCACCCATGCAGCCCAGCCCGCACCCCGCCCGGGGTGCGGGCACTTCGTCGCGGGCGCGGCCCGCCACCCGTGAGGAGACACCATGGCCGAGATCCAGGCCAGACAGCCCGGCCCCGACGGGATCGCCCTCGGACTCGCTCCGGCCGCGGCGGGCGACACCGCGAAGCCCGGCAACCATCGAGCGCTGCTGGTCCTTAATGGCAGCGGATCCCCGATCACCGTGACGATCGCGGTTCCCGGCGTCACCGCGACGTTCGAGCCCATCCCCGACAACGCCGTCACGGTCGCCGCCAACGAGCTGCGGGCGATTCCCCTGCTCGGTGTGTACGCCGACCCGGAAAACAATCGGCTGGCCGCGATCACCTGGTCCTCGACCACCAGCGTTACCCGGGGCGTCATCCAGCTATGACCGGTCCGGCCCGACCAGGCCGACACGGCAGGGGGTGACGCGGTGCCGCTACGCCACACCCGGATCATCCACCCGCGCTGGCGGCCGCACTACGAACCGACGGTCCTCGGCACGATGACCGCCCGGATCCGGCTGTCCAAGCCCGAGCGGCTCGGCATCCGTGACCCCGTGAGCGGGAAGACCCCAAGGCTGCCACCGGTGCCGTACTACGAGGGTGCGGCCCGGGTCCAAGCCCGCGGAGGGTCGAGCCCGGCGGGCAGCACCGCAGAGCGGGACGTGGACGCCGCCCCGTACCTGGTGGGCGTACCGGTCGATCTGGGCGGGGCGGTGCCGGAGCGCGGCGACCTGGTCGACGTGCTCGACGCCGACGACCCGCTGCTGCCCCGCCAGCGGCTGTACGTCACCGAGGTCCCGACCGCGTCGGTCATCCTGCAACGCAACCTCGGCGCCGACCTACACCCACCCACCACGCCCCAGGGGTGACCGGTGGCGTCCGTGTGGGTCGAGGGCGTCGACCAGATGAACACCGTTGCCGCGCAGCTACACCGCAAGAACCAGCGGATCGGCGCGCAGGGCGCCGCGGTGTTGCGCATGTCGGCGTTCGCGGTCGAGGGGTGGGCGAAGACCTTCGTCCCCGTCGACTCCGGCCACCTCCTGAGCACCATCGGGCCGCCGCAGTTCAGCGGCGACGGCCGGTCCGGGGCGATGGAAGCGGCTATCTCGGCGACCGCCCGGTACGCCGTCTACGTCGAGTGGGGCACCCGGAACATGGCGCCGCGGGCGTTCATGGGCCCGGCGCTTGACCGTGTGTCCGGCCAGTTCGTCGCCGCGGTTGCCGCGATCAGTGACCCGTTCGATGGCGGCATGGTGGGGGTGCGTGGCGGTGCCTGACTTGGAACCCTCCCGGCTACACGCCGAGGCAATCAAGACCCTCGCCCAGGTCCAGCTCGCCGCGATGGGGTCCGCGCTGACCTGCTACGCGGACGACGTGCCGGACGACCCCGCGTACCCGTACGCGGTGTTTTGGTCGACGCCGGCGACGCCGTTCGCCGCGGCGGAGCGGATGCGCGGGTGGGGTCAGGAGGTCGAGACCGTCACCCAAGCCACCGTCGCCGGGCTGACCGTCAACGACGTGATCGGCGCGGTTGACCGGCTCATCCTCGCCCTGCACCGCCGTAAGCCGACCGTTCCCGGCCGGCAGGTCGGCGATTTCGAGGTCGACGGCGTCGCAGCCCGCCCGGGCCGCGACCCCGTACCAGCACCGGGAGGGCTGTCGGTCTGGACGACCGTCTTGTTCTTCCGGCTCATGTCCAGCCCCAGCAGCACACCGTAGGGAGCGTGACCCGGCATGGCCGATGACACGACAGACACCACGCCCGGGGACGCCCCGGACGTAATCAAGACCGGTTCGGACGGCAGCCTGCCCGAGGATCTCGGCGGCCGCCGGGCGTGGGTGTGGATGCAGGACACCCCCGACGGCGGTGGCGGCCGTTTCGACGTGCTCGCCTCCCGGGTCGGGGTGTGGCGCAGGAAGGGCGCCACGGTCGTCCCGAACTACCCGGTCCACTTCGGGCCGTCGGGGCGGACGGCCAAGCCGGCCGCGAACCTCGGCGGCGGCAACGCCGGCGCGGAGGGGCAGCAGCCGGCCGCGCCGACACTGTCCGACCAGCCCACCGGCGACGCCGGGCCCCCGGACACGGTGACCTTGTCCGACCAGCCCGCCGACGATGCCGGGCCCACCAACTCGGCGACGCTGGCCGCCCAGCCCAGCGACGAGGCCGCCGCGGCTGACACCACCACGACCAGGACGAAGGGCGGGCGTACCCGATGACGCAGCCGATCCCCGCGAGCGTCGGCACGAACGGCACCATGCTGGCGCTGTTCATCCCGTCGCTCTCGAACTACCTCTCCGGGTTTACGGTCGCCGAGGCGACTTCCGGCGCGGTGCTCGACATCACCTGCTACCTCACCGGCGACGGTCTGACCACCGAGACCAGCGAGAACAACATCGAGGACCCGCGGCTGTGCTCGAAGCAGGTGTTCGAGAACCGCGGCGACTCGACGAAGACCATGGAATTGACGTACGTCTTCAACCCGGCCAGCCCGACCAACGACGAGGCCCGCCTCGCGCTCCCGGCCGGCACTCGGGGGTTCATTGCCCTGCGGTGGGCCATCGACTCCGAGGTCCCCGTCGCCGCCGACCAGGAATTCGACGTTTATCCGGTCGAAATGGGCGCGCAGCGGAAGCAGACCCCGGGCCGCAACGGCGTGCACCGGATCACGCAGAAGCCGTTCATCACGGGCCTGGTCGCCGAGGACGTGTTCGTCCTCGCCGCGTAGCCGACCCCGGCCGTAGTCGTGCCGGTCCGCGTACCCCGGGCGGGGAGTACGCGGGCCGGCACTCCGCTTTCCCCGCCCACCCCGCCCAGCACAAGCAGAGGAGATGACCACCGTGGCCGACACCACCGCCGCCCCAATCGAGGGCACCCCCGACGACGAGTTCGACACCCTGATCGAGAACGCCACCATGCGCCGCAAGCCGGTGCGGTTGAGCCTCGACGGGGAGCTGCGCGGCGAATACGAGCTGGTCAAAGACAGGATCGCCCAGCGGGCCGCCAAGCGCGACGCCGCGCGCACCGCCGCGGCCGCCGCGGCGCTCACCGGCGGTGGCGACACCCGGCTTGGCACCAAGACCCCCGAGGCACCACCGGCAGACGAACGCGACCCGGAGCAGGACCACCTCGACGAGCTGGTCGAGAAGATGCGCGCCAAGGCCCCCACGATCATCGTCCAGGGCATGTCATCGACGGAGTACAACCGGCTGTTGCAGGCGCACCCGCCGCGCAAAGACCCGACCACCGGGCGGGTCGACCCGCGCGACTACGACGGCTACAACTCCGCGACGTTCCCGCCGGCGCTCGTGCGCGCGTCCATCGTCAAGCCGACCATGACCGACGCCCGGTGGGCGAAGCTCGACGCGAAGCTCGACGACACCCAGTTCGACAAGCTTTACAACGCCGCAGCCCAGGTCAACCGGAGGGACGAGGACATCCCTTTCTAGCGAACCGGCTGGCCCGCCATCCGGAGCAGCGCCGGCGGTTGACCACCGCCCGGCAGCTCGGGATCAGCCTCAAGCGGTTCGACGGGTGGGAGCCCCGGCAGATCAGCCGGGTCACCGCCTGGACCGATGATGGGCGGCCAGCCGAGTGGGAGACCCGCACCGAAACGGAATGGGACGACCGGGAACGGTCGCTGATGCTCGCCCTCGGCCTGTACGAGGCCGGGTTGTGCCGCCGGTGCGGTCACCACCTCGACGAAACGATGGACCCGGCCAACGACCAGGACAACCCGGAGACCGGGCACGGGTGGATCGCTGACGGCCCCGACGAGTGTTTCGCCTGCAAGGCGCTGCACCGGGCCGAAAAAAAGTGGGACAAGGAGGCGCCCGACGTGGCGCCCTACTCCATCTGGACGGCGGCGCTGGTCGCCAAGAAGCCCCGCCGACGACACCGGTAACGCCCAGCAGGGCAGAGGGGCGGGGCTGTGACCGAGCGCAACGTGACCGTACGGCTGAGGATGGTCGCCCGGGAGTACCTCGCCGGCGGCACCGAGGCCGAGCGGATGTCCAAGCGACTCGCAGCCGCCCAGCGGGACATGGCCGGGTCGTTCCGCGCCTCCGGTGACGAGATGGATCGCACCGGCCGCCGGGCTGAGGAGTCCGGTCGGCGGATAGAGGCGTCGGGTCGGCGCGCTAACCGGGGGATGCTGTACGCGGCCGCTGGTGTCGCCGCGCTCGGCGCCGCCGGCGGCGGCCTCAAGGTTCTGCCCGGGCTGATCACCGCGACGGCGACCGCCGGCGCGGCGCTCCCCCCGATGCTGCTCGGTGCCGCCGGCGCTGGTGGGGTGCTGATCACCACCCTCAAGGGAGTCGGCAAGGCCAGCGGCGAAGTCCTCAAGAACGACGACCCGTTCGCCGGGCTGAGTCGGAACGCCCGGTCGTTCGTGGCCGAGGTCAAGGCGTTGCAGCCGGCGATGTCTGGGGTGCGGCAGGGCTTCCAGGACCGGACGTTCTTGAACGCGGCCGAGGATCTGAACATCCTGGCGACCCGGGTGCTGCCGCAGGTACGGGGCGGGCTCAACGAGCTGGCGACCGACTGGGGACAGGCGTTCGACCAGATGACCGCCGCGGTGGCCGACCCGCAGTTCATCGAGGGGTTCAACACCGCCACCCGCGGCGCTGACTGGTTCTTCGACCTGCTCAACAACAGGATCCCGGAGACCATGCGGTCGGTGGGGTTGCTGGTCGAGTCCGCCGACCCGCTCGCCCGCGCGTTCGGCCAAGGGTTGATCAACTCGCTGGACAAGTTCAACGGGGCGATCGACCGGGCCGCCCAGGGCGGCGGGCTCGACGACTTCTTCGCCAAGGGCGCGAAGGGTGCCGCCGCGTTCGTTCGGATCGTCGATGGGGTCCTCGACGTGACCGCGATGGTGGTCCGCGAGGTCCAGGCGCAGGGCGGCACCCTCGACGACACCGCGGCGTCGCTGGACCGGTATATCGCCAGCGGCCGCGCCCAGGGCGACGTCGCCGGCATCGTGAACACGCTGACGACCGCGTACGAAGGGCTGCGCGACGTGCTCGGGCCGCTCGGCGCGATCGCCCGCGACGCGCTCGCCGACCCGGCGACCGCCGACGCCCTGGCCACGATGTTCGACGTGGCCACCGCCGGCGCGCAGGTGTTGCAGGTCCTGTTCGGCCTGTTCCAAGCGCTTCCCGGTCCGATGCAGTCGAGCGTGCTGGTGGCGATCGCGCTGGGTATCGCGGTGTCCAAGACCACCAAGGCCCTGGCGATGATGCAGGTCGCGGCCGGGCGGGCCGCGACGTCCCTCGCGGCGACCGGTACGGCGGGGGCCCGGGCGGGGCGCGGGCTCCAGACTGTCACCGCCGGCGCGGGTAAGGCTGTCGGCGCCCTGGTGGCGTTGCAGTTGGCGGGGATGGTCCTGGACCAGTTCGACGGGGCTGCCGCTGATGTGGAGGCACTCGGGCGGGCGCTGGAGGAGTACGCCAGCAAAGGCAAGATCACCGGCGAAATGTCGCGCCTGTTCGGCGAGAACCTCGACGGGATGAGCCAGTCCGCCCGCGGCGCCTCCGACAACTGGTTCCCGAAGCTGGGCCGGACCATCGAGTCGCTGATGCCACCGGCGAAGAACCTCAACGAGATCATCTGGGGCGGGTCCTTCACCGGCGACGTTGAGCGGTTCCAAGCGCTTGACGCGTCGCTGGCTCAGTACGCGAAGACGACCGGCGACACCGCCACCGTGCAGGAGGTGTGGAACAAGGCGTACGCCGCCAGCGGTATGGAGATCGCGGAGTTCTCGAAGCTGCTGCCCTCGTCGACCGCCGAGCTGACCAAGATGCAGGAGGCGGCGCACTCCGGCACGGCCGGGATGCAGGCCAACAGCGAGAGCGCGAAGCTCCTCGCCGGGTCGTTCGAGTCCGCCGCGCTGGCCGGCAAGGATCTGGCCGCCACCATGGATTTGATCAACGGCAAGAACATCAGCGCCGTCGAGGGTCAGATCAAGCTGGAGGCCGCGTACGACCAGGCCGCCGAGACGGTCGACAAGTACGGGCGGGTGACGAAGAAGGGCACCAACGAGATCAACCTCGGGACCGAGGCGGGTCGGGCCAGCATGGAGACCCTGATCGGGATCGAGCAGGCCGCCACCGCGGCCGCCGACGCTGAGGTCAAGCGCACCGGGAACACCGCGGCGGGGATCCCGATCCTCACCGCGGCCCGGGACCGGTTCATCGAGTTGGCCACGAAGATGACCGGGTCGGCGGCGGCCGCGACCGCCCTGGCTGGGGAGATTTTCAAGATCCCCAACAAGGACGTCCAGGTCGACGCGAAGACCGAGACCGCGATCGCGAAGTTGCGCGACGCCGGGTACGAGATCAAACGGTTGCCCAACGGCAAATACGTGATCATCAACGCGAAGACCGACGAAGCAAGGAGGCGGCTCAAGGAAGCCCAGGCCGCGATCGACCGGATCAATGGCAAAACCGTCACCATCACCGTGCGGCGGATCATGACCGGCGACGGGGAGGTGGTACGCGGCCCCGGCGGCGGCGGCACGCAACGCATCGACGCCAAGGGTGGGGTGCACCTGCCCCGGGCTGCTGGTGGGGTGTCGGTGCCGTACGGGCGGCCGATCGCCGCGGCGATGGGCCTGCTCCGCCCGGACATCTACCCGGCCAGCGACCCGCCGCTGTATCAGTTCGCCGAGAAGGAGACCGGCGGGGAGCTGTTCCTCCCCAAGCGGGGCATCGACCGCGAGCGCGGGCGGGCGCTGCTGATGGTCGGCGCGTCGTGGTACGGCGGGGCGTTCGTGCCGATGCGCCGCGGCGGCGCCCGGGTCCAGGCCGCCGCGTCCGGTCTGGTCAACGTTGCGCCGGCGCAGACGAGCACCACGAGCACGGGGCCGACGGCGACCCGGTTGGACTACGCGGAGGCGTACCTGCGGGCAACGAGCGCCGTCACCAGCCTCAACGCGGCGCTCAAAGAGAACGGGAAGTCGTTCTCGACGGCGACGGCGAAGGGGCAGCAGAACCGGTCGGCGGTGTACTCGGCGATCAGCGCAGCCCAGGACGCCGCCCGGACGAAGTACGAGGAGACCGGGTCGATCAAGGCCGCCAACGCGGCGTACGACGAGCACATAGCCCGGCTGCGGGCAACCTTGACGCAGCAGAAGATCAACCGTGCGACGATCAACTCGTTGTTGTCGCTGGCGCAGCGGCCGTCGTTCGCCACTGCCCCGCCGGCGCCGGCGGCACCGAAGAACAGCCAGAACTACGTGGCGTGGGCGCGGGGCGACATCGCCGCGCAGGCCGGCACCGGGGACCTGGCGGACAAGCTGAGTCTCAACCAGGCCGGCATCGACGTCCGCACCCAGCACGGCCGGGAAAACCTCGCCGCCGTGCTCGACTTCCTCGGGTTGGCGGGCACGGCTGCGCAGGCCGCGCACGACCAGTTCGGAGCAGCTAAGGCGACCGCGCTGTACGAGGCGTACATGGCCCAGCTCCGCGACATCCTGGCCACCGCGGGCTACGCCGCCGCGACGATCAACAGCTTGATCAACACGTACGGGCGGATCACCCTCACCCCGAACGCGACCGGCGGCGTCTACATGGCGGCCGCCGGCGGGGTGGGGATGCTCGGGCAGGCCGCGGTTCACCAGCAGCCGGCGTACGGCTGGGCGGAGAAGCGCACCGGCGGGGAGTTGTTCGTGCCTCGCCTCGGTGAGCAGGCCCGCGGGGAGCGGCTGCTGTCCGTCGGCGCCGGGTGGTACGGCGGCCGGTACGTGCCCCGCGGCAGCGACGGCGGCGGGCCGACGACGGTCAACAACAACCTCACCGTCCACGCGCTGCGGTCCGAGCTGACGCTCGCCGAGTTGCAAGGGCTGATGCGGCAGATGGACGTCGAGGCCCGGGTCGGCCGGCGCCGCTAACCACCACGGGGAGGGGCCGCTGTGCCGATCGTCGTCAGTTTCAGCCCGACCACGCCGCCGCCGACGACGCCCCCTCCGCCGGTTGGGGTGCCGACCCGTCGGGTCATCGAGCCGCCCGGGGTGTACCGCGCTCTGTGGTACCCCCCGGACGGCGGCGCCCCGATGGACCTCAACCCCCCGGACGAGGACTGGTGGAGCCTCAAAGCCAACGCGGGGCTCGGGGCGGTGCCGGTCGACCTGGTCACCACGCCCAACCCCGACGGCGGGGTCATCGTGGAGTCCACCCGGCCGAAGGAGCGCACGATCCTCTGGCCGATGCGGATGCGCTCGACCACCCACCTCGGGCTGCTCAAAGCGTGGCGGCACGTCCAGCACCAGATCACGCAGACCCGCGACTACGGCCCCGCCCGGCTGCGGCTGCAACGGCCGGACGGAACCGAACGCGAGATACTTTGTCACTATTCGTCCGGGTTGGAGGGTGACCCCGACGACGGGACGTGGCTCGAAGTCACTGCGGTGATCAACTTGCTGTGCCCGGACCCGTTCTGGCGGGACACCCGCGGCGTGACCATGGAGTTCGCCGACGAGCCGGAGCCGGACTACCTGGCCCCGTATCCGTCGATCGGGTCGGGGCAGACCCTCGGCACCGTCGATGTGCCCAACATTGGGCACCGGGCGGCGTGGCCGGAGTGGACGATCCGCGGCCCGCTGACGTCGCTGACGGCGAGCAACGACACCCGCGGGCAGAGCTTCACCTTGACGTACGCCCTCGCCGCCGGCGAGGTGGCCACGATCAGCAGCCGTCCCATCCAGGTCCGCGGCCCGGGCGGGGCGAACCTCGTCGGCGCGCTGGGGCTCGCCGGCGGCGGCGGGAAACCGTGGCGCCTCGACGGCCGCCGCACCAGCAAGGTCACGTTCGCCGCAGTCGGCTCCGCACCGGACAGCGCACCCGGCGCCGACGACGGCACCCGCATCTGGCTGTCCTACCCGATCGACTACGAGAGCGCATAGGAGCCGCCGTGGGCCGCCGGGCCGAGTACACCCTGCTCATCACCAATCCGTCCGGCTCGCAGACCGTGTGTGACCCGATCGAGGCCGGCGACCCGCGTACCGGGGCGCCCGGTTGGTCGGAGATCCGCCTCGGGCCGCGCCTCAACGAGGCGGGAAGCGGGACGATCACCTGCACGGCTCGGCCGGACATCCTCGCCGCGGTCAACGACCCCGACAACCGGGTTGTCGCACGGCGAGAGGACCCCAGCGGCGGCAGCTCCACCGTGGAGATGGCCGGGCCGATCGAGATGCCGAAGCACGGGTACGAGGCATCCCGCGACGGAACCGACGGGCCGGGCCGGCTCACCATCACGTTCGCCGACGACCTGGTGCTACTCACCGAGCGCGGCGTGTACCCCAACCCCGCCCTGGCGGCCACCGCGCAGACGACCACGAAGTACACAATCACCAACGTCAACCCCGAGGACGCCGCGCGGGCGCTGGTCTATCTCCAAGCCGGGCCGGGCGCACACACCAGCCCCGACCGGCGGACGCCCGGGCTGGTGCTGGGCCCCGACAACAACGTCCTGCCCGGCGTGACCATCTCGACCAGCTTCACGCGTGACGTGGTGCTCTCCGACGCGCTGCGCGAGGTCGTGCGCCTGGGCGCCGTCGCCGCGGACGTCTATCCGCGGCGGCCGCGGCTGCGCATCATCCACGCCGCCGGGCAGCTCCAGTTCGTCGTGGAGATGCCCCCAGACCTGAGCGACGCGGTGATCTTCTCCCGGGCGCTGGGCAACGTCGAGATGACGGACTACGCGCCGGAGTCGCCACGCGACACGGTCGCGATCGTCGGCGACGCCACCGCCGGCCCGGGGCGGATCGTCAAGGAGCGGACCAACGCCGACGCGCACGCGGCCGGGTGGCGCCGACGTGAGGTGTGGGTCGACGCCCGCGGCGCAGCGAACGCGGCCGAGCTGGAGCAGGCCGGCGACGACGTGCTCGCCGAGGGCGGCCCCAAGGTCGGGTTCACGCTCCGGGCGATCGACACCGCGAAGACCCGCTACGGCTACGACTACCCGCTGGGCGCGATGGTGGCCGCCGAGCCGTACGAGGGCCAGATGGTGTCCGCGCTTGTCATGGGCGCCGACATCACCGTCACCGCGGCGGCGGGCGAGGACGTGGTCCCGATCGTCGGCGTGGACGGCGACCAGGTCGACGACCGGAAAGCCGCTGAAATTCGCCGAATCTTGCGCCGCCTCGGCTCCCTCGAAGGTGCGCTCTAACACGTCAGAAAGTGGGGGTCGGTTGTGGCGTATGAATCGTTCCCGAACAACCAGCACAATAACCGGGTAATAACGCTGGCCGAGCATGAACAAATCGTGGCACCGAACAGCCTTTCCGGAATAGTGGGGCCATTCCTTTCAATCCCGCCCGTCTTCGCCGACGGGACGGGGCGACACGTTAAACTCCGCGCGGGTGTGAAGGCGTCCATTCTCGGTACGCGGTTCAACAACCTCACCGAAACTCTGATCCCTATCGGGGAGAATACGAGCGGGAAGAACCGCATCGATCTGGTGGTGTTGCGGCTGCGCCGGCAGGAGAGCAGCCTCGGCGCCGGCGATCAGTACACGATCGCGCCGTACGTCATCCAGGGCGGACCGGCGGACAACCCGGTGGCGCCGCCTCCGGTGCGCAACGACACCCCCGGGTCGGGGTTCTGGGACATCCCGATCGACGAGGTCTACGTGGTCAACGGGGTCACATCGATCGGGTCGGGCGCCACGTCCTGCCAGGCGTACCACATCGCCGGCAGCGGCTACGTCGGCCGGTGGGAATGGGCGTTCCCGCCGGTCGAGGCCGGTGTGGTTTTCAGAGATGAGCAGCACTCCGTCACCTACATCGGCACCGGCAGCGGCACCTGGCAAAGCTTGTACGAAGACACGAGCTGGGCGGCTGTCGGAGTCGCGGCGGGATGGTCGACCGCTCCGACGGGGAAGTGCCGGATCCGCCGCGTCAACCGGGTCGCGTACTTCCAGCTCGACCTGTTCCGCACCGGCGGGAGTCTCCCCCTGGGCGGCAGTCGCCAACTGGTCGCGGTACTGCCCCCCCAATTCGAGACCGACCAACAGGTAACCACGCTGGGGTCTGTCACTGTTGCTGGGTCGTCATGCCGATTCTCGGTCGACCCCGCCAACAACGTGATCATCGACATGTATTCCGCCATCCCGACCGGGCAGGCAATTTCGGTACTTATGCAGTGGCCGACGAGCGTGGTGTGAGAGGGCGGAGACGGTGACGCAATTCTGGCACGGCGGGGATATCGCCTCATACATCGTCGGGGTCGGGGCCGGCAACGCCGCAATTTTCCAGCCCGGCGCAGCCGTCAAGATCTGGAATGCCCGCACCGGCGGGGCGCAGATCACCGAGCTACTCGACGCCGCCGGCAACCCGATCACCCAACTGGCCGCAGGTAGCGGATCAGGCGGTGACGGGTGGCCGGTAGGTGGGCTGCCCCGGTACAAGGCGCCCACGAAAGCGGTGTGGGTCGGCGCGGATGGGCAGCCGCGGGTCTTGTCCATCACCACCGACATCCCCGACCTGCTCGACGCGCTCGTCCTCCAGATGCAGGGGGCGGTGTCCGCGGCCAACGCCGCGGCGGCGGCCGCCACGGAGTTGGCCGGCAGCTCGTCGGTCACCGGGCACGAGGCCGCCCTGGACCCGCACCCCGCCTACGTCAACAACACCCGCGGCGACGCGCGGTACGTGCGCGCCAACCTGGGCACCATCGCCCCGTTGCAGGCCCCGGTGGAGGTCGCGACGTTCGCGTCCACGCCGCCGCAGAACGCGGCGAACTGGATGGAGCTGTGGGTCATCGAGGGGGGCACACCGCGCCTGGTGTCGTGGGAGAACGAACGCAGATACCCGCGCCACGAGCAGGTCCCCGGCTCGCTGTGGGACAAGCTCTACGAGGCGGTGGTGGCGTACAACGGCACCGGGCGGGCCTACAGCGTGCAGATCCGCGGGGCCGACAACATCCGTCGCGACGCCGGCGGCATCGACGCGAAAGCGCGGCTGGTGACCTCCGAGCAGCCGTGGACGCAGGTCGTCGCCGTCGACCCCGACGCGACTGGGAAGTACAGCGCGTCCCCGACGGTTGGGCCGTCGCCGCTGGGTGTGCGGTGGGAGGCCGACGACGTCGTCCGGTTGCAGGGCCGGATCCGGGCCACCGGGGTCACCGCCGGCGACAGCCTCGCGTCGCTCCCGGCCGGGTTCCCGCCGCTGTCCGCCCGGTTGCACGCTGTACCGACGAGCACCGGCGCCCTGGTGGTGTGCGAGCTGCTCCCCACCGGGCGCGTTGTCGCGCGGACCACCGTGGCCGGGCCGCTGGATGTGTCGCTGGACGACGTCACGTACGTGCGGGTCGTCGCACCGCAACCGACCGGCGACTTCACTATTGCCTCGGCTGGTACGGCCACCCCGGGCACGGTCAGCCCGCTCACGGTCGCGCACGCCGGCGCGACGGGTCGGTTGTATCTGCTGGTGCTGTCTCGGTCGAGCGCGACGGACGCGTACACGACGGTGACCGACAACGCGGGCAACACCTGGACCCGGCGGACATTCGCGCCGGCGTCGGGCAGTGTGGGTCGGCGCATCGAGCTGTGGACCTGCCAGCCCGGGGCGACGTTCGCCACGGTCTCCGCCGCGTTCAGCGGGACGGGGACGGCGTACGCGAGCCTGTACTACGTCACCGGTCACAACGTGGCCAACCCCATCGACCAGATTGCGTCGAACTTCCGGGCCGCGGCGACGGCGCCGGCGGCGGTGGAGGTCACTCCGAGCGTGCCGGCGACCCTCGCGGTCGCGGCGATCGCGGCGTCACCCAACACGCTCGCCCAGACGACTCCGTCGGGTGGGTGGACGGTTCTGCCCAGCAGCACCGGCGGGCCCGCTGTCGTGTATCAGACAAACCCGGCGAACGGGGTGGCGCTGGGCGTGTCCTGGACGCTGGCGACGGCTTCCGGGTCGGGCCACGCGATCGCCACGATCCGGCCCGAGTAGACGGTTTGATGATCCGCTGTGGTCGGTGGTCGCTCGGGGCGACTGTACCGTCCGCGTTACTGGCAATTCGGACCCGCTGGGCTGATTGATTGGTCAGATTTCCCGGCCAGAAGGACGCGGCTCTAAGATCCGCACGGATGTACGATCGCGTAGCGGCGCACCAGGGTAGTTGCGGTTCGGTAAGGATCGCGGGGCCGCCGCCACGAAACGCTTGAAATGTTGGTCGTCGGCTGTGAGCGCGACTAAAGTCCCCTCCACGGGACGGCCAAGAAGTTTCACGTTTCGGTCACGAGTGACGAACACTGCCCCGCCTGAGGGGGGACGGCGACGAGAGCGGCAGGGGACTTGGGAGCGCGCGGCAAGCACTCAACCCAAGCCCCCCACCGACTCGCCGCCCGGGTAGCCGGGCGATTGAGCCCGAGCCGCCACGGGTGCGGGGATGGCGCGGGTGGGACCGCTGCCGTCCCCGCACACTGGGCAGTCTGCGGGTGTCGATGGCTAGAAGGAACGGCTGTTGCTGCGCAACCCAGCCGCCCCCAGCCAGATCCGCCGCTCACCGCCGTCGCAACGCGTAACTGCGTCGGCATGATCGAAGATACGCGTCCAACGCTATCCATCGATGCATTCCCGACCGTCCGGGGCGACAATACCCCGCGGACCCGATGATCAGCATCTCGGGATGGCACCGTTTGTATTAACGGGTAAAGAAGTGGAGCGGGGCGTCCCGCGCAGTGATCGTCGGGGCCATGGGGTAGGGCCGGCGGTCACTGCGCGGGACGCCCCGCTTTCTGCGTGCTTGCCCGTCAATACCTCGGTACGACGATCAAGCGAACGGCCCCGACCTGGGCTGGGAGCGCTCGCAGTTCACACCAGAAACCCTCGTGCTGCAGCTCCCTTTCGAGAAGATCGACTGCGGTCGTACTACTCACCGTCACCCAGGCCGCCCCGGGCTGCCCGTCGACCGGGTCGACAATGACGGGCTCGCGGTTGGTCGTGTGGGCGACGATTCGACGGACCCCTTCGGACTGGAGCCTCGACAGAGTTCGCGTCACGTCGACCGCACCAGCCGGTACGCCACGCAGGACCAACTCGTCGAGCATCACCCCGATGGACTCGCACGGGCCGTCACAGAGCGCTTCGCTGCACATGCAGAGGTCGCACCGGCAGTGGCAGTGCTGCGCGCCCAGGTCGTCGGCCGCGGGCGCCTCGCCGGCACCGTGGCAGAACGCGCACCCCGGGTCCGGGCGGCCGGTGCCGGGCAGGACCAGGTGCAGGGGCAGCAGCCGTCGGGCCATGCGCCCGGGTCCGTCGCGTTCGCCGATGAGCGCGGCGTAGAGCAGGGTCAGCGCGTCCGCCTGGCTGATGTCGTTGCGGATGCCGACCCGGGCGCGGTCGCTGGCCTGGCGGATCATCGCCACCAGGTCGAGGAATTCCGGCACGGCCGGCGTCAGGCTGTTCACTGGCCGGGTTCGTTCTTGGTGGGCGGGGCCGGGTTGAGCGCAGAGGCCGCGCTGATGAACCGCCCGGCGTCGCTGAGGAAACCGCGCATGTCCCAGCCACCCTCGGCGAATTCGACGTCGTACACGTCTTCGGATGCCAGCCGGTCGATCGTGTTCAGGCCGTCCTTGATGGTGTCAGCGGCGGCCGCCAGGGTGTCGGCGAGGTGCTGGCGCAGCTCGAGGATCAGGATCTCCTGTGCGACCAGGCTCAGTGCGCGGGTCATCAGGTCGGCTGCGCGGTCGATCGCCTCGGGCGTGCCGCCGAGCTGGATGGCGAGCCGGTCGGCGACCGCGCTCTGCTGCCAGCCGTTCATCGTCCGCAGGTACTCGAACAGGCCCTGCACGTCGGTCGGGATCGGCTCGGTGGTGTCGGGCTCGTCCCCGATCTCGACCACCGCCCGGTCGTAGTCGCTGTTGGCCATGGTCAGCGGAAGCGGGTCGGGGTGGCCCTGGGTGCGGTACTGGGCGGCGAGGAGGTCCACGACGCGGGCACGGTCGCGGGTCGGGACGTTGCGGAGGTAGTCCACGAACGCGGCGGGGTCGGTGGGGATGGGCGTGGCGAGCTGGGCGGCGTCGCCGTGGTGCTCCGGTGTTCCGGCCGGGTCGGCGGTCATGGTCAGTCGTGCGGCGGTGGGCTCGGGCATGGGTGGGTGGTCCTTCCGTCTCGGGTCATGCGGCCAGTCGGTCGCTGTCACGGGCGACCGCTGGGTGGGTGTCGGTGTGGCGTAGGGCGTCCTCGAGGACGGCGCGCCGGTCGATGGTGAGCTGCCACCTGGACGGGCCGGGGCCGCGTGCGGTGGCCAGCTCGGCCAGCGCGAGGGGCCGCGGCAGTCGGTTCTCCTCGGCCGCCAGGTCGTCCGGCGGGCCGAACCGCTCGGCCATCAGGTCGTCGCGCAGGCTGGCAGCCAGGGCGGTCGCCAGATCGGCGGCCAAGTCAGCGGCCAGGTCGGCGGCGTCCGCCTCGTCAAACCCCGGGCGTTGCTGCATCCACGGGGGCAGGCTGTCGTGCATCCAGCCCGCCCCGACCACGGTGGCCACGGGTCAGAACGGGATGTCGTCGGTCGGCTGGGCGGTGCTGATCAGCGTGAACGGGTCGACCCCGGCGTACCTGGAGGCGGCGCGCTGGAGCAGCGCGACGGCAGCAGGGGCAGGGGCGGGCGCGGGCGGGCGGGGTGCGGCCGGGCGGGTCGGCCGGGCGGGCCGGACCGGGGCAGCAGGGCGGCGGGGACCGGGCGGCGAGGTGATCGGCGTACCCGGGCGAACCGGGGTCGGGGTGGCCGTGTGGCGTCGGACAACCAGCCGGGCAGGCATGACGTCGCCGCGGCGCAGGATCTCGTCCCGGAGCGCCGATCGGCCCTTGTTGGTGAGCCAGCCGCCGGCCTTCTCGTGGTGGGTCTGACCACGCTTGGCGACCTTGCTGGTC
>NZ_JBEZCZ010000053.1:0-43037 GCF_040647875.1 Micromonospora sp. NPDC049230
GAGCCGCCTGACGGAATCGAACCGTCGACCTACGCATTACGAGTTGATCGCATCATCGGACCAAGGCGCAACATAGCTGATCATGGTGTCGCCCCTCCCCTGCCAGGAACGTCATTATCAACTATGGCAAAGCATGTTCACTTTCGATACTGCAACCTTTTGGTGCAACCCACAGTCAGGTGATTGTCCGCAGGTTGACCGTGTCGCCCTGGTCGTCGTCGCCCCCACCGAGGGCATCCTGGGCGGCGTCGCCGTAACCGCGGTAGTAAGCCTCGCGGGGGGCCCTGGCTACCGCAACGGTGACGTGGCGGACGCTGCCGGTGGCCACCTGGCGCACGTTGACCGCGAGAGCGGCGACGGTGAGCGCTCCGGCCAATCCGACGATCGCCGTGCGGGTCTGCCCGCTGAACAGACCGGTTCCGAGCCAGGTGACGACGGCGGCGATGATCAGGGCGGTGGCGGTCTTGCAGGTGCTGCGCATGGTGCTCCGATCTGGGGCTGTGCGGTGGCGGTCATCGCGGAGGTCGGGGTCGCCTCCAGCCGGGCGCACCACAGGCGGCCGGCACCGTATCCCACCTCCCATTCTGGTGGGCACGGCCGATCAGGCGGGACGCGGATCCAGGTGGGTGCTGCGGGAGACCGGGAGGTCACCGCGAGCGCGCAGGGCATACAGCCGGTGCAGGGTGGGCCAGGTGAGCTGAGCGACACCCTCGCCGGACACCTGGTCGCCGTGCTGCGGACTGCTGCCAGCGACTGCGGTCATACCGCCGGCCTGGGCGACGGGTCCGGCGGGGCCACTCGGGCAGGGCCAGTCGTCGCGGGTGGCGGTGCGGTCGAGCCGGGGCGCGGTGTGGATGTCGGCGCCCTCGCGGATGGTACGGCGCAGTTCGTCGAGGCTGCGCGGCGTGCCGTCGCACTGGCGGACCTCGCCGGCGTGGTGGTCGACGGGGTAGGCGGCGGGGCTGGGGTCGTCGAGGGTGCGGCCGACGGCGGGCCCGATGGGCACGGGCAGGTCGGCCGGCACGGGCTCTGCGGCGGCCGGCGCCGGCACGGTGGCCGCTTCGGTGCCGGACTGGGTGGTGCCCGTGCCGGCCGTGGTGGTCGTCGGCGCCGGGGTACTGGTGGCCGGTGCGGGTGTCACCACGACGGGCGGGACGACGACGGGCGGCGGGGTGGTGATGACCTCGACGACCGTGCCCACCGAATCGACGACCTCGCCCACCGTGCCGGTAACGCCGTCGAGGATGTGGCCGACCGGGTCGGGCTTGCTCTCCGGCTCCGCACTACTGCCGCCGCTGGGGTCGTCGGCCGGCCGCTCCGGGTCGGGCTCGGCGGGCTTGGCCGGCAACACCTGGTCGACGACGTCGCCCACCGCGTCGGAGGTCTGGTCGAGCACATCGCCGAGCAGACCTTCCGACTGCTCGGCGATGGCGGCGGGCCGGTCGTCGGCGCGGGCGGTGTCGGGGTCAAGGGTGGCGAACGCGCACCAGGCAGCTCCGGCGAGGCCGCAGACGAAGGCGGCGCGGGCGATGGCTGGTGCTACGCGCAACGTGCCTCCCCCCGGCGGTGCCAATCCCATGTGACGGGACTGCGAGGCAGCCATCGTGACGCAGATGGGCTGGCAGCGCACTACCAGTGAGATCGATTCACATCAACGCCATCTAGGATATGTGCGCATTTGGATGCATTAGCAGGGGCTGCAATGCGTCATCTGCAAAATGCACCCTGTCACTCACGTGGGGCAGATCCGTCACCCGGGCATGATTCGTTCCGGAATAATTCCCAAGATCGACGATCAACGTCAGCGGATCGTCAGCTCCACGCGGCTCGCCGGATGCACCCCGGTGACCCGGCCGCCCATCGAGATCACCTGCACATGCTCACCGACCGGCAGCCCCAACTCGGCGCGCTCAGCTGCCGTCGCCGGCCGGCTGATCACGGTTGATCCCCGGGCGACGGACACCTGCCTGCGCTGCTCGGCCACCCGCACGCGCGTGCCAAGGCTCGGCTCGGTGACCACCAGGCCCTCCGCGCGCAGGACCGCCAGCGTCCGGCGAACCGTCTCGCGGCTCACTCCGTAGGTCTGCTCCAGCGTCCGGCTCGACGGCAACAGCTGGCCCGGAGCGATGACACCCGACGTGATCGACACGCGCAACGCGTCAGCGACCTGCTGGTAGACAGCACGCTCCGACTGGGGATCGATCACCCTGCGCACGGTACGGAGCAGTTGTCCCCACAGGATCCGGGGATCCGGGGGTCCGGGGATCCCCGGAACGTGGCCGGGGGCCCGGTGACGCGTACCGGGCCCCCGCCGCGCCCGACCCGCGTCGAGGGGCAGCCTCCAGGGTATCGGGACGCACCGACGCTGGTCACTACGCCGGAGCGTGCACGATGAGTACGCTCGATGCCGTGCCGACAGGCATCATTCGTTTCGGCAAGGAGGCCCGGTTGACCCCCAACCCGCTGGCCAGGACCCGCAGACTCGGCGCCGAGCTGCTCAGGTTGCGCACCGAGCGCGGCTACAGCCACGCCGAGCTGAGCCGCAAGAGCGGTGTGTCTGCCTCGGTCATCTCGCGCACGGAAAACCCGCTGGGCGATCCGGGCCGCAAGCCCGGCCTGCTCTCCATACGCAGACTGCTCGACACCCTGGACGTGCCCAGGGGTAGCCGAGAGTGGACCGTCATCGAGAGCTACGCCGAGGATGCTGCCACCAGCCAGTGGTGGGACGCCGCGACATACACGCGGATGGGCGACGGGCAGCGTACCTACGCGCTCGTCGAGGCCGGCGCGAGCACGATCCGGGAGTACTCCGGACTGCTGCTGCCGGGCCTCGTTCAGACCGACGCGTACGCCCGGCATCGTGTGCTGGCCCTGACCGGTGACGCGCCGGTCAGCGACCCCGACCCGATCGTGCGCGGACGCCTGGAGCGGCAGCGGCAGACCATCGGCAACGGCCTGGCCCAGTACCACCTCGTTCTGGAGGAGCAGGCGATCCGCCGCCGGCCGGTGCCGGGTGACGTGATGCTGGAGCAGCTGCGCCACCTCCTGGACCTGATGTCCGGGGACGGGGTGAGCGTGCGCATCGTGCCGGTCGACGCGCAGCCCGGCGACGGGTACGCGCCGCGGGCGCCGTACGCCCACGTGACCTACCCCGACACCGATGATCCGCCGATCGTGGTGGTTGACAACGTCACCAAGGCGTTGCTCGTCACCAAGCCGGCGGAGGTGACGGGGTATGCGCAGCTGCACAAGCGGTTGCGCGAGGCCGCACTGTCTGACGCGGACAGCGCGGCGTACATCCGGCAGGCGGCCGACGAGCTGGCTGCCACGACCCGAAAGGGATGACCGATGTCCGACCCGCAGCAGTTCAGCACGACCGATCCCCGCTTCGTCACCTGGATGAAGAGCCCGGAGTCGGGCGGCAACGAGGGGTGCTTGTACGTCTCGACCGCCACGGATGGCTCTGGTGACGTGGCTCTGTCCGAGAGGGCCGAGGCCGGTGCCGACGCGCCGATCCAGGTGGTCCCGAGAGCGTCGTGGGCCGCGTTCTTGCAGGGCGCGAAGAACGGGGCATTCGACCACATCTGATCTAACTTTTCCCGAGGGCCGGCACCGATTGGTGTCGGCCCTCTTCGATATCGCTGGCCGTGTCGGTCTTGTGACCTTGGGCGAACGATGCCAGGGTGACATATGCCGGAGCGAATCATTCGGCAGCGGATGCGGCGGCACGAACCCCTCAGCCCCAGTCTCGGCTGCGGTCGCATCCACCCAGCAGGGCACGGCGTGAGCGACGGCCCCCCGTCCGCGAGCACCGGGCCCAGGGCAGGGGGCGGCCGGCCGGACGGGACCGGCCGCCCCCCAGTCCCCGAGGCGAGAGGGCAGCGATAGCGATGAGGAATCCGTTCCGCCGGCGCCGCCGGCAACCCGTGCAGCTCGACCAGACCGGCCCAGCCACCTGCTACGAGCAGCGTGCCGGTGCGCATCCCGATGACCGGCCAACGTGGGCCGGCCCGACGATCCCCGTCGCCACCGGCTCTCCGCTGATGACCCGTGGCCAGCGCTACCGCAGCGGCGGCGACCGGTGAGCCAGGGCCAGGGCCAGGGCCAGGCCATCATCCGGTGGGAGACACCCCCGCCGGTCACCCGCCGACCCGCCACACGCGACGGGATGACCCCGGTCGAGCGGGTCCGGCAGATGGCCGCCGAGCTGCGCGCCCGGCCCGGTGAGTGGGGCGTCGTCGCCGAGGGCAACAACGCCCGCGCCCACGTCACGCGCATCCGGGAGGGTGCCGTGCTGGCGTGGCGACCGGCCGGCGCGTTCGAGGCAGCAGCCCGCACCGTCGACGGGCGGATCACCATTTACGCCCGCTACGTCGGAACAGCCCAGTGATGGGCGAAGAGCCGACCACGGTGCGGGCGGCCCGGGACTACCTGGCGCAACGGTCGGTCAGAGCGCTCGGCGAGCGCCTGGAGGGCGAGCACCTGCCCCGCACGCCGACGTGGGACTGCCAGACATGCAAGCAGCCGTGGCCGTGCGCGCCAGCGCGTGATCGGCTGACCGAGACGTACGGCGAGAACCGGGTCAGCTTGTCGATGTACCTGGCGTCGCTGCTGGACGCCGCCCTCGTCGAGATGCCGGACACCCCAGCCGCCGAACTGCACGAGCGGTTCGTGTCCTGGACCCGGTGACCCGCCAGCAACGCGACAGCACTCGGCCCCGCCCTCCGGAAGGAGAGCGGGGCCGAATCGCGCCTACTGGCCGTGCACCTCGCGGCGCGCAGCCAGCTCGCGCAGCACGTCCTCGGGGTGGCATTCGCGGTGCCGACCTGTGCCGGAGATGCGCCGGTAGCGGATCTCCGGCGGGTCGGCGTTGAGCATCCGGACCACGGTGCTCTTGGAGACGACCAGGAGCAGCGCGACGTCGCCAGGGCGCAGCCACTCGCCGGCGCGCACCGCGCGCTCCAGCTCGTCCACCGTCCTGGCCATCGTGCCGATCGTAGCGGGCGTGTCGCGCGTGGCGGTGATCGACACCTGCCCTCCCCTTCGTCATGCCTAATGTGTCTAACGTGCCTAGTGTGTCATACTGATCGGCATGACGATCGACCCGACCAGCGCGGCAGCCTGGCTCGACCTGGCCAGCCGCCACCGCACCGCCACCCTCGTCGTCGGCGGCCTGGTCGTCGGGCTCCTGCTCCTCGCCGCCCGACTCCTGCGTAAGCAGAAGCGCCGCAGTGCCGCCCTGACCTTCGCCGCATCCACGGTGGCCCTCGTCTTCTCCGCCGAGGGCATGTGGGAAGTCGCCCGCGGCGCCCTCCACCTCGCGAAGTGGCAGGCCGTGCTGCTGTTCACGTTCGCCGAGCTGCTGATGCTCTTCGAGGCCGACCAGGCCCGGCGGAAGATCGCCGAGAATCGCGACCCGAGCCGGCACATCCGCGCGGTCTGGATCATCGCCGCCGTCGCTGCGCTGGCCGCCGCGAGTCACGCTGACAACGCCTCCGGGCAGGTCGTCCGGTTCTTCATGCCGATGGCCGTGGCGTGGCAGTGGGCGTCGCGGATCAAGGACGACCTACCTGAGGCTGTCCGGCAGGAGTCCCGGTGGATCTGGACCCCCCGGCGCATCGGCATCCACCTCGGGCTACTCAAGCCCGGCAGCGTCGATGACCTCACCGCAGTGTTCCGGCAGCGACGTATCGCCGCACTGGTCAACGCCGGGGTGGCGTTGTACGCCGAGCAGCAGGCCGCGAAGCTGCACGCCGGAGCCGAGCCGACCGGTCGCCGGTGGTGGCCGCGCCGCGACCGGCTCGCCGCCGCGACCGCCAAGTTGCAGCGCCTGGCGAAGACCACCGACCCGGCCGCCGTCGCTGAGGCGCGCGCTCAACTTCGGCTCACGTTCAGCATCGAGCAGGCACTCCTCGGCCAACCCGGCGAGGTCGACGACTGGACCCGCGAGCAGCTCGACCAGACCAGCGCCGAGGCACGCCGCGCCGCCCTCCGGTCCAAGATCGCGCTGGCCCGGAGCCACGCCGCCCTCACCCGGCCGCCGCGTACTGAGCCGATGGTCGAGCTGGGCGCCATCCGGGTGCCGGCTCACGTGGCCGCCCAGCTCGAGCAGATGACGCCCGACGAGCCGGCCACGCCCTCACCAGCCGTGGCCACCGAGCCGACCACCGCACCGGCCATGGGCCCGACCACGACAGTGGCCATCGCGGCCACGAAGCGGTCGACCGTGGTCACCAAGACGGCCACGAAACCGGCCACCAAGCGCGGTCGGAAGCCGGCCACGAAGGGCACCGAAGCCGAGCGCACGGCCACCGCGTACGTCGACCTCATGGCCACCCTGCACCGGCCACCGACCGGGAGCGAACTGGCCACGGCGGCCGGCGTCAGCCGGTCCTACGCCAACGGCTGGAAGCGCGACAACACCCCGACCGCGAAGGAGAGCTGACCCATGCCCGAGAGCAAGAACCAGAACGTCGCCACGAGCGTAGTCACCCGGCAGGCGGACCTGGACGACGCCAAGGCCATCACGGCCCAGGCCAACCGGACCGACGACCGGACGGAACGCACGGCGCTGTACGCCCAGGCCGCCGAGCTGCGCAAGCCGCACGGACAGTAACCCAAGCCGCGGGTGCCCGGCCCCACCTCCTACAGCCGGACCGGGCACCCGCACTCACTCCCGAAGGAGAACAACCATCATGACAACCGCCCACCTGGACCAGGACATCGACCTGGACCTCGACGAGCCGAAGGTCAGCCGCCCCGGCTCGCTCCACCGCGCCACCCGGGCCGCACTCGCATTGGCACTGGCGTCCGTCTTCGTCGCCGCGCTCGCCGGCCGTCTCACCCTCGACGGCAAGGCCCTGCCGGCCGTGTTCGCCCTGGTCGCGACCCTCGCGGCCTGCACCCTCGCTACCCGCCCTACCAGCAACTGACCCCGAGGAGCATCGTGAATCAGCAGACCAGGCAGCAGACGCGTTCGTTCTTCGCCGGAGCCGACGCGCTCACCGACAACGTGGCCCTGCTGGAGTGGTGCGAGAACAGCCGCCGCATCCTCCACGCCGGGGCCCTCGAACTGGGCATCTGCGCCTCCGAGCTGGACGCCCGCCTGCGCGCGGTCAGTCGGGGGCCGATGGGCGGCATGTCGGGCCGGGCCCGCGCCCGACAGGTCGCCCGCCCCATCCAGCAGGCGTCCGAGGCACTCGTCATCGCGTCTCGCTACATCGTCACCGCCGGCAGCCGCTTCCAGGCTGTCTACCTGCCTGAGCTGGAGACGGCCGGGCACCGGCCGCGCCGCCAGGACTTCAAGTTCAAGGCCTGAACAGGAGCACATGGTGAAGACCACTACCCGGATGCCGAAGAACGCCGGCTACGACGGCGTGGCCACCGTGCACACGGTGAAGCTGCCGCTATGGCCGTACCTGGTCACCCCGGTCAGCGCGGTGGCCGCCCTGCCGATCACCTGGGGTGCCCACCACTGGTACGGCAACTCGCCATGGACCGGCGTCGCGCTCGCCGCCGCCGACGCCACGGTTACCGGTTTCACCTGGTGGGCGGCCCGACCGCGCGGGCCGCTCATGCAGAGCATGTCCACCGGGCTGGCACTCGCGGGCAGCGCCTGGACGACCATGGCCGTCATCGAAGGGCCGTGGAGCAGGGGCATGTTCGGCGTCTGGTTCATCGGGACCGTGGTCGGCTCCGTGGTGGTTGGGGTCCGGCGCATCATGCACAAGGCCGGCGGCGATGGCGACGAAGCGTCGGCCGGTGGCCTGGCCGACGCGGTGAAGAGCCTGCGCGGCGCCCGCCTCGGCCGCACCACAATCGACGGCGCCCGAGCCACCGCGACGGTCGTCCTCGAATCGGGCACCACCGCGAGCGACCTGGCCGCCGACCGGGGTGCGCTCGCCTCAGCGCTCGACGTGCCGGCCACCGCAGTACGGGTCATCCCCAACCCCGACTCTGCCCGTCGGGCCAAGATGTCCGTGGTGCCCGTCGACCAGCTCCGCGAGACCCGCTACTGGCCTGGGCCGTCCGCGCCCGGTGCGTCGATCGCTGACGCACCGATCCGGCTCGGTGTGATCGAGGACGGTGAGCCGCTGGATCTGTGGCTGCCCGGTGACCACAAGGCCGGCCGCAACTCGGCTCACCTGTCCGTGGTCGGCATGTCCGGCGCGGGCAAGACCGAGTTGGTGCTGAACCTCTGCGCCGATGTCCTCACCCGCAACGATGTCCGCCTGGTCGTCACCGACACGCGCAAGGGCGACCAGCTGCCCGAGTGGCTGCGACTCGGCGCGCACGAGACGTACCTGACTCCTGAGTCGGCCGAGGACTACATCGAGGATCTGCCGCGGCTCATCGCCGAGCGGGCCCGCCACCTCGGGCAGCGCGGACTGAAGCAGTGGGTCAAGGGCTGCGGGCTGCCGTACCTCGTGCTGGTGAACTTCGAGGCTGCCCGGCTCGTCGCCGACAGCAGCTCCTTCGTCGACGTCACCGAGTCGGCTCGGTCGGTGGGCATCTTCCTGCTGGTCGAGTTGCAGCGGGCGACGCACGATCGGTTCCCCACCTCCGCCCGGGCGAACATCTCCGCGAAGATTTGCCTCGGTGTCGAGCGTGACACCGACGCGGAGGCGGCGCTCTCGGAGCGCACCCTCGACGCGGGCGCCGCGCCGTGGGAGTGGAAGAACAGCCGCCCGGGCTACCTCTACGCCGAGTTCCCGGGTGTCGATCCGGAGCGGTGGTCGATGCCGGCCCGGGCCTTCATTGCCCGCAGCGAAGAGGACCGGGCAGCCGCCATCGCTCCGTTCCGTCCTGTCGCCGTGTCGGCGCCCGCAGCACGACCTGCCCCCGTTCAGCGTCAGGAAGGACAGCCCGTGAAGCCGAGGGACGACCAGGACGATGAGCGGGAACTCAACCAGGCGCTCAACCTGGCCGAGCCGCCCGACGACGTCGACCCGGCCCAGCCGATCGAGGTCCCCGCCGACATGCCGCGGCTGGCGTTCGGACAGCTACGTAAACCGCCGATGGGCACGGCCGAGGCACGGGCGTGGATGCGGGACTACCTGCTGCGGCTCCCCGAGTCCGGGACCACCGCGGTGAGCCCGGCCGAGTTGGGCGACGTGATCGAAGCGACCGGCCTCACCGCGAGCTGGGTGGGCAAGGAACTGCGGCGGCTCTGCTCGGGGCCCGACGCGATCCTGCGGAAGACCGACCGCGGCGTCTACAAGATCAGGGTGGCCGAGCCAGCGTGACAAACAGCGACCACCAGGGCGTACGGACCGTCCGGACACACACCCGTCCGGACGGCGTCCGTACGCCCATCTACCTGGACCGGGCGAGGAACGTGCGGACAGTCCACACGCCCCCGCCTGCCAAACACGGAGAGTGAATCATGAGGAGCCTCGTCATCGCGTTCAGCGCCGGGGTGATCGTCGGTGCGTTGGTCACCTGGGAAGCCGCCCGCCGGTGGGAGCGGGCCGCGTGGGCGTGGTCCTGGGCGGCGGCCTGGATCGCTGAGGCGGCCTGGCTCGCCGGGCAGGCCGCCGGCTGGATCACCATGGTGGTCGTGACGCTCGCCATCGCGGGCGCGGTGGTCTGGCTCGCGCTTTGACCCCCCAGCACAAAGCGGCCCCGCCTCCAACCGGAGGGCGGGGCCGCGGAGGTCAGTCGTCGGGCTGCTCGGCTGCCTTGATCTCGGCGATGAGCGCGGCGCGGAACGCGATCGAGGTGCCGACCCGGATGCCGGCGATCTCTCCCCGGTTGTAGCGGTTGAGCAGGGACTGCTTGCTGGCGTAGCGCAGCTCGGTTGTGGCCTGCTGGAGGGAGAGCAGGTCGGGGATCTCGGGGTCGCGCACGGGGCCAGTCATGCAGGCAGCGTACACCCAGACTGGACGAACGTCCATAGGAAAGCGCATTCCTGAGGTGACTTAAAAAATGTTCGCCAATTCCCTTTCCTGACTGGACGATCGTCCAGTCCCTGTGTTACGCTATAGGCACAAGGGAAACGGGAGAGGGAGAAAGAAAATGCGAAAGATGACCACCGAGCGAGCCGCCAAGGAAATCCGCCGAGCCTACGGAGCCCTCGCCGGCACCACCCCCGACTACCTGATGAGCCTCGTGGACCTCCGCAACATGGTCGATCTCACGACCGACGAGATCACCGCCGGAGTGATCCACCTCCTCCAGGCAGACCGAAACTTCGTGTGCTGGCCGGAGAGCAACCAGAAGGTACTCAGGCCAGAGGAGCGGATCGCAGCGATCCGGGTCGGCAACCAGCCCAAGCACTGGATCGGCTGGGGCTGACCCCCTCCGGGGGTCGGGCAACCGGCCCCCGGAATTGCTTGATATTCCCCATTCCTGGACTAGACGATCGTCCATTCGCGCTGCTATACTTTAGGCACAGGGGAACGAGAGAGGGAGAAAGAAAATGATCCGCACCAAGGCCCAGCACGAAGAGCTCCAGATCAAGATCGTCCGCCTGCACTACGGCCTGGAGCGGATGCTCTCCTACTCGCCCTGCCAGATCGACCTCTACGGCCGGTACCTCCCGGCGCCGGTGGCCATCCAGTCTGAGGTGACCGCCGCCCGAGGCCTTCGCCTCCCCCGGCGGGTGGTCGTCAACCGGTTCGGCCGCCGGGTGGTGCTGCGGGGCTGACTCCCCGACCGGGGGCCGGGCGGCCGGCCCCCGAGCAGCAGGAAAGCGCTTACCTCTCCCGTTCCCTGAACACGACAACGCCCCACCCGGCCGAAGCCAGGTGGGGCGTTTCGTGCTTTGGTCGGCGCTGCCCGGGACGTCACCGGGGAGCACCGCGCCGACGATCCTACCGGCGGCCCGTTGGCCGCGGCGGCCAGGTCGTCACCGAACGGACCTGCGTGAGCTTCCCGTCCACGTCGTACTCCGCGGTCGACTGGCTCTCGGCCGGCGGCAGCCCGTACACCGGCGCAGCCGGCTTCCCCAACAGCACCCCGAGGAACGGCCACCGCACCTCCAGTCCACGCACCAACGCGTAGTAGGCCAGGACCACGAGCGCCACCACAGCGGCGACCAGCTGGGTCGACGAGTCCCCGTCGAGGACGATCCCGGCCCGCGACGCGAGCCAAGCCAGCACCGAGCCGATCGCTACCGGAACGGCCGTGCGGATGAACGAGATCAGGTAGTCGTGCAACATGACGAGCCTCCTCAGACTCTCGGCGGCCAGCACCAGGTGCCAGGCGGAATGGTGCCGACAGTGGAGTCCGTGTGGTCGGAACCGTCACCGGGCGGCACGTTGAACTCGGCGAAGCCACCAGACGTGCCGGGGGTGAACACCCACAGGTGCACGTGCTCAGGGCTGTCGAGTGCTGGCACGTCGCCGGCCTCGATGCCGCTCGGGTCGAGGCTGTCGATGGTGCCGGTGACAATCGCGGCACGTGGTGCCAGCCGCCCCTGCTTGCCTCGGTAGTGGACGATCCGGCCAAGGGTTGGTTGCTGCACGGTTCCCTCCTCCTATTCGGCGACGCACGCGGCGATCTGCCGCGCCCCGCTGGTGGTGACCACGGTGACCGTCTCCGCCGCCGTCCCCTCCGGGCACTGCGCACCGGCCGGCCCCGCCTCGCCCTGCGGGCCTTGCTCACCTTGCGGCCCCTGCTCGCCGCGCGGACCGGCCGGACCCTGAGGACCAACCGGGCCCTGCGGACCCGTCGCCCCAGCAGCACCCGCCGGGCCCGGCCCGCCGGCGGGCCCCGTCGATCCGGCCGACCCGTCCTCGCCCTTGGCGCCACTCGGTCCGGTCGCACCCGGGGCGCCGTCGGAGCCGTCCGACCCATCGAGGCCAGGCACACCGGGCGGGCCCGGCGGGCCAGCTGGTCCGGCCGGCCCGGGGTCACCACGCAGCTCGGCCGGATCAACGACACACGTGCCGCCGAGCTGCCGCACCTGCTGGCACAGCTGCTCGGCCCCCGACACCGCCGTGTCGGCGCGCTGCTGCTCGGCAGTGGCCTGCCGGCCGAGCGACGCTGCCCACCAGGTGACCGCCGACACGATCAGCGCCGTGGCCGCCACGGCCACGATTGCCCGCCGGCGGCCGCGGCGGTCCATGCGGCGGCGCAGCTGCACAGTCTCATCCGTCACGGCCCGCCACCGTCCGGTCGATGGTGCGGCAACTCCCGCTCCGCCGCGGCGGCCCGATCCTCCGCTGCCCGCCGTGCGGCACGTTCGGCGTCAACGGCCTGCTGGAGTCCGTCCATGCGGGCCTCGGCGGCGGACCTGCGCGCCTCCGCCGCATCGGCACGCACCTCGGCCCGGTCGACGGCGTCCTGGTACTCCTTGCGGTCCTGCCGGTTCGCGTTGAGCAGGTACACGACGACTGCGAGGAGCGTGCCGCCGACGGTGGCCGCGCCGAGACCACCGGCTGGGATGAGGGTCGCGAGGTCCACACGACGTCAGGCGGCCAGTCGGCGGGTCAACTCGTCGACGACCTGCTTGGCCTGATCGGCGGGGAGCGCCTCGACCACCTCGTCCGCGATGGCCGCCGGGGTGAGCGCCGCCAACGCCGCGGTCGCAGCCTCGGATGCACCCTGACGGGCGGCGTCAACGATCTGCTGCAACTCGCCCTCGTCAACACCCGCGACGGCGGCCATTTCGGTCATCCATTTGCCGACGTACGCGCCGGACCCGGACGGGCCGTGAACGAACACCCAGTGCAGGTCACCGAGTTGCCGGGCAAACGCCGCCATGGCTTTGTCCACTCGGGCCAGTTGCGTTGCCTGATCAGGGGTCATGTCGTCGTCCTCCAGGAGTCCGATGGAGCTGAGGTAGCGGCGGAACAGGGGCCGCTGGTCACGGCCCGCCTTGATCGAGTCGCGGAAGAAGCTGAAGTGGGTATGCCAGCGGTGCGAGCTGTCGCCACTGCTGCGTTTGCCGAGGCGGTCCCACCGCTTCACTGTCGAGCCGTCGGGGCTGTAGATGATCTCGCGGATGTCCCGGGTGTCCGGCGCGTTCGCGGCGCACTGGCCGACGCACCAGAGGCTGAAGCTGGCCAGGGTGTGCGTCCGGCCGCCGGAGCGGACCTCGAAGCCGCCGACGTCCAACGCGGCCGCGTCGAGCGTCAGGCCGCCCTGGTCCCGGGGTGACTCCACCACCGAGTAGTCGCCTCCGACCACCCGATCCGATCCGCAGTGGTAACCACCCCGGTGGGCCGGGTCGCCGACGATGCCGACCTCCGCCGGCTCCAGGTCGGCGGCACGGTAGGTCCGCTCGTCGACGTTCAGGTGAGTGAGGAGCAGACTGCGGACCTGGAGAAGGTTGCTCGGGGCGCGGGTCATGGCAGCATCGCCACCCACAGCACGTTCATCGTCGGCTGCTCATCGTTCCCGACGCTGGTGGTCACCCCAGATCCTCCAGTGTGGTAGATACGCATCTCGATGTAGTCGCCAGTCGTGGCTGGGATCAGTTCGGTTCGGGCGGGCACCCGGGTGCTGGTCCCGCTCACCGCGGGCAACAACGAGTCCGTGCCGACATAGATGGCGCTGTTGAGCGACCAGTCGACCAGCCGAAAGCCGGCGGCCGCCGAAAAGGAACAGCCACCGGACACCTGGTAGATGCCGGGATACCGGACCGTGTACCGGCTGATATTGACCGACGTGGAGTGCCCACCAATGCCATCAACGTCGGTATCGAACACCTCCGCGTCGAAGGTAATCGCCACTGCCGTGGCATTCGGGAGGGCCTGGGGCACGGTCTGACGCAGCCGGGCGCGGGGCGGGTTCATCAGGAACCGGATCGGATCCCGCACGTAGGCGTTGAGGTTGGTGGAGTTCAGGGCGTCCAGCTGGTTGGTCCACCCGGCCTTGGTTTCGGGTACGGCAGGCACAGAGCCTCCTCAGTAGGCGATCAGGGCCGCGTTGCCGACAAAGTCACCGACGACCGGGCACGCCGGCGGCGCACCGGGGACCGGCCCGAGCAGTGGGCTCGTGTTGAACTCGAGGAGCCGCCGCCGGTGAGGGCCGATGACGTGCCGGATGCCCTGCACGATCAAGTGCGGCACATCATCCGGGCTCCCCACTGGCATGCCGGTGAGCTGGATCCGGTCACCGACGCGCAGCCGCAACAGCGCCTTCCGGGCAGCGATGGTGCGGTTGAGCAGGTTGATCCGCAGCAGCGGGCAGCGGGTCCGCGGCTGGCCGAACGCCGCGAGCGTCCAGGCCGCCCAGTTGGCGGGGTCCGCGTCGACGTCTGTATCGAGGGCGACGGTGCGGGCCAGCACCCCATACCGGGCGCGTTGGGGCCCGCTGACGCGGCGGGCGGTGCCACCGCCAGTGCGGGTCGCCACCGTGTCCGTGACGGGCCGATCCGGCCGGTATCGGATCCCACCCCGCATCAGCCAGCCGAAGGGGATGGCCAGGGTGACCGGCTGGTTGTAGCGGCGGACCCTTGGGACCAGTGTGATCCGCCCCTGCGGGGTCGTCATCAGGATGTCCTGACCGGTAGTCGCCGCTTCCTGCATGGCCTGCGCCGGCGTTTTGCCGCCCAGTTCCGCGACCTGCATGGGCGTGGACGCCTCAGCTGGTAGATCCAGGTCGGTAGGTGCCAGCCCGGCGAAGGCGGCCAGGGTCGCGATGCGCTCCGCGACGGTCTGCCGGTGCAAGCCCCGGCATCCGTGTGCGTACTGCTCCAGGTGCATTGTCCGACTCATCGTGGTCGCGGCCGGCCCGACGCGAATCTGTATGTTGCCGATCGCCCCGGACCAGCCAAGTCCAATATCGAGGTGGTCAAAGGTCTGAACGCCGGGGGTCACCCCGGTGGCCTGCGACGCGGTGGCGTCGTGGCCAACCCACAGCTCGTGCACGCCCGTGCCGGTGTGCAGGCGGGTCGTCACCAGACGCCACTGGTCCCGAGGCCAGACTTGCCCGGTGTCCATCGTCCGCGTCGTATCGCCCGGGACGTAAACCTGGCCGCCCTGCATGAAAAGGTCAGGGCCGGGCACGCTGAGCGTCCGCCGGATGATGCGCAACGTGGCCGACGTTTGGGCGCTGTAGAGGCTCACAATCCAGCCACCAGGCTCCTCCGACCCGGCCGCCATCTCGTAGGCGCTCAGGTTGACCCATGCGGACAGGGCGATAACGTCACCGGCGGCCACAGTCACCGGCTGCTCGAATGCCGCGAGCAGGGTCGCCTCAGCGAACGACGAGAGGCCGGCGGTGTCGCCGACCGGGTTCCACCTGGCGTACGACTGGTCATCCCCTGGCGGGCCGGCCATGGACGCCGCCGTGATCAGCTCTTCTGGCTCCGCTGCGATGGGCACGGCTCCGCCGAATCCATGGACGACGCGGCGGGTGACCGTACCGGATGTGGTGGACAAGTACTCGCCGGCCGTGGCGGGCTCAGATAAAGGGAACCATTCGACGAGTGGACCGCCGTATGTTCGGATGTGCTCGGCGAGGGTGCCGTCGAAGCTGGGCGCTCCGGCGAGACGACCGAGGCGATCCACCGCGCTGATCGAGCACGGCTGGTCGACATTTGGTGAGTTGACCTGCACGTCAGGGATCTCCAGGAGGCCCGTCGCGAGGTCGATCTCCTCGCCACCGACCGTCTCGGTGATCCGAACCTGCCGGCCCTGCTCCCACGTGCCGTAGTACGGGGAGGCGGGATTGCGGGGGGTCAGCCAACCGTCCCCGTTCTTCAGCACTGCGGCGATGCGGGTCGGCTCGATGTCCTGCGACTCGGTCTGCCGGCCGATGTCGATGGTGAGCGGGCCGCCGCCGTCTCCGTAGTGCAGCCGGCCGGCCAGGTCGGTCCACGAGGCTAGGAGCATGGCAACGTCGATGTACACGAGGTGCCACACGGGGACCAGGCCGGGCAGCACGATCTTCATCTGCCCGTACCCGGCACTGCTCGGCGAGTCGGCCGTGTGCTCGATCTGGGTCCAGACGCCTGCGGTCAGGTCCACCGAGGCCACCGACTCACCCAGGTGCACGGTTGCCGGGTCGTACCAATTGAGGCCGATTTGCAGTCGCCCCGCGACGTTCGCGCGCACCCACGCCTGTACCCGGTGAGTGAGGTTAGGCGTGGTCGGAACCAGTTCGCTGCCGACCGCCGGCCCCGACGTCACCCCATCAGGAGTAAGTAGCCCCGAGGCCGCCCCCTGGTACGCCTGGGTGGTGGATCGGGTGAACGTGGCGCCGTACGGGGACCAGGGGGTGGCGGTCGTCTCGAAGAACGGGTTCGCGTTCAGTGGCTCCAGGAGCGCCACCTTCAACGAGATCTGCGGCTCGGGCACGTGGCCTCCTTAGCTGGCGGGCAACAGCGCTGCCGGGGCGATGCCGATCGAGCTTGCGAAGTCGATGAGCTGCTCGCGGATGACCCGCCCGTCGGGGGTTTGGTAGATCAGCCGCAGCGTCATCTCTCGGCCGCCGGTCCCGTTGGTGTCGCCGGGGCCGAGGGGCTTCACGGACGCGCCCTGCGGGAGGTAGACGGCCTCTTTGCCCCGCTCGGCGATGTACGCCATGCCGGCCCGTCGGGCGGTGCCGCCACCGGCCAGGTACGGCAGATCGGGGGTGGAGAGGGTCATTCCGCCCCAGGTCTGCCCGGCGATCGACACACCGGGGATTCGGAAGCTGAGGCCGTTCCACCGGCCGATGATCCAGTTGACGGCCTGACGGAAGGCGAATTTCATGCCGTCCCACATGCCTGCGAGCCTCACGGCGAGTCGGCCCTTCAAGCCGCCGACCCAGTCGACAAACGCGGCGCCCTTGCTGATCACCCAGTTGAACGCGGCGGCGGCCCCGCTGCCGATGGCGGAGTAGACGCTGGACATGGTGGACCACCAGCGCAGCGCCCCACCCACGACCAGCTCGATCATGAGCCGCCAGTAGGAGAGGATCCCGTCGACCGCCGCAGTCACCCCGGACACGATGGCGTCCCAGACCATGATCCAGAAGTCACGGAACGCGGCCGAGTGGGTCCAGAGCAGGGCGATGCCGGCGACGATCGCCAGGATCGCGAGGACGAACAACCCCAAGGGGTTGAGCATCATGACCACGTTCAGGGCGGTCTGGACAGCGGTCCACACCTTCGTCGCCGCGACGATCAGCATGATCACCCCGGCGAGGGTGCCCAAGGTGATCGCCAGCGGCTCGACGATCGCCCGGTTCGCGCCCAGCCAGCGGGCCAGGCCCTCCAGGTACGGGATGGCCTTCGCAACCTGCTCGACGAGGGCGGCCTGGGCGCTGCGCTTGAAGGCCTCCAGCTTCTGGCTGGCCGACTGCTCCAGGGCGTTGCCCATCCGGTCGGCGGCACCAGTGACGTTGCCGAGCCGGTCGGCAGCGGTGTCGGTGTCCAACGCCAGCAACGCGGCGCCCATGTCCTCCGCCTTGGTGCCGAACAACGCGACGGCGGCGGCATCCCTCTCCACGGGATCTTTCAGGGCGCGCAGCCGGTCCAGGACCACGTCGAGGCCCTTCTGCGCGCCCGCGCCACCAGAGGCGATCTGCGCGGTCATCGTCTTGGCGTTGAGGCCGAGCAGCTTGAAGCCGTCCGCGCTGGTCGTGCTGCCGTCGATCGCCCGGATCGAGAATTCCTTGATGCTGTCCGCGACCGTGTCCACGTCCCTCGCGCCGGCCTTCAACCCCTGGATGAGCAGGCCAGTGGCCTCCTTGCCGTCCAACCCGAGCTTGGCGAACTGGACGGAGTACTCGGAGTAGGTGTCGAGGAGGTCACCCGCCTGGTCGCCGGTCTCCTGGAAGGCCCTGGTCAGGATGTCCATGGCCTCGGCGCCGTCCTTGGCGAGGCCGTTGCGGATCATCTGCCCAGCCGCGCGGGCGGCAGCGGTGACGTCCACAGAAAAGGTCTTCGCGAGGGCAGCGACCTTGACCGTCAACGCCTCGATCAGCTCGTCGCTGTCGTCTTCCGAGACGAGCCCCGAGTTGAGGACTGCCCGGAGGGTGTCGCCGATTTCCTGCGCGCTCTCACCGAAGCCGCGGGCGTACACCCGGCCAGCGATGGCACCCATCTCCTGGGCGTACTCGGTGTTCCCGAGCTGCGCTTCGAGGCGGGTCTGCGCGGCGTCGAGGTCCATTGCCCCGGCCAGCCCGGCCGCCAGGGCCAGGGCAGCGGCGGCACCGATGCCCATGGCGAGGGGTTCCAGCCTGGACCCGAACCGGCGGAACTTGCCCTCGGCCTGGTCGAGGCCCTGCTCCATCGGCCGATCGTCGAGCTTGATGACCGTCGACAGTTCGCCCAGTTTCAACGCCACGCGGTCACCTCCTGGTCGGTTGGTCCGGCGCGAGCGCGCGGGCGACGCGGGTGTCCGCCCGGAGCAGGCCGACGATGCGCACCCGCAGCCACCGCCACGGCCGGGACGCCATCAGCACCTGGTCGCCGACGTCGACGCCCCGGTCTTGCAGGTCGGCCTCGACGAGGTCCCACCGGATCAGGAGGTCGTCCCACCCGATCGAGAGCCCCGACCCCGGTTGCCTCTCCGGCGGAAGTTCGTACCACTCGAAAAGCCCTGTGACGGGGTCGCGGTCGCCGCGCCCGTACTGCTCGATGCCCCGCCCCGGCGCTGCGCTCGGTTCGGGGCTGGCGCTTCCGGGCGGCCGGCCGACGCCCAATACATCTCCGCCACCTCGTCACCGGCGGCGAGCCAGGCGATGGTGGTCATGCCGGCGTGCTGGATCCACCGGCCGGACACCTCGTCGTCGAGCATCTGCTGGTAGGTGTCGCCGAGGACTGCCACGTGCAGCGGGGTGCCCTCGGTGACCCCTGGTGGCAGTGGCATGCGGTTGATGCCGTCCAGTGCCCGTTGGGCGGCGGCGGTGTCGCCTTCCTGGCCAACCCTGACCGCTTGGGCGACGGCCATGCCGGACGTCCAGACGCGCTGGCAGTAGAGGCCGAGGAGGGCGGGCACGTCCTCGATCCGGTACTCGCGCCCGCCGATGGGCAGGATGAGCGCCGGGTCGAAGACGCTGTCGATCTGGCCGAGCTGAAGGGCCATCAGCTGTAGACCACGTCGTTCTGCGCGCCCGCGGTCGCGTTGGTGCCGTTCGGGGTGGTGACGACCACCTCGTACGTGCCAGCGGCCTTCGCCGGTACAACCGCGGAGATGGTGTTCGGGGAGATGACCCGGAAGGTGGTGGCGTTGGTGCCGCCGAACGTGACAAGGGTGGCGCCGGTGAAGTACTGGCCGGAGATGGTGACCAGGGTGCCGCCGGCGGTGGCCAGACTGGTCGACGGGCTGATGGAGGTGACGACCGGGTCGGCCGCCGGGTCCAACGTGATCGGGTTGGCGATCTCGGTGCGGGCACCGCGCCCGGTGATGGTCACCTTCGCCGCGTCGAGGTCCGGCACGCCCGTGTTGGCCCGCTCCCAGGTGACCAGCCCGGTGCCTTGGTACGCCTCGGGCTTGCCGTCCTTGTCGTACCACTGCACCTCGACCCGGGAGCTGTCGCCGAACTTGTCGGAGGCGAGGCGCATCTTCTCGACGCCTGCGTTGAACAGGCCGCCCTCCTCCTTGAGGAGAATGGTGGCTTCGATCTGCCAGCCCTGCGCGGTCTTCTCGCTGGAGTTCCACCCGTCGGTCTCGTAGTCGGAGTCATCCTGCAACGTCGGCGAGATGCTCGGCTTGAAGTCGGTCAGCCCGGTAACGACCACCCAGACGGGGCTGCCGGTGGTGCCGGTGTTGACCCGCATGCGGTAGCGGCGGGCGAGTGCGGTCGATGCCACGGTGCTCTCCTTGCGATCAAGACGGGCGGTGCACCGTGGGGCGCTCCGCATCCAGGTAGTAGTTCTCGCTGCGTTCCCACCGGCCGTTGCCGTCCTTGCCGAGGGACGAGTAGGACTGGCGGTAGATCTGACTGACCCCGACTCCGCCGAGGGTGAGCGGGCCGGCGGAGTCGAGCAGGTCGAAGATGGCGTCGGCCAGGTCGTCGACCTCGCGCGGGTCCTTCCCGGCTCGCAGCCGGATCTGAACGCCCTGGGTGGTGCTGGCGTTGCCATGCCCGCCCCCGACGACGTACGCGGCGAGGGTGATCAGCCGATCCGGCGTGGTGGGGATGTCTCGGATGACGATCGCGGTGTCGTCGGCCTGGTAGCTGCCGGTGGGCCGCCAGGTGCCGACGCCGGCGGCGTGGAGGTGCTCGGCGAGGCCAGTGATCAGGCGGGAGGTCCAGCCGTCCCCAGTGGCCACGTCAGCCGTCCAACTCGTCGCGCAGCGGGCCCGCCGCCAGGGCGAGCATCGTGTCCCGCTCGGTCAGCATGGGCTGCTCCAGGTATTTGGCCTGCTTCCCGTCGTCGTGCCGCCAGGTCATTTCTTCGTGCTGACGGACGGCGTACGGCCGGTCATAGCTGACCGCGACCGCGCCGGCGCCCGGATCCTTGGACACCTCGCCGGAGCGCTCCAGGTCGCCCTCCTCGTGCGGGGCAAGGTCACTGGACACCTGGAGCAGGTGCTCGGCGGCCAGCTCGATGCCGTCCATGCCGGCACCGCGTAGCCGGGCCAGGATCTGCGGGCCGTTCCACTCCAGCTCCACCGCTACTCCAGGTTCAGCTCGATGTGCTCGGGCAGGCTCAGGCCGTGGTCAGCCAGGTACGAAGCGGCGAGCACCTTCGCCGTGCGCCCGGCCCAGGGCAGGGTGACCAGCGACCCCGGTGGGGCGACCGTGGCCGGCGGGACCAGCACCGTGGTGGAGCTGACCGCCTCGGAGCCCTCGGCGTCCTGGGTCTGCACGGTGACGCGGCGGGCTGTGTCGTCGACGACGCACGGGGCCACGTCGACGGGGTTGGCGTGCACATCGCCGTACGCGCCGGAGCCGGTCAGGGCGGCCACCTGGACGGTCTTCGGCTCCGGGATGTACGCCGCGATGAACTCTTCCCAGGTCATCGGTCACCTGCTCTGCGGTCCGTGGCCGGTCAGCCCGGCGGCCTGAAGAACCATCCACGCCTGCTCCCACAGGGTGCCGATCCGAACCGGTCCGCCCTCGGGAGGTGTGACCGGCGCGGACTCAACTGAGACACGGCCGATGCTGAAGCCGCCGCGGCGGACAGCACCGAAGCCCGTGACGTTCCCCGCGTCGAGGTTCGCCGCGACCTGCTCCAGCGTCGCCTCCCGCAGCGCGGCGACTACCACCGGGTCAGTCGCGTCGTACACGGTCGTGAGGAGCGCCCGGTCGACGTCCCGGGAAGCGCGGGTGAGCAGCTGCTCGGCGTTGGCCGGCGTGCGGCCGAGGTGGTCGTTCAGCTCGGTCACGGTCGCGTACGCCACGGGCCCTCCTCGCAGGTGGTGACCCCCGACCGGTGTGGGCCGGTCGGGGGTCGGTGTCACTCGGCCTTCGGGCCGTACTGCTCGCGCAGCTCGTCGCGCTTCGCTGCCCGCACCGTGGCCTCGTCGACGCCCTCGACGTTGCCGATGACCCAGTCCGCCCACGCCTCCTGGGACGCGTTGCCGGCCGGCGGCTCGGCGCTGTCCGGCAACGCCGTGTCGTTGGCCAGTTCAGCCGTCACATCGGGCACCGGACGCTGCTCGATGAACACCTGCTCGGCTGCGGTGGTCTCCCGACGCTGCTGCTCTGCGGTGTCGGTGATGACGACCTGGCCGCCGTCCTCGGTCTTCTCCAGGCGGCCGACCGGGCCGGGCACGATCGGCCCCGGGCCGGACACGGCGTGGATGCCGGGGGCGACAACCTCGGGGCCGTGCGGATCGGCTTGGCCGGCGTTGACCGGCGGCAGGAAGTCATCGGGCTTCGGATTGACCGCCGCGTCTCGCAGCGGCGCGGCCAGCTGCTCGTGCGTGTGAGAGCTGTCCACCTCCACCTGGGGCAGGGCGGCCGGGCTGGCCGTCTCGCCGTCGATCTCGTAGCCGGCTGACCGGCAGTACGCGATGACTGCCGGGTTGTCGGTCTCCGCGACGCCGTCCCGGAAGATGACGTCGGCGATGCCGCCCTGGTAGTCCCGGTTCGGGGCCTTGATGATCGCCATCAGGCACCAACCTTCAGGTTGCGCAGGACGCCCGCGGCCTTGCTGGCCTTGAGGACCACCGCGACCGGACCCATCTCCACCTCGCCGGTCTTGACGGCGCCGCTCGTGCTGAAGTCCGGCATCCACTGCTGCACCAACGGGCGACCGGCCATGGAGACGCCGTGGAAGCCGTCGAGGCCGAACCGCACGGCGTAGATGTCGGACAGGTTGGTGATGTTGCCGCCCGCCCCGCCCGCGTCGGCGTCGCGGGTGGCGGTGCCGATGACGGGGTTGTTGCTGCCTGCCTTCTCGCCGAGGTCGACGAGCTCGATGCCGCGGTACTGCTCGATCGTCTGCCCGAGGTCGTTGGTCGACTTGTCGATCATGTCGGCCCAGGCTGCGACGAACAGGAAGTACGCCTTGGTCAGGGAATTCATGAGCAGGGCGTCGGGCTTGCCGTTGAGCTTCCCGAGCCAGGCGTTGACGTGCAGCATGAACTGCAACGCCTTCTGCTTGGTGTCGATCGTGGTCATGTCGATGTAGCCGGTGGCGACGCCATTGTTCAGCGGCAGGTACTCGGTCGTCGTGCCGACCAGCATTTTGTTAAGGCCGTCGAAGCCGTTGGCCTCCACCGCACTGTCCGCGTTGATCACCTGGTCGCAGAAGAACGCGTTCGAGGCCTTGATCTTCTGCGACATCTGGAGCGCGGTCTCGGCCGCGGCGGCGATGCCGTTGAGGACGCGGTCGATCTGGAATGACCCACCGAGCGGCTTCAGGTCCACGGTTGCGCGAACCTTGGTCACCTCGGCCGGCGTGTACTCGGCGTTGATCGCGCGGTAGCCAGCGGTCGGCTGCGAGTTGAGCCGGGTGTATCCGTAGGTCAGGGTCGCGCCGCTACCGGCCTGGTTGACCACGTCGTCGAAGGTCAGCTTGTCGAGCAGGTAGCTGGACTTCTGGAACTCGTCGATGACCTGGACGTCGATGTCGTCCGTGGCGTTGAGTTTCGCCTGAGCGAGGGAAACGGGCATGGCGTGCCTCTTCGGGTCTAGCCGCCGAGACGGGCGGCGATGGCTTCAGTGAGGTTCTTCGGCTTGCTCTTCTGGCTGCCCCCGCCGTTGTGGTCGGCGCCTTGCTTGCCGGCCCCTTGGGCGGCGGTGGCGGCGAGCCGCGGGTTGGCCTTGAGGGCCTTCTTCATGGCGGCCACGACCTGGTCGTCGTAGTCGGCCGCGTCCGGGTCCAGCTCGGCCGTGGCGTCCCGGAAGCTCGACGAGTCGATGACGGCGGTGGCGTCGACGCCGGCCTTGTCGGCGTTCTCCCGCACCGCGAGTCGGAGGCTCTTGTCGCGGAGCTTCTGGGTGGCCTTGTCCCGCTCTTCGGCGGCTGCCTTGAGCTGCTCGGCGGGGTCGGTCTTGCCGTCCGAGGTGAGGCCGGCGGCCTTGAGCACGGCGGCAACACGCTCGTCGGCCGCCTTCTTCTCGGCCTTGGCCTTCTTCTCGCCCTCGCGGGCGGCGGCCAGGGCGCGCTCATGGCGCTCCTTGTCGAACTCCCCGACGATCTTCGGGGTCTTGGTGCCGTCGTCGTCCTGTCCGGTGTCGCCGGCCGGGTCGCCGTCGGTGTCCCCACCGGTGCCGGTGCCGGTGTCGCCTTCGCCGGAGCCGCCCGCGATCACGCGGATCGGTCGGCCGTCGCGCCGGTAGCCCAGGATCTTTCCCGGGACGGTGCGGTGGCCGGTGTGCGGGTTGACGAAGCCGAGGTCGGCGGTCGGCAGGGTTCTGCGGTCCACGGAGGTGCCTCCTTGAGGCGGTCGTGTCGGGTTGGTGACCACGGGTCCTTGCCGGTGGTCGGTACCGTGCCCCGGTCACCTACAGGAGGTCCCGATGAAGGCACGGACAGTTGGGTTGGTCGCGTTCGCTCTGATAGCGCTCGCGTTGGTGGGGGCGGCGATCGGCGCGTTCGCGGCCGGCGGCGAAGATCCGACGCCAGCAGGGAAGCCGACGACGGCAAACGCTCAGCAGCTCGCCGACGAGATCGCGACGAAGTGGCCTCTACCCAACCCGCGCGACACATCGGACGGCTGCCGGGCGAAGAAGGGCGACAGCGCGAAGGGCTGCGACTCCCGTGTCACCACCGACGCCGTGACCGTCGTCGCGTTCGACGATGAGACCACCGCCGCCCGCTGGGCGAAGGAGCTGAGCAAGGCGGGTGACACCCGGCAGGCTGGCCGGTACGTGCTGTCTTGGACGGCCCAGGAGCAGGCACTGACCAGCGACGAGGCGCGGGCAGACATGGTCACCATCGCGAAGAGCTTCTAGCGGGAGACGCTGCCCGCGCCGATCTGCTCCCGGTACGGCAGGCGCTTCAGCTCGGGGTTCGCGGCGAGGTGCTCGCGCATCGCGCCCTGCCACTGCCGGACCCTCGCCGCGGCGGTCGCCTTGCCGACGTCGTCGAGCGCCCCCAGCTCGCGTTCCTTCCACCGGCGGATGTGCCGCTCGATGGCCCGCTGCTTGACCTGGGCCTCGTAGCCCTTCGGGTTGGATAGGTCCCCGGTCGGGATCTTGGTCGCCCCGGGCAGGTACGCGCGGAGGGCGTGCGTGCAGTTTGGATGCTGGAGCCCATCCGCGCGGGCCTGCTCAACCGTTCCGGCAATGTCGACCGTCACCGTGCCCGATCCGACCCGGCTGCGCATCTCCGTCCGGCCGGTCCGGGCGCCGGAGATGGAAAGCACCTTGCCCTCCCACGGCCGGCAACGCTCGCACTCGCGCGGGGAGTTGGAAACGATGACCAGGTCGATCCCCAGCGTCTGGAGACGATCGGTCTGCCCCTGGACGGCGGCCCGCTGGGTAACGGTCCGGACGGCCATCTCGACGTAGCTGGAGAGCCGCCACACCCGGCCCCGGGCGTCGGTGAATGAGCTGACGCCCTGGTCGATGAACGCGCGGTAGGCGTGCTGGCTGGCCTGCCGTCGGGTTTGGCCGCCGGCCACACTGACCGCGGTCGCCTGCTGGATGACCGTGCGGTAGACGTCGAGGACGTGCCGGAGCACGTTGCTATGACGGGCGCCCACGTCCGCGATCAGCGCGGCGGCGAGGTTCTCGATGACTCCGGCCCGGGTGACCACGTCGGCGGCCACCGCGGCAGCGCGGACTGTGTCCGGATCGCGCGGGAGAAGCTGCGCGGGCAGTCCGGTGGTGGCCGCTGCCTGACCGGACCGGTACGCCCGGGCCAGGGCTTCGCGGATCTGTTCCGCCCCCGTGTCCTCCACGAGCTGGAGGACGCGCTCGACGGTGCGGCGCAGGGTGGCCAGTGCCCCGAGGCGATTGACGGCCCAGTCCTGGGCGTCGATGCCGGCGAGGAGCTGCCGGGTGACCTCCCGGACGATGGCCTGTTCGGCGGTGCGGTACAGGTCGACGGTGCTGCGGGTGATGGCCTCGATCTGCTCGCCGGTGAGGGCCATGGGCTACTCCTGGGCGGGTGGCCCGTCGTCGGCCGGCGGTGGTTCGTTGCCGGCGAGCGCACCGAGGGAACTGCCGACGTCGACGACCGGCGGGGCGTCGCCCTTGATCCGCTTGACCTCCGCCGTGACCTGGGGGTCGTCCCAGTCGGGATGCACCATGCGGACCATCGTCTCCACCGAGACGGCGCCGGCGGCCGAGAGGAGTTGCAGTGTGCGGGCGGTGGTCTCCGGGGCCTCGCTGACGCTGTCCCCGAACTCGACGTTCGGCTTTGCCGGCTCCGGGTGGTCGCCCTTCAGGTCGGCGCGGCGGGCATACTCCAGTTCCAGGAGCAGCTCGATGGCGTCGGCGATGGCCGGCCGCCACGTCTGGATCCGGTTCCCGCGGGTCGTGAAGGACTGCCGTTCGCGGGCCTGGACCTCGGTGGCGGTGACTGCGACGTCGCCTTCCTCGCCGAGGGTCTGGCTGGAGAGGCCGGCGTGCCGTAGGGCGGTCTCAACGATCGCGTCAGCGGTGGCCTTGTGCTCGACGTGCCGGATTGCGAACTGCGACAAGGTGATGCCCGCTCCGGCCTGGTCGGGCAGCGCGTTCAGGGCGGTAAAGACCTCCTGGTCGGCGTCCCAGGTCGCACCTCGGCCCGGACCGAGGGACTGGAGCATGTAATCGGGCACCATGATCCGGGAGCGGGCCAGCCGCAGGTCCCGCATCCAACCCGTCCAGGTGTCGTCCAACGCGTCGAACCACTGCTCGTTGCCGCAGAAGTCGGACCGGCCGAGGTACTTCAGGCCAGGCTCGGTACGCCAGGTGCGCTGCGGGCCGGCGTTCGGGATCCGGACCACATCGAGGCGCCTCAGCCCGGTCGCCTGTGCGCTGTTGGCGTCGACCAGGTCGGCGAGGTACGCCGACGTGGTGTGGTCGGTGAGCGGCACCGCCCGCCCGAGCTTGTCGCGGGTGCCCTCGTGCAGGGCGTACACGATCCTGCCGGCCCCGTTGACCACCTCGTGGTGCTCCAGCAGCCGGAGGTGCTGGTCCCCGTTGACGTGCAGCGTCGACCAGAACGTGACCTCGATCAGCTTGCCCCAGCGGATGAGGGGGATCGCTCCGTCGGCGTGCACGGCGGCCAGGAACGCGCGGTCCGGGCTGACCTCCAGGTCGATGACGGGCCGGAGGTACACGTCGCCGAGGGCGGATCCGGCCTCGGCGGCATGGAGAAGCATGGTGGCGAAGCCGTCCTCGACGAGCTGCTCCAGGCGGGCCATCACCGCCTCGTCTTCGTGGTCCAGCGTGGGCGGCTCGCTGAACAGGAGGTTGGCGGAGGTCGCGGCGAGGTCTGCGGGCAGCGGCACGTGGAGTCGGCCGTCGCGCTGGCCGGCAGGGGTCGGGGCACCCCAGAGCCAGCGGGACACGAGCCCGTAGAGGCCGCCTGCGCGCTGGCCGGGGCGGACCCGGGGGTTGGCGGTGGTCCGGTTGGCGTACACCTCGCGTAGTCGGTCGGAGTCCCCGGCGTACCAGGCGTCCCAGTCGCGGTAGGCGTCGTAAGCGGGCTGGACGTGGGGCGGCGGCCAGGCGCCATCAGTGGGGATCGGCACCGAACCTCCTCGGGCTATTCGCCGGGTGCTTTGACGTCGACGGTGAAGACGGGCAGCGGGCCGTAGACACCGAGCCAGATGGTTCCGCCAGCGGCGAGCTTCTCCAGGTCGCCGGGCTCCAGCTCGAAGCGCACGCACGCGCGGGCCACGCCGGTGCTCTCGCCGCGATCCATCAGGACCTCGACGGGGGCGACGTCGGTGTCGGTGAGGTCCCCGGAAGGACCGGAGAGGACGGCCCGAAAGGATCCGGGCCACACCTCGTTGTCCGGGATCGGGGTCGGCCGCATCAGACGTTGGAAAGTGCTCGGACGATGGCCAGGAACAGCCGGTCCTTGGTCTTCTGCTCTTCGGGCAGTTCGTGGTACTTGACCAGGCACGGGTGCGTCTTGGCCTCGGCGTCCTTGACCTCCCCGTACGTCCAACCGTCGGCGATCTTCTCCTCGCACCACAGCTCGTGCAAGCGTGCCGGGCGCGCGCCGGCCCGCGCGCTCTCGACGCCGTTGATGGCGGAGTCGCGCTGCCAGGCCGGGGCGTCGTCCCAGGGCGGCGAGACGGCGGGGTCATCGGTGATGATCTGGACAGCACGGTTGGCCTCGTGGCAGACACGCGCGATCGCAGCGGAGTCCATGGTGGTCCTCTCGGGTCAGGCGGCGAGGGTGTGGGCGCTGCGCAGCATCGGCCGCCACAGCACCTCAGGGGTCTTGATCGCGTACCGTGCGGCGTCGATCGAGTGGTCGTCGGCCTTGATCGGGGCGTCTTCGCCGCGCTCGGCGGCCTTGTCGTCCCAGGAGTAGCCGGGGATCTCGTCGATGAGCCCCTTGCAGGACTGGTGGACGCGGAGCTGGTCGTTGCCGAGCAGCGACGAGACGAGGCGGATGCCGTCCAGGACGGCGTTGTCGGCCAGGGCCGGGGTCATGCCGTCCTCGTGCAGCTGCAACCGCAGCGAGGCCGCGGCGGGGTCGACGACGGTCCACTCCGGGCGGACCCCCTGGAGGCCGGTGGCGCCGGGGACCTGGACGTCGGCGAGCCAGGCGCGCAGCTCGCGGGAGAGCGCGGCGTCGGTGAGCTGCCGGCGGGCAACTGCGGGGTCGTGCCGCCACTCGTGGGTGAGGTACAGGCGCCCGTCGTCGCCCACCCCGAGGATGAGCGCGGCGGTGGCGTTGCGGGTGCCGTAGTCGATGCCCAAGCTCACCCAGCGCTGGATGCGGGGCAGCTCGGCGACGACGTGACGGTCCTCGTCCCACATATCGAAGACCGCGCCCTCAGCCTGAACCCAACGACCCTCGATGAACCGCTTGTACCAGAGGCCCACATACTCGCGGGCCAGGTCGGCGACGTACTGCGGGTCCAGGTGCGGGTTGTCCCGCAGGGTGGAGTGCCAGGTGCGGAGATTCAGCTCGCCTTCCCGGAGCAGGTACTTCTTCCGCAGCCAGTGCGCCGGCGAGTCCGGGTTGGTGGTGCCGAACAGCTGCGCACCGGGCACGGACAGGCGGGCGAGGATCTGGGTGAAGAACGCCTCGGGGATGGTGGTCAGCTCGTCGCCGTACGCCAGGCACAGCGTCATACCGCGGACCTTGGGCTCGGCCTTGGCGTCGTTGGCGCCCAGGACGTCGACTTCGCGACCGAGGATCGAGCCGGTGGGCGCGCCCGGGTTGTACTTGACCAGGCGGGCCAGGGGGCCGAACAGGGCCGGATCGGTGAGGACCGCGAACACGTTGCGGTTGACGCTCTCGCGGGTCTTCCCGAAGAGCAGCACCCGCCCGGAGGTGGGCGCGTTGGCGATGGCGATCAGCAGCCGCAGCAGCGACGCGACGGTCTTCCCGGACCGAACCGAGCCCTGCCAGATGTTCAGACGGGCGGTGGACTCGACCAGGCTGCGGAGGTGGATCGGGGCGAGCGTGCGGCCCAGGGTGTCGAGGTCAGCCGGCATCGGGGGTCTCGGTCTGCTGGTTGAGCTGGTCGTAGGCTGCGCCGAGGCCGGCGGCCAGGGCGCCGAGCATGCTCTTCGCGGCGTCGATGCCCGGGTCGGCGTCGTACTCGTCGAGGCGGACCGCCTTGTCGATCGCGATGCCGGTCGCCTGCATCAGCTTCAGCTTGTCGGCGAACGTCGGCTCATCGAGCGTCCAGTCGACGCGGTCGTACTCCTTGCCGCCATGGTCGACGTAGCTGGCCCGCTCCCAGAGCTGCGTACGGAGGCGTGCGGCGTCCTCGAGGAGGGCGACGGCGAGGGTGGCCCGCCGCTCCCGGGCGTCGACGACCTTCGCCGCGGTAGCCGCCTTCGTGCGGCTCCGGTCGAAGGCCAGCCCCAGCTCGTCGGCGATGTAGCTGATGGTCTTCCCAGAGCGGCGGAGGCGGCGGGCGATCTCGTTGCGGCTGAGGTTCTGGCCGTGGAGCGCGCGGACCTGGTCGTAATCGTCCTGGGTGACGGGGCGGGAGCGGGGCATGGGTCACCTCTTCCCGGCGCCTTGTCCGGTCAGGGGGGGGTTGAATGGTGGGACGTTGGTGGGTGTGCGGGCAGGCCGGCCACCACAGCGGCCCACCCGCGACCCCCCGCCCATGCCGGTCCTCGGTCAAGCGGCCCCACGTCATCGCGCGGGTGCGGCTCCAGGAACGGCAGCAGCCCGGAGGCGCTGAGCGCTCTACCGGGCTGTGGGCACACTCCGCCTGTGGCGGTGAGTGATCAAATCATGCGGCGGCGTCCAGGGTGGCGTCAAGCTGACGTGGCCGACCACGCCCGCCGAGCCGCTTGTCCGCCTCGATCTCGGCCGCCTGGTCGAGGGGCGAGTAGACCGTCCGGCCGACCCGGTGGCATTCGAGGCCGTCGCGGCGTCGCCAGTTGTTGATCGTGCCCGTGGTGAGGTCACCGCCGATTTGGTGGATCAGCTGGTGTGCGGTGCCGTACTCGCGCCCGTCGTGTCGGGGGTCCAGGAGCGGCAGTGTGCCGGGGCAGTAGCCCTCGCCGTTGAGGCGGGCGCGGCAGCGGGGGCAGCGAATCACTGGCGTTCCGGATCGCTGGGGCAAGGGTCCCGCCACACCTTCCCGTCCGGGTCCCACACCATCCGCGCCTCGCGTTCGCGATCCTCTCGCCGACGCTGCCGCATCCACTCCGATGTGGCAGCTTCGGCGGCACGGTCGCGGATCTGGGCGAGCGTCGTGGCCGGGTCGGCGCCGCTCTTGCCGGCCAGCTCGGCGAGGGCGGCCAGTTCGGCGCGCAGGATACGGACGTGCCGCTGGTAGGGCGACGGTCGGTAGGTCACGGCTCGATTCTCCCTCACGCGCATCTTCCTAGGCTGATTCCGTGGGTGGCACACCATAACGGCGATTATTGGGCCACATACCTTGTGGTTACCTGTGAACGGTTGACCTTGAAGGCGCGGAACGCGAGGTTCGCGGCCTTCCGGGACACGTACGGTGACTGCCTGCGCCGTGCGAGACGGTGACGGAGGCTGCGCGTCACGGCTGGGCCCGGGTGGCGCTGTCGTGGGCGAGGATCGCCTCGGGTGTCCAGCCGTTGATCCGCAGCTTCGGGGCCGCCTCGTACGCCAGACGGACAGCCGTCATCTGGTCGAAGCGGTGCGTCGCCTTCCACTCGTCTGTGCGGTCCGACGGGATGGGCTCAAGCTCCCACGTGCCGTCAGCGCCGAGGCAGAGGCGACCGCGCAACACGGCCCACGACCCAGGGCCTCGGTACGCGACCTTGATGGTGAACATGCCCGCGTCCATGTGGTCCTCGGGGAGCGCGCACACGTCGTACTCGGTAACTCGGACGTGGATCTTCACGGCTGATCCTCTCGGGTGGTGGTTGGTGCGGCCCCCGCGACCGCACCGAGTACGTCGCTCCGGAGCCAGATGTGCGCCACGCCCTCGACCCGGTATGCCGTCCCGCACGCGCACCCCTGCCCATCGAGGCCGACCCCGGTGCAGCGGCAGCCGCGCCCACAGATGACGGTCTGCTCGTCGAGCGGTGCGGCGGTCTGGACGTAGACGAGCCGGCGACGGCACGCCGGACAGGTGACGTCCGGCAGACGCTCCAGGGCGGGGCGAAGCCGCAGGATTCGGCGTACCCGCTCGTCGAGGCGGTCGAGGAGCCGGGTGGTGCCGGCCGCGGTGCCGGGCTGCATGCCGGGGATCGAGGCGCGGATCCGGCCGAGTGGGTTGATGTGCTCGGGGTGGGGCAGGTGGTGGGCGACGGTGAGCAGCTGCTCCTGGACGTCGGCGTGCAGCAGCTCGTACCGGTTGGGTCGGGCGCGGGCGGAGCGGGTGGCGTTGATGGCGTCGCCGGTGGGGTCGCCGTGGCCGCCGAGGGCGTACCGGCGGCCCCAGCTTGGGGAGCGGAGGGGTTCGGCGGCGGTGGCGACCTGGGCGCGGATGGCACGGGCTTCGATGGCGGCGGTGGCGTGCAGGGTGGTGAGGGCGGCACCGAGGGACCATGTGGCGGCGGTGGCGTGCAGGTGGTGCGGTGAGGTCACGGACGGTCCTTCTGGCTGCCGAGGAGGTGGGCGACGATGAGGTATTGCGGGAGGAGGCCGGCGGCGAGGGCGAGCATGGTGGCGTCGCCGGGGGTCCATTGGAGGTTGGTGGCTGCGGTGGTGCCGAGGATGGCGGCGATGGCTCCGATGTAGAGGGCTGCTGCGGCGGTGAGGACGCGGACCATCGGTCAGCTCTCCCGCTCGACGCAGCGGATGTCGTGCTGGTGACCAGCAACCCCGTCGCCCCGGCAGAACGGACTGCGGTGGCCCTCGTACTGGCGGCCGGAGCCGGTGCGGAGGCGGACCCAGTCCCGGCTCTCGTTCTGGGCGTGAGGGGCGCTGGTGGCGCGGGCGAACCGGCTCGGCACGGCGATGACGCTGGAGACGGTCTGCTTCGACTCGTGCGGCTCGCGGTTCCCCACCTCGGCCTGCCGGCGGGCCTCGGCCGGCACCAGGGCGAGCAGTGCGGCGTCCTGCGCGCGAGGCGACGGGGAACCGAGGGGGGCCTCCGCTTCGTCCTGCTCAATGTCGATGACCAGGACGGCTCGGGTACCGCCGAACGTCTCTTCGATGGCGTCGCGGGTCATCGGTTCGAGGTAGCGGGTTGTCCAGAGTCCACCGTCGCGCGGCCACCACACGCTGTCGTCGCCGTCGATGAGGGCGCTCTCGGCATGCTCCAGGGCGTCATCCGGGTTGTCGCCGTCCGGCTCGACGAGTGCCGCCGCGCCTGCGGTGTCGTGCTCGGCCCACACCCGGTCGCGCTGCTCGTCGAGGTTCCGCAGCCGGACCAGCAGGGTGCCGTTGGCGCGGAGTTGGGCGGCCTGTGCGGCGATGGTCTGCCTGGCGGTCTCGAGGTCGTCGGCGAGCCGGGTGATGTGTTCGGCGATGCTGCCGGCGTTGGCGCGTCCGGTGGTGTTGATGGCGGCCCAGGCGTCGGTGATCTCGGCACGGGTGTCGTCCAGCTCGCGGTTGAGGCGGCGGCACTGGGCGTTGGCCTCGTCCAGCTCGACCCTGAGGCGGTAGATCTCGGTGCCGGCCTGCTGGGCGATGGTGCGGGCGTTGTCCCGTTCGGCGGTGAGTCGGCCGATGGCCTCGGCGACTTCAACGTTGGGGTCGGGGTCGACTACGCCAGCGCGGGCTAGGGCGTCCCAGGCCTGCGCCAGTTCGCGGCTGGCCCCATCGCGCTCGGCCTCCAGCGCCCGGATGCTCTGCTCGGTGAGGTTGGTGCCGTCGATGGGCTGGGCGTCAGCGGGCTGGTCGGTCATGGCGGGGTCCTTCCGTCAGGCGATGTTGGCGGCGGGCAGGTGCACGGTGGTGATGGGCCGGTCGAAGCAGGGCTCGTCGACGTGCCGCCGGCACGGCACGGTGTCGAGCGGGTCGACGTGGCGGGCGGGCTGGGTCCGGCGACGACGGGGGCGGCGCGGGGTGGCCCGCTCGTCTGGGGTCTGGCCATGCAGCGCCTGGACGCAACCGGCGCAGCTGCGAATTTGCCGCCATCCGGTGCCGCTGAGGATGGCCAGCTCGCCCTGGAGGGCGGGCTCCGGCGGAGTGGCGGTGATGACGTACCGGTCGCCGGGTCGGATGAGCCGGGTGCAGCCGGTGGAGCGGATGCCGCAGTAGTGGGTTTTGCGGGCGGTTCGGGCAGTGCGGATGGCGCGGGTCTCAGCCATGGCGGCGGGACTCCTCGACTTCGTGGCGGATCTGGCGTGCGCGGGCGGGTGTGACGTACGGGTACTGCCGGCCCAGCTCTTCGTCAGCGTCCAGGGCGGGCGGCGGGGTGGTGTGGGCGAGTGCGCGGGCGATGGCGGTCTGTGCGGACGCCTGGGCGCGGCGCTCCCCTGCGGTGCGGTGCCGGTACGGGGTCGTCATCAAGCGGCCTGAGTGCGGCGTCGACGAGAGCGCTCGGCGGCGACCCGGCGCCGGTCGAGGCGGCGCCGCTCGTGCTCGACGCGGTCGACGACGTGCTCAGCGGGGACCGGGGGCGGCTCAGGTTGAATGCCGACCAGGCGGTTGAGGAGGGCGGAGTGCTGCGGGGCGGGGAGGTCAGGCACGGCTGGCTCCTCAGGCGCTTCTGACGACGGTGAGCGGGTGGCAGCTGGGGCAGCGTCCGATTCGGCCGCCGGGTAGCTCGATCAGCCGGTTCGGGCCGCACTGGTCGCACTTGACGGGAAGGTCGGCGGCGGGCGGCCGGCGTGCGGCGCGGAGTTCGTCCAGGAGTTCGGCAAGGTCTCCGACGGCCATGCCGCGGATGTAGGCGGCGACGCCTCGTCGTGGCTGGTATCGGGTCCTGATGGTGTTCATGAGGAGTCGTGCTTCTTCGTCATCGGCGTCGGTGTGGTCGAGCAGGTAGGTGACGGTCGGCGTCCGCTGAGAGATGACGGGTTCGGCTACGTACGGAGATGGGGGCGCTGTGGCGTCAGGCTGACGGTGCTGTGGCTCCGCCTGCCGGAGTTCTGGCTCCGCCTGCCGGAGCTGTGGCTCCCCCTTCTCGTCTAGGGGGAGCTGGGTCTCCTCCTTCTTGACCTGCTCGTTTCCGGCAGGGGGAGCTGGGTCTCCTCCTTTAGGGGGCGCTTCTGCTCCTCCTTCTCGGCAGGTCTGGCAGGTGCAGCCGGGCGGCGGGGGGAAGGCGGGGAGGACCCATCGCGGGGACTTGCCGGGAACGGCGTAGAGGGGTCGGCCGTTGCGGTCGAGGCCGATCGCGACGCGGACCTTGATGCCGTTCTTGCCGAGGCGGGTCACGGCGTCTCGGAGGCCGCGGCGGTCGAGGCGGGCGCGTCGGGCCAGGTCTTCGACGGGTATTTCCCGCTGCTCGCCGCGTGCCCGGGTGCTCTCGCCGATCGCGACGAGGATGAGGACCTCGGCGGCGGTGAGGGTGTTCGGGGCGTGGTCGAGGACCTCGGCGACGAGTTGGTACATCCGGTCCGCCTGTTCTGTCGTGCGGTCTGTGCGGGGTGGCCGGCCGGGCCCCGGTGTGAGGCCCGGCCGGACCGGTCAGGCGTCGGGGTCGGTGAGGACCAGGCCGTGCTGGCGGGCGATGATGCGCAGCACCGGCACGGCGGTGGCGGTACGCGGGTTGCCGAGGCAGCGGACGGCCCACTCAATGAGCGCGATGTCGCGGTCCTCGTAGAGGGGCAGCTCGTGCTCCTCGTACGCGCGGTGGTTCGCGGCGCGCTTGCGGCACCACGCGGCCAGGTCGGGCTCGGTGACCGGTTCGCCGGCCTCGGCCGCCGGCCATTCGACGGTGACGGTCGCCTTGCGGATCAGGTCGTTGAGCTCCTGAGCGACCGTGCCGTCCGGGTCGTCGACGGCGTGCTCTTCGAGGTGCTCGCCGATGCCCATCAGGTCGATGTCTCCGGCGGCGGAACGGATCAGGTCGGTGGCGATGGTGCGCGGATCGGTGTTCATGCGATTCCGGTCTCCTTTGTGCGGCTGGCGGCGCTGGAGCGGCGGCGGGCTCGCTGCCGCTGGACGGTGCGGCAAGTGATGCCGAGACGGACCGCCACCTCGGCGGCGGTGTAGCCGAACGAGTCAAGGCGGTCGATAGCGGCGCGACGCTCGACAGTCGTCAAGCGCAAGGTGCGATCCCCGGCGACGGCACGCTCCACGGCGATCGGGTCCAACCCGGACCGGCCGCCGGCCTTGTTGCTGTTCCGGCCCCGGATGTACGGCCTGCACCGGTTCTTCTCACGGCTGCGACGCCGGTCGTCCTCGACCGCCTCGGGGCACTGACACCCGTAGTTGCGCAGGGCGTACCAGGTGCCGTGACGCGCCGCGGAGCAGATGGCGATGATCACCGGTCGTCTCCGATCCGGCGCCGGTGCTCGGCCTGAGCGGCGGTGGTGTCGGGCAGGTCGTGCCGGGGGTGCCGACGTGCGAGCCCACACACGCACAGCGGGTGGTCCGGATCGGCCGGGTCGGGCATCGTGACGTCGCGCCGGTAGACGCACGGGGCAAGACGGGACTTGGGCGTCTGCTTGGTGCGGCGGGGCTTCGGGCGGGTGCGGGCCATCACGCACCCGCCACATCGGCGACCGCCGCGGCGTCGGCTCGGGCCTTGCACTCCAGGTGCGACAGGCCCATCGGGTCGGTCAGCCACACCGTGGCGTCGCCGACCCGGAGCGGGTCGCCGTAGATCTTGCAGCGGCCGATGACGACCGGCACGGCGACCCGTTGCCGGGCCAGGTTGGGCAGGGATCGGGCGCTCACGAGACACCTCCGGTGAGCCGGTTCAGCTCGTCGGCCAGTTCCTGGCGCAGTTGCTCGACGCGTGCCACCTCGGCCAGCCACTTCGGGCTGTCGTCGGCGACCGCGCGGGCGAGCAGGGCCGCTTCGCGCTCGCGGCCGGGGGTGTCGCGGGCCTCGCAGTATGCGATGTACCGCTCCCCCATGGCGTCGAGGTCGGCGGGGGCGGGGCGGGGCCCCGGGGCCGGCGCGCGGCCGGCCCCGGGGAACTGGATGACGTCAGCCACGGCGGGCTCCGGCGGGAAGCGGGGCGGGCCAGGTGGCGACGACCGTCGGGTCACTGAGGAAGGTCGGCCGCTGCGCAGGGCGGGCGGGCTCGGGCGCCGGGGTGGGGACCGTCGGCGCCTCGACCATGTCGGCGAGCGGGTCCGGGGCGTCCGGCAGGATCGCGTGCGCCGGGTGGTGCTTGGCCACCAGGCGCTCCGGCTGCGACGGCGCACCCCGCACCAAGATCGGCACCCCGTAGCCGGCCAAGTCACCGGCCCACCGGGCGGAGAAGTCGTCGAGCACATCAACCGCGCGGGTAACCCCGACGTAGAGCAGCATCAGCTCGGAAGCGTCCAAAACGACCGCCCGCCGACCGGACCCCGGCGGCCACTCCCGGGGGAACGGCTCACGGAAGTCCGAGCCGATCTTTACCGTGCCCCACTGTCGGCCCTTGGACTTGTGCGCGGTCGACACGGTCACCTCGGCCGCAGCCTCAGACGCGAGCGAATCCGCGACCCGCACGATCTTGTCCGGACCGTGCTCGTCGACGAGCTTCACGATCGTGGCGAGGGTCGCCCCGTCGTCCTGCGCGGCGTACTGCCGGACGGCCTCCCACGACTCGAACGCGATCAGTTCCGGGTGGTCGGCTCGCTGGCCGTCCATCAGCCGCAGTGCGGCCTGGGCGAACCGCTTGATGTCACTGGCCCCGCCGACCAGGTGGACTTTCCGGCCGGCGTCGACGTGCTCCATCACCCGGGCCATGGCGCCGGCGTTGGACCGGCACAGGATGGCGTCGGCCGCGTTCAGCGGGGTGACGGTCGAGTTGATGCGGTTGAAGCCGATGACGCGCTGCGCAGCGCCGAGCAGTCGCAGCCACTCGTTGGCGCGCTCGGCGACCATCGGCCCGAAACGGAACGACTGGGCGAGGGTGAGCCGGTGGGCGGCCGGCCAGGTGGCGAGGGCATCGACCGCGCCCCGCCAGGCGTACAGCTGCTGGTACGGGTCGCCGACCGCGACGAGCTGCGTGTGGGCCTGGTCCCGCAGCACCCGGGACAGCACCGGGTTGGCGTCCTGCGCCTCGTCGAACAGGATCGCGTCGGCGGCGATGCGGGGCCGGGACAGCGCCCACATCTTCAGGTAGATGTCGGGCTGGAAGCGGAGCTTCCCTCGGGGGTGGGTCAGGTCTTTCCAGGCCATGCCGGCGATCGGCAGCACGATGCCGGCCAGGGCTTCGCGGGCGTACCGGTCGGTGACGCCGTTGACCAGCGGGACATGTTCCGCGCTGATTTCGTCGGCGTCGGACTGGCAGTACCGCTCCACTGTGGTCAGGGCCAGGCGGGCGATCTGGGCGGGGGTGAGGAGCACGTCGGTGGCGACCTCGACCGGCGCGTTGAGGATCCGGGTCTCGGCGTACCGGCCGCCGGCGTACATCAGTTCGGCGGCCTTCTTGCCGGTCATGCGGGGCGCGTCGAGCCGGTGCGCCAGGTCCCTGCCGTGCGAGGCGAACGCCACGCTGTGCGCGGTCCGGCAGTCGACCCCGGCCGGGAACGCCGCCCGCGCTTCCTTGGCCAGTGACGAGTTGTAGGCCACGTAGAGGCCCCGGAAGGTGGGGTGCTGGGCGATGCGGGCCTCGGCGGACATGCGGAGGGTGGTGGTCTTGCCGGCTCCGGCGACCGCGACGGTGACCAGGGAGTCCCCGGCCACGAACGCATCGATGACGGCCTGCTGCTCGGCGGTGGGCTTGTGACTCATCGGGCCGCCTCCGCCTTGGCCTGGTTGCGGAGCTGGACCTGCCGGGCCGCCAGGGCGGCGATGACGTCCTCCACCTCGGCCGCGGAGATGTCCTTCGACGACGTGATGTCCCGCTTGAGGACCCTGCCGATGACCTCGCGGTACTTCGCCGGTTCGCCGTAGCCCAGCTCGGTGAGCAGGGCGAACATGCGCTTGCGGCGCCGCTCCTCGTGCTCGGTCGGCGCGGCAGCCTGGGGGCGCGGGTCCAGCTCCTTGGCGCGGCGGGCCATCAGCACCGACAGCTGCTCCTGGTCGCCGTGCTCGTTGGTGACCTGCGTAGCGGCGACGGCCGGGTGCTCGTTGAGCAGCCGCCCGGCGGCCTGGCGGATGCCCTCCGCGGTACGGTCCGACCTCAGCGTCCAGTCCCGGACCCCGGTGGCGGTCGGGACCGGCTTGGGCTCCGGCGCCGGTGGAGCAGAGACCGGACGGGTCTGCTGCGGTTCCTGGTGCTCGTCGACGGCTGCCGACTCCGTCCCCGGCTCCGGCAGCACCGGGGCGTCGTCGTGCGGCAGCTCGGCACTGGCGTCTCCGCCAGCCGGGGCGGGCGGACGAACGAGCGAACCGTGAACGACCGGCTCCGGGTTGCCTCCGTTGTAGAGCGCCAAGCCGAACTGGTCACCCAGGTTGACCGCGCACCGCTTCAGCGCCTGCGAGAGGGCAGTCTTCATCGCGAAGTCGTGGGCGTCGCCGACGCTCGGCATGTTGATGCCGTCGCCGGTCGCTCCGTCCTCGTACCGGGCCAGCACCGTGCCGTCGGTGGCCTTGATGGTGAGCCGCACCTCGGCGCGGTAGACGATCGTCCAGCGGGACCGGTCGCCCTGCTTGGTCTCGATCTCCTTGACCAGGTCGCAGCGGATCGTCTCGATGTCGAAGCCGCCGAAGCCGAAGACCCGGATGAGGTGCCGGCGGATGTCCCACGCCTCGACGTGGGACTGTCCCTGCTTCTGGCTGACGCGGTTGCGGCCGAGGCCCTGGATGAGGAAGTCGTACTGGGCGGTGGTCAGCGCGGTCATGCGGCTGCTCCAGTAATGGCGTCGGCGATGTAGGCGGGCTGCTGGGGGCCGATCGGCAGCACGCCGAGGTGCGGCACGTCGACCAACTGGTAGGGCACGGCGGCCAGGGCGAGCGCGGGTCGGCGGACCGGCGGGATCTCGGCGGTCACCTCGGCCGGGCTGGCGGTGGTGAGCAGGGAGGCCCGGAGCAGGTCGGCCCACTCCGGGGTCGCGCCCTCGTGCTCCGCGCCCGGGTTGAACCGGTCCGCGAGCGCGGTCCGGATCGGGTGCGCCCGATGCCGGCCACGCCAGCGGCGCGGCGCGGCCTGGTCGGAGAGCAGGTTGGTCGGCCAGGCCGTGGTCTCAGCACCGGTCCCCGGTGCGGTCAGGTGGGCCACCGTGAGGTCGAAGTCGATGCTCACCGGTTGTCCTTTCGAAAGTCGGCCGGAATGGCCGTCTGGATCTCGCGGAGGGCGCGGTAACCCCAGCGAGGCCAGGGCTTTTCGGCGTCAGGGGTGAGCGCGGCCTGGGCGGTGGATGCCTGCGCGGTGAGCTTGTCGACGGCCTCGCCGAGGAGCTTGGCCTCGGCCGACCGGTCGGTCAGCTCGTCGCGGTAGTGCCGGATCCGCTCGGCCAGGCGGTGCAGCCGGACGGCCCGGGATTTGAGCTCCCGGTCGGCAGCCCGGCACGCGAGGCCGAACAGGAGCGCGACCAGCACCGCCAGGGCGGCCACGGCCAGCGCGGCGGCGGCCATCACGCCGCGTCCCGCAAGGCCGAGTCGGTCAGCGCGGTCAGGCCGGGCGCGTGGGCCGGGAGGATGATCGGCGCGTTGTCGAACAGGCCGCCGATGAACTCGGCGCAGTCGCAGTACTCACCAACCAGGACGGCTCCGCAGCACTCCTTGAAGGTCACCGGAATGACGAGGTGCTGGGTGGGGACGAAGGGGACGACGTCGGTGATCTGCGGGCCGGGCCGGTTGCCGGTGTTCGGGCCGGTCGGCGGGATGTGCGGGGTCGGCGGCTGCGTCATCGGACACCGCCGATGTGCGTCGTGCAGCCGCAGCGGACGCCGTCCTTGCGGGCCGCGCAGCCGGTGTCGTGGCGGTGCTCGGCCTCGTGGTGGCAGTCCGGGCAGCGCCACGGGTCGTTGGCCACGTCCCGGCGGTCGATCGGGTCGACTCCCTGGCGGGTCGCACCTCCCGCGGCGAGCCGCGCCTCCAGCTCGGCCACGCGGGCCCGGAGGGTGTCCTCGACGTCGACCGGCTTCGTCACGTTCGCGTAGGCCGTCACCTCGAGAGTGCCGACCGTTGCCGTCGCCCGGTGGCCCCAGGTGCCGGTCTGGTTGTGGTCCTCGGTGGTGGCTTCGACGCTGAACGCCTTGGCGATGGTGTTGACCATCGGGACCGCGCTGGCTTCATCCCACCGCAGCAGCCCGGCGCAGACGGTGAAGGTGACGTAGCTGGGCTTGCCGGGCGTGCCGGCGAGGGTGGCGACCCGGTCAGCAGCCTGGCGCAGGTCGTCGGCGAGGTCCAGCCAGTAGTCCGGCTTCGGCTCGATGCGGGTGATGGAGCCGTGCTCGATCACCTCGCCGTCGGCCAGCACCTTGACGGTGCCCAGCTCTACGCCGTACGCCACGTCGAACGTGTGCCCCTTGTCGATGACGTCAGCAGCGAGGAACGCCTGCCGGAGGCGGTCGGTGATCTGCTCGTACGGGGTGTCGGCCGGGAAGGTCAGCGGCTCGACGCCGGCGAGCGCGTCGAACACGACGCGGATCGTGGCCGCCTGCTTGTCGGGTAGGGTCTGCGGGTGCATCGGGACTCCTAGCTGGTAGGTGGGTGTCCGGGTGGGAAGCCCCTTGGCCGTTCGCGGCGGCCGGGGGCTTCGTTCGTTTCAGGCCGCGGGGACCAGCTCGGCGCTGGACTCGCGGGCCGCGCGGGCCTTTGCCTTCTGCCGCGCGACGTACGCCTCGCAGGAGAGCCGGCAGACCATGCGGGTTTCGCCGATGTAGACCGGCTCCAGCTCGCCCTCGGCGATGAGCCGGGCGACGGTCTGGCGGGTGATGCCGCCGAGGAACTGCCCGGCGGCCGGGAGACGCAGCACGAGAGGCGGGGTCTGGATGACGAGCACCGGACCGTTGCCGCGTTCGGCTTCACGATTGCCGTTCATGGCACTGACAATAGCGGCCATGTTGCAGCATTGCCAACTATGGCAACGCTCATACTTTCGGACAGTGATTGGACGTCCGACTGGCCTTACCCTGAGGCCATGACTCTGGTCGATGTCCCCATGACTCCGCTCCCGGTAGACGTTGGTCGGCGGAGCCGTGTACGGCAATCGAGCCGCGATCGGCAATTGGGTACCGAGAGCGGCACTTATGGTGAGGACGTGCCGAAGCAGAGCCAGGATCCCCGCGTGCGCCTGTTCGGCGAGTTCATCAAGCGCGCCCTGGGGGATGCCAAGGAGCGCGGCCTGGACATTGAGGATGTCGAGACCACGACTGGCATCGGCCGGGCCACCATCTACCGCTGGGTCAGGGCAGAGTCACCGAACCCACGCCGCGAGAAGGTGATCGCTTTCTGCGAGGGCCTGGGGATCCCGGTGAAAACCGCCACCCAGATCTTGGGCTGGGACGGCTCCCGGCAGCCCACCGCCCCGGAGCCGATCGTCGACCCCGACATCCGCGCGATCCTGCGCAAGCTCAACGACCCCAACACCCCGGCCGAGCAGAAGACCTCGATCCGGGCGACGCTGAGGTACCTCGCCAAGGAGTGATGCGCCCATGCCTCGTCAGCCCAACGGCCGTCCGTCGATCTACCTGGGCAGCGACGGTTTGTACCACTGTTGGGTGACCCTGGGCACGAAGCCGAACGGCAAGCTGGACCGTCGGCACCGCAAGGCCAAGACCGCCACCGAGGTAGCCGCGAAAGTCGACGAGCTGCTGGAGAGCACGAAGCGCGGTCACGGGGTGCCGCAGAAAATCGAGACGGTCGAGCAGTGGCTCATCCACTGGCTGGAGCACGTGGTTAAGCCACGACGCGCGTACAAGACCTACACCGCGTACCGGTCGCTGATCTACAACTACGCGGTGCCGCACATCGGCGGGTGGCGGCTCGACGGGCACCGCCGGCGCCTGGAGCCCGAGCACCTCGACGCGATGTACACCGCGATGGCGTCCACGAAGATCGTGCGTGGCAGCCGCGCGACCGGCACCATGCCGACACTCTCCGACTCCACCATCCACAAGACCCACCGGATGCTGAACGTCGCGTTCAAAGCGGCTGTTCGCCGCGGCAAGACGAGCCGGAACGTCTGCGACATGGTCGACCCGCCCACGATGCGGGGGAAGAAGGTCGCCTCGTTAACGGTGGCGGAGACCGAGGCGGTCATCAAAGCCGCTCTGGACGACGACATGGCGGCGCGGTGGCTCCTTGGCCTGCTCGCCGGGCCTCGGCAGGGTGAGACGTTGGGCATTCGGTGGCCGAAGGTGCACCTCGACCCGGCGCCCGGCGAGGAGCCGTTCGTCGAGTTGGAGACGCAGTTGCAGCGCCGGTCGTGGGAGCACGGGTGCGACGACCCGGTTGCCTGCGTGGCGGAGCGGCACCGCAAGCCGTGCCCACCGAGCTGGGTGCACGGGTGCAAGGACCCACAGTCGTGCCGGATCCAGCCGTTCCGCTGTCCATCGCGGAAGCAGGCATCTGGCTGCCGGCTCCATCGTCGGCCGTGCCCGCGACCCTGCTTGCCGGGCTGCGTGGGTCACGCCCGCCACTGTCCGCAGCGGGTCGGTGGCGGCATCGTCGAGGTGGACCTGAAGACGGAGAAGTCCGTACGTCCGCTGGCGTTGCCTGCGGTGCTCGTCGAGTTGCTGCGCCGGCACCGGGAGCGGCAGCAGCAGCAGTTCCGGCTGCTGGGCCTGGAGTGGACGCCCGAGGAGTTGGTGTTCACGTCGCCGTGGGGGAAGCGCCTCGACGCCGCGCAGGACCACAAGGCGTGGGAGGCGCTGCTGATCCGCGCGGGTGTGCCCGACAAGAAGTTGCACGCGGCGCGGCACACTGCCGGCACGATGGCCGTCGCCGCGGGCGCTGACCTCAGCGTGGTCCAGGACATGCTCGGGCACACGCAGATCTCGACGACGCGGATCTACGTGGACGTCGCGAAGAAGACGCAGCGGGAGGCGCTCGACCGGGCGGTGTCGGCGTTGATGGACGGAAACCTCGCGGCGCTACTGCAACCGAAAGGTGCAACCCAGCAGCCCTGAAGGTGATCTTCGACGGTACGACGAAGGCCCCGTGACCTTGGCTTATCGCCTGGTCACGGGGCCTTCGCCTTCGTGGAGCCGCCTGACGGAATCGAACCGTCGACCTACGCATTACGAGT
>NZ_JBEZCZ010000054.1:0-41761 GCF_040647875.1 Micromonospora sp. NPDC049230
GGGTCGGCACCGGACGCGCACCCGCCCGTCGCCGGGCAACCACGACTACAACACGTCGGCGCTCGACGGGCAGAGCCGACCGGGGTCAGCTCAGACGTTGAACCCGAGGGACCGGAGCTGGTCCCGACCCTCGTCAGTGATCTTGTCCGGGCCCCACGGCGGGAGCCACACCCAGTTGATGCGGATGTCGTTGACGAGGCCGCCGCCGGGGCCGGTGGTCAGCGCCTGCCGGGTCTGGTCCTCGATCACGTCGGTCAGCGGGCAGGCCGCCGAGGTGAGCGTCATGTCCAGGGTGGCGACGTTCTCCTCGTCGACGTGGACGCCGTACACCAGGCCCAGGTCGACCACGTTGATGCCGAGCTCCGGGTCGACGACGTCCTTCATCGCCTCCTCGATGTCGGCGAGCATGGCCTTGCTGACACCGCTCACCGAGGCGGCAGCATCGCCCGCCGGGACGGCGGCAGCATCGCCCGCCGGGACGGCGGCAGCATCGCCCGCCGGGGCGGCGGCAGCATCGCCCGCCGGGGCGGCGGCGTCACCGGCCTCCGGCGTCACCGCATCGGTCTGCGCCACGACGGCGTCATCGGCCTCCGGCGTCGCCGCAGTAGCCGTGTTCTCGCTGCTCATGCCTTCACTCCGCTTCGCTTCGTAACGCCATGAGGCACCACCGCGCCGCACCACTGACTCTCTCGCTGACGCTCGCTCATGCCTTCACCTCCGGGCTCACGCCCACACCGGCGCGTGCCGCGGCGTCCTTGAACGCCATCCACGGCAGCAGCGCGCACTTGACCCGGGCGGGATAGCGGGCCACACCCGCGAAAGCAACCCCGTCACCGAGCACGTCCTCGTCCGGCGTGACCTGGCCACGTCCGGACATCAACTCCACGAACGCCTCGTGCACCTCGAAAGCTTCCCCGGCGGTCCGACCGCGCAGCAACTCGTGCAGCACGCTCGCCGAGGCCTGGCTGATCGAGCAGCCCATGCCGTCGTACGAGATGTCGTGCAGCACGTCGCCGCCGGTGGCCACCCGGACGGTGACCTCGTCGCCGCAGGTGGGGTTGACGTGGTGCGCTTCCCCGACGCGGTCACCGGGGTCGTCGGCGTCGCGCAGGCCGCGACCGTGCGGGCGCTTGTAGTGGTCCAGGATGATCTCCTGGTAGAGCTGGTCGAGCTGCACCATCAGTCGAACACCTTCCGCACCTGCTCCAGACCGGCCACCAGAGCGTCGATCTCCTCGGTGGTGGTGTAGAGGTAGAACGAGGCCCGGGTCATCGCCGGGACACCGAACCGGCTGCACACCGGCTTGGCACAGTGATGGCCCACGCGCACCTGCACGCCGAGCGAGTCGAGCACCTGACCCACGTCGTGCGGGTGCACGTCACCGAGCGCGAACGAGATGGTGCCACCCCGGCCGATCGGCACGGTCGGGCCGAAGATCCGCAGGTCGGGCACCGAGCCGAGGGCGTCCAGCGCGTACGCCGTCAGCTCCTTCTCGTGCCACTGGATGCCCTGCATGCCGATGCCGGTGAGGTAGTCCACCGCCGCGCCGAGCGCGACCGCCTCGGCGATCGGCGGGGTGCCCGCCTCGAAGCGGGCCGGCGGCGCGGCGAACGTCGAGCGGGCCATGGTGACCGTCTCGATCATCGAACCGCCGCCGAACACCGGCGGCATGGCCGCCAGCAGCTCGCTCCGACCCCAGAGCACGCCGATGCCGGTCGGGCCGAGCATCTTGTGCCCGGTGAAGACGATGTAGTCGGCGTCCAGGTCGACCACGTCGATGGGCAGGTGCGGCACCGACTGTGAGCAGTCCAGCAGCAGCAGCGCGCCCACCTCGCGGACCCGCGCGGTGATGCGGGAGGTGGCGTTGACGGTGCCGAGGATGTTGGACATGTGCACCAGCGAGACGATCTTCGTCCGTTCGGTGATCAGGTCGTTCAGGCCCGACTCGTCCAGCCGGCCCTGCTCGGTGACTCCGAACCAGCGCAGGGTCGCGCCGGTGCGCTCGCAGAGCAGCTGCCACGGAACGATGTTGGAGTGGTGCTCCATCTCGGAGATCACCACCTCGTCGCCGGGACCGAGCCGGAAACGCTCGTCCGTGTCACGGGACGGAGCGGCGTCCGCGGGCAGCGAGGCGTTCGAGAAGGCGTACGCCACGATGTTGATCGCCTCGGTGGAGTTCTTCGTGAACACCACCTCGTCGACGCTCGGCGCGTTGATGAACGCGGCGATCTTGGCCCGCGCGCCCTCGTACGCCTCGGTGGCCTCGGTGCCCAGCGTGTGCACCGAGCGCGAGACGTTGGCGTTGTGCCGCGTGTAGTGCTCGTCGAGCACGTCGAGCACCTGGCGGGGCTTGTGCGAGGTGTTGGCGCTGTCGAGGTAGACAAGCGGGTGCCCGTTGATCTCCCGATCGAGGATCGGGAAGTCGGCACGCACCCGGGCCACGTCGAAACGCGGCACGTCGTCGTACTGCGGCATCCCCGCGGGGATCGCGATGCTGGTCATCTCGACAGCGCCTCTCCCGCTCAGGCCTTGGCCGTGCCGGCCCCGGCGGCGTACCGCTCGTAGCCCTCGGCCTCAAGCTTGTCGGCAAGCTCCGGGCCGCCCTGCTCGACGATCCGGCCGGCGACGAACACGTGCACGAAGTCCGGCTTGATGTAGCGCAGGATCCGCGTGTAGTGGGTGATCAGCAGCATGCCGGTGTCGCCGTTGTCGCGGACCCGGTTGACACCCTCGCTGACCACGCGCAGCGCGTCCACGTCGAGGCCGGAGTCGGTCTCGTCGAGGATCGCGATCTTCGGCTTGAGCAGCTCCAGTTGGACGATCTCGTGCCGCTTCTTCTCACCGCCGGAGAAGCCCTCGTTGACGTTGCGCTGGGCGAACGCCGGGTCCATCTGTAGGCGCTCCATCGCGCCGCGCAGCTCGCCACCCCAGGTGCGCAGCTTCGGCGCCTCGCCGTCGATGGCGGTCTTCGCGGTCCGCAGGAAGTTGGCCACCGAGACGCCGGGCACCTCGACCGGGTACTGCATGGCCAGGAAGAGGCCGGCGCGGGCCCGCTCGTCGACGGTCATGGCGAGCACGTCCTCGCCGTCGAGGGTCACCGAGCCGCCGGTGATCTCGTACTTGGGGTGACCGGCGATCGAGTACGCAAGCGTGGACTTGCCGGAACCGTTCGGGCCCATGATCGCGTGGGTCTCACCGGAGCGGACGGTCAGGTCGACGCCGGCCAGGATCGGCTTGAGCTCACCCTCGGGCAGCTTGACCGACACCTTCAGGTCGCGGATCTCCAGGGTGCTCATTATCGGGTCACTCCATTACTCGGCGTCAGGCTGAGGTAGATGTCGCCGTCGCGGACTTCGACGGGGTAGACGGGGACGGGTTCGGTGGCCGGCAGGCCGCTCGGCGCGCCGGTACGCAGGTCGAAGCGCGAGCCGTGCAGCCAGCACTCCAGCGTGCAGCCGTCGACCTCACCCTCGGAGAGGGCGACCGCGGCGTGCGAGCACTCGTCGTAGGCGGCGTAGAACTCGCCGTCCTCGCCGTGCACCAGCGCGATCGGGGTGCCGTCGACGTCCGCGCTGATCGCGGTGCCCTTTGGCACGTCCTCGGTGGAGCAGACGCGGATCATCAGGCGCCCGCCTTGGTCAGCCGGGCCTCGATCGCGTCGCCGAGGCTCTCGCGCAGCGACTCCACCGGGATCTTGTTGATCAGCTCGGCGAAGAAACCGCGGACCACCAGCCGGCGGGCCTCACTCTCCGGGATGCCCCGGGCCATCAGGTAGAACAACTGCTCGTCGTCGAAGCGGCCGGTCGCGCTGGCGTGGCCGGCGCCGGCGATCTCGCCGGTCTCGATCTCCAGATTGGGTACGGAGTCCGCCCGCGCGCCGTCGGTGAGCAGCAGGTTCCGGTTGATCTCGTACGTGTCGGTGCCGGTCGCCTCGGCCCGGATCAGCACGTCACCGACCCAGACGGTGTGCGCGCTCTCGCCTTGCAGGGCGCCCCGGTAGCCGACGTAGCTGCGGCAGTCCGGCACGGAGTGGTCGACCAGCTGCCGGTGCTCCAGGTGCTGGCCCGAGTCGGCGAAGTAGACGCCGTACAGCTCGGCCTCGCCACCCCGACCGGTGTATTCCACGCTGGTGAACTGCCGGACCAGGTCGCCACCCAGGGACACCTGGATGTGGATGACCTTGGCGTCCCGGCCCAGCTTGATCTTGAGATGCTGGGCCTGGACCGCGTCGTCGGCCCAGTCGGCGATCGTGACAAGCGTCAGCTTCGCGCCGTCGGTCACGGCCACCTCGACGTTGTCGGCCAGGGTGGCCGACCCGACGTGCTCCACGACCACTGTCGCCTCGGCGAACCGGCCCACCTCGACGAAGGTGTGACCGAACGCCGGCTGCTCGACACCCTCGCCGACCACCCGCAGACGCACCGGCTCGCCGAGCACCACGTCTTCGGCGACCCGCAGCAGCAGGGCGTCGGCGGCGGCGCCGTAGGCCAGCGCGCTGACCCGGTCGACCGGGGTCAGGACGCTACCGACCCGCTGGTCGTCGCGGCCGATCCGGGTGATGGCAACACCTTCGGGCAGGTCACCGTACTCGTGCCGAACCGCGCCGGTCGCGGTCGGCGACTCCGGCGCGGCAGCGTTGGCGCCGTCGCCGGTCAGGCCGCGCAGGCGCTTGAGCGGGGTGAAACGCCACTCCTCCTCCAGGCCGGTGAGGGCCGGGAAGTCGGCGACGTCGTACGAGCGCAGCGCCTGCGACTTGGTGCTGGGAGGCGGCGCGGAAGCCTGGGTAGTCATGTCTTCCTTGGTCTGTCTGTTCCGTGACGACGAGGTTGGGGCCGGGTGCGGGCGGGCCGACGTTCCGGCCCGCCCCGCTGGAGCGGCGGCGTCAGCCGACCGCGCCCTCCATCTGAAGCTCGATCAGGCGGTTGAGCTCCAGGGCGTACTCCATCGGGAGTTCCTTGGCGATCGGCTCGATGAAGCCGCGCACGATCATCGCCATCGCCTCGTCCTCGCTCAGGCCCCGGCTCATCAGGTAGAAGAGCTGGTCGTCGCTGATCTTGGAGACGGTCGCCTCGTGCCCCATCGACACGTCGTCCTCGCGGATGTCGACGTACGGGTAGGTGTCCGAGCGGGAGATGGTGTCGACGAGCAGCGCGTCGCACTTGACAGTGCTCCGGCTGTGGTGCGAACCCTCCAGCACCTGCACCAGGCCCCGGTACGAGGTACGGCCGCCGCCACGGGCGATCGACTTCGACACGATCGTCGAGGAGGTGTGCGGCGCGGCGTGCACCATCTTGGCGCCGGCGTCCTGGTGCTGGCCCTCGCCGGCCATCGCCACCGAGAGCACCTCACCCTTGGCGTGCTCGCCGGTCATGTAGACCGCCGGGTACTTCATTGTCACCTTGGAGCCGATGTTGCCGTCGACCCACTCCATGGTCGCGCCCTCGTGGCAGACGGCGCGCTTGGTGACCAGGTTGTAGACGTTGTTCGACCAGTTCTGGATGGTCGTGTAGCGGCAACGCGCGTTCTTCTTCACGATGATCTCCACGACCGCGCTGTGCAGCGAGTCTGAGGAGTAGAGCGGCGCGGTGCAGCCCTCGACGTAGTGCACGTACGCACCCTCGTCGACGATGATCAGCGTCCGCTCGAACTGGCCCATGTTCTCGGTGTTGATCCGGAAGTAGGCCTGTAGCGGGATCTCGACGTGCACGCCCTTCGGCACGTAGATGAACGAGCCGCCGGACCACACGGAGGTGTTCAGGGCGGCGAACTTGTTGTCACCGACCGGGATCACCGTGCCGAAGTACTCCTTGAAGACGTCCTCGTGCTCGCGCAGCGCGGTGTCGGTGTCCAGGAAGAGGACGCCCTGCTCCTCAAGGTCCTCACGGATCTTGTGGTAGACGACCTCGGACTCGTACTGCGCCGCGACACCGGCGACCAGTCGCTGCTTCTCCGCCTCCGGGATGCCCAGCCGGTCGTAGGTGTTCTTGATGTCCTCGGGCAGGTCCTCCCAGCTGGTGGCCTGCTTCTCGGTCGACCGCACGAAATACTTGATGTTGTCGAAGTCGATGCCGGTGAGGTCCGCGCCCCAGGCCGGCATCGGCTTGCGGCCGAACAGCCGCAGACCCTTCAGCCGCAGGTCGAGCATCCACGCCGGCTCGTTCTTCTTGGCCGAGATGTCCCGCACCACCGCCTCGTTGATGCCGCGCTGGGCGACCGCCCCGGCGGCGTCCGGGTCGGACCAGCCGTACTCGTACCGACCCAGTGCGGCGAGCTGCTCTTCCTGAGTCAGTGGCTGAACAATCTGCTCGGTCATCTAGCTGTCCTCACAGTGGTGACGGGATTACCGGATTGAGCACGCCCCGGCTGGGTCGGAATGTGCGTGGTGCACACCCCGTCGCCGTGCGCGATGGTGGCAAGGCGCTGCACGTGGGTGCCGACCAGACGGGAGATCACCGCGGTCTCGGCCTCGCACAGCTGAGGGAATTCGGCGGCCACGTGCGCCACCGGGCAATGGTGCTGGCAGAGCTGACCGCCGGAGGCGATCGTTGTCGCGTTGGCAGCGTAACCCTCGCCGGTGAGCGCCGCGGCGAGTGCCTCGGCTCGGGCGAGAGGGTCGTCGCCGGCGTCCTCCATGGCCGCCCGGCAGCGTGACTCCAGCGCGGAAACCTGCTCGGCGGCGAACGCCTCGACCGCGTCCGACCCGCCGCGGCGGGCGATCCACCGCAGCGCGGCGGTGGCCATGTTGTCGTAGTGATGGGTGCCACAGCGAACCCGGCCGGCCTCGGTCAGCATGAACACCTTGGCCGGACGCCCCCGACCACGGCTGCCCTGCACGGCCTGCTCGCGGGCGTACACGTCGCCGTCGGCGAGCATCGCGTCGAGGTGCCGGCGGATCGCCGCCGGGCTGAGCCCGAGGGCCACGCCGAGCTGCGCGGCGGTCGTCGCACCCCGCTCCAGCAGCAGTTGGGTGACCCGGTCACGGGTGGAACTCTCGGCCGCCGTGCCACCAGTGGGCGCCGCCGACGCGGTCACGACCGGCGCGGACGCGGACGCACCGACGGCCGGGACAGCCGTCGGCTGGTGCCCGGGAAGCGCCGCCGCGTTTTTCACAACGCCAACGTTACGTAATTACCCGGAGGGTCGCAAACCCCGACCCGGTGATCCGAACCACCGAGCCGACCGAGTCGGACGAACCTCGATCACTACAGTGCGTAGGATTTGCGCCGTGAACCGAATCGTCCGTCCGGTCCCCGGCATCCTGCTGCGCCGCCTCGCGCTCGCCTCCATCATCGCGAACGTGGCAATCGTCGTCACCGGCGGAGCCGTCCGACTGACCGCCTCGGGCCTCGGCTGCCCCACCTGGCCCCGCTGCACCGACGACTCGTACGTCACCACCCCCGAGATGGGTGTGTACGGGGTGATCGAGTTCAGCAACCGGATGCTGACGTTCGCGGTGGGCCTCATCGCACTGGCCACCCTGCTGGCCGTACTGGCACACCGGCCGCGCCGACCCGGGCTGCTGGCCCTCGCGGTCGCCGTCTTCCTGGGCATTCCCGCCCAGGCGGTGGTCGGTGGCATCACCGTGCTCACCAACCTCAACCCCTGGGTGGTCGGGCTGCACTTCCTGGCCTCGATGGCGGTGCTCGCCGCCGCGTACGCCCTCTGGCGGCGCATCGGCGACCCGGACGGCCCGACCGTGCCCGTGGTGCCCACACCGCTGCGCGTGCTGGCCCGCGTCACCACCGGCGTCGCCGTCGCGGTGCTGGTCATCGGCACCTGGGTCACCGGCAGCGGCCCGCACGCCGGCGACCACGGCGCGGCCCGCAACGGACTGGACCCGGAGTCGATCTCCCAGGTGCACGCCGACGGGGTCTTCCTGCTGATCGGCCTCTCGGTGGCGCTGATCTTCGCGTTCCGTGCCGTGGGTGCGCGCCGGGCCACCCGCGCCGCGATCGTCCTGGTCGCCGTGGAGCTGGGTCAGGGCGTGATCGGCTTCGTGCAGTACTTCACCCACGTGCCGGCGCTCCTGGTCGGCGCGCACATGCTCGGCGCCTGCCTGGTGCTGCTGGCCACCCTCTCGGTGCAGTGGTCGACCCGCGAGCGCCACCCCGTCGCCCCGGCCACCGAGACCACCCCGGCCGACGCCGCCCCCGTCCCGGTCACCGTCTGACGCCCCGCGCACCCCGCGCGCCCCGCGCGCCCCGCGCACCCCGCACGGCCCTGATCGACTCGGGTTTCTTGATGTCGCGGTGTCCGAGCCGGTCCGATGGGCCGACTTACAGAAGGCCGAGTCGATCACAACGAAGTCACGTCGCTCACCGGGCTCTGCGGGCGTTTCTCGGCTGCGCCACCGGTGTCGGCCGGCTCGGCAGCGGGCGTCAGGCCCGGCAGACCAGCCGACAGCGGGGGCCAGGCCCGGCAGACCAGCCGACAGCGGGCGTCAGGCCCGGCAGGCCAGGTGGGTGGCCTTCGCGGCGGCGAGACGGTCAGGGGGTCCGTCCGCGTACCCGATGAAGAGCGACGGCTCGGTCAGCTCCAGCCCGTCGTCCCACACTGCGGTCTCGACGGAGATGCCACGGGCCGTGAGCGGAGCGAGGACCAGCGGTCGTCCGGGTCGAGATCGACGAGGTCGGCACAGGTAACGAGAGCGACCCGGGGTTCCCCCCGGGTCGACTGGTGGTGTGCGGTCAATTCGGTTGGCTGCTCAGCGAGCCATCGTGCGCCGGGCCATCGACCGCCAGAGGTCGTTGCTGGGGCGCATCTGGTCCATCAGTTCACGCTCCCAGGCGTTCTCGACGGTGACTCCCGCCTCGGCGCACGCCTCCCGTGCGGTGACGGTGTCGTCGGCGAACTGGTCGCCCCACTCGCCGTCGGAACCCACCAGGACGATTCGCGCGCCACGCTTGCCGACGTACTCGATGACCGCCTTCGCGCCGCCGTGGCCGGCGGCGAACGCCTTGAGGCCCGCGACCAGGCCGTGGGGGGCCTGCTCGGCGGCGGTCTGCTCGGCCGTCATCGTCGTATCGGAACCATCTGCCATAACGCGAAGCCTAAGCAGACCCGCACCCTCCCGGGCGAGAACCATGAACCTTTTGTGATGCCAATTACCTAGAGGTTTGAAAACGATCACAGGTTTTCTGCCCGGTTATATCCGGACTTTCCACTGCTAAACGGGCGGGCAAAGCGTGCGACAGTCCGCACAGTTGAGCCGATCCGGCTCATGCTGAAAGTTACTCTGATGTGACGTTAAACCCGGACAACTCATCCATGCCCATGATTAGTCACGAGAGTCCCGGCGGCAGAGCCGCAGCCTGGGTGACGGGTCAGATCAGCGCGTCGAGCGCGACGGCCGCGAACACGATCGTCAGGTACGTCGTGGACCAGTGGAACAGCCGCATCGGCTTGACCGCCTCGCCCCGCGTCGCGCGTCGGCAGAGTCGGTGTGCCTCGACCACGAAGATGGCACCCACCACCAGGGTCGGCACCCCGTAGATCGCGCTGAGCCCCAGCGGCCAGACGGCGAGCGAGGTGAGCACGGTCAGCCACGCGAAGATCAGGATCTCGGCGTTCACCCGGCGGATCGAGGCCACCACCGGCAGCATCGGGATCCCGGCGCGGGCGTAGTCGTCCTTGTACTTCATCGCGAGCGGGTAGAAGTGCGGCATCTGCCAGAAGAAGACCACCGCGAAGAGCCCCCAGGCGGCCGGCGCCAGTGAGCCGGTCACCGCTGCCCAGCCGATCAGCACGGGCGCGGCACCGCAGGCGCCGCCCCAGAAGGTGTTGGTCGGGGTGGAGCGCTTGAGCCACAGCGTGTAGATGACGTCGTAGTAGACGATCGCGGCGAGGGTCAGCCCGGCGGCGAGCAGGTTGGTGAACGCCGCCATCAGGGCGATCGACACCGCCGCCAACACCAGACCGAAGACCAGCGCGCTACGCGGTGAGACGGTGTGCGCCGGCAGCGGCCGACGCTTGGTACGCCGCATCAACTGGTCGATGTCCCGGTCGATGTAGCAGTTGAGCACGCTGGCCGCACCGGCGGCGAGCGAGCCGCCGATCAGCACCACGGCCATCAGCCACAGCGACGGCAGCCCGCCGTCGGCGAGCATCATCGCCGGGATGGTGGTGACCAGCAGCAACTCGACGATCCGCGGCTTGGTGAGCGCCACGTACGCCGAGAGGACCCCACGCACGTCCCGCCGGGCCACCGGACCCTCGGCCGCCCGTGCCGGGTGTTGCCCGGCCGGGTTGCTCGCGGGGCGCTCGGTGATCATGCTCACGGATTGGCACCTTCCGGCATCGGCACGGGGAGATCGGATCGGCGGGCCGCTCGGGCCCGCACACCGACCCACACACTACGCGTTGTCGTTTTCGCTGCCCGGCCGACCCGACAACGGTGCGGGCCGTCACACCACCGAGGTGAACCAAGCATCCGGAACGTCACGTGGCGCACACCATGCGGAGATCCCCGGGCGCGGGTTTAGGGACGCTCGATAAGGTCATCGGTGAGGGTTCCGCCCATCTGCCGAGGAGCACAACCATCGTGGCTGCCAAACGACCCGAGCACTCCGCACTGAACTGGTCCGACCTCGATCGCCGGGCCGTCGATACCGTCCGCGTGCTGGCCATGGACGCCGTAGAGAAATCCGGCAACGGCCACCCGGGCACCGCGATGAGCCTCGCGCCCGCGGCGTACCTCCTCTTCAACCGCGTCATGCGGCACAACCCGGCCGACCCGAACTGGCCCGGCCGGGACCGGTTCGTCCTCTCCGCCGGGCACTCCAGCCTGACGCTCTACATCCAGCTCTTCCTGTCCGGTTACCCGTTGAGCCTGGACGACCTCAAGTCGCTGCGGCAGTGGGGCTCGCAGACGCCGGGTCACCCCGAGCACGGGCACACCCCGGGCGTGGAGACCACCACCGGCCCGCTCGGGCAGGGCCTGGGCAACGCGGTCGGCATGGCCATGGCGGCCCGCCGCGAGCGCGGCCTGTTCGACCCCGAGGCCGAGCCGGGCGCGTCGGTCTTCGACCACGACATCTGGTGCATCGTCTCCGACGGCGACATCGAGGAGGGCATCAGCCACGAGGCCAGCGCCCTCGCCGGGCACCAGCAGCTGGGCAACCTCACGGTGATCTACGACGACAACGAGATCTCCATCGAGGACGACACCCGGATCGCCAAGAGCGAGGACGTGGCCGCCCGCTACGAGGCGTACGGCTGGCACGTGCAGACCGTCGACTGGCGCAGCGGTGACGCCGACCAGGGCGACTACCACGAGGACGCCGAGGCGTTGTACGCGGCGCTGGTGGCCGCCCGGGCGGAGACCGCCCGCCCCTCCTTCATCGCGCTGCGCACCATCATCGGCTGGCCCGCCCCCAACAAGCAGAACACCGGCAAGATCCACGGCTCGGCGCTCGGCGCCGACGAGGTGAAGGCCACCAAGCAGATCCTCGGCTTCGACCCGGAGCAGACCTTCCAGGTCGACGAGGAGGTGCTCACCCACGCCCGTTCGGTGATGGGCCGCGGGTCCGAGGCCGAGCAGCAGTGGACCACCGCGTTCGACGCCTGGAAGAAGACCAACCCGGAGCGCACCGCGCTCTACGAGCGGTTGGCGGGCCGGGTCCTGCCGGACGGCTGGACCGACGCGCTGCCGGTCTTCCCCGCCGACGCCAAGGGCGTGGCCACCCGGGCCGCGTCCGGCAAGGTGCTGGAGGCGCTCGCGCCGGTGCTGCCGGAGCTGTGGGGTGGTTCGGCCGACCTGGCCGAGAGCAACAACACCACAATGAAGGGCGAGCCGTCGTTCATCCCGGCCACGCACGCCACCAAGGACTTCCCCGGTCACGAGTACGGCCGCACGCTGCACTTCGGCATCCGTGAGCACGCCATGGGCGCGATCCTCAACGGCATCGCCCTGCACGGCGGCACCCGCCCCTACGGTGGCACGTTCCTGGTGTTCAGCGACTACATGCGTCCCTCGGTGCGGCTTGCCGCGTTGATGGGCCTGCCGGTGACCTACGTCTGGACGCACGACTCGATCGGCCTCGGCGAGGACGGCCCGACCCACCAGCCGGTGGAGCACCTGACCGCGCTGCGGGCCATTCCGGGCCTGGACGTGGTCCGCCCGGCGGACGCCAACGAGACGGCCTGGGCCTGGCGGCAGGCGCTGGAGCACACCGACCGCCCCACCGCGCTGGCGCTGAGCCGTCAGCCGCTGCCGACCCTGGACCGCGACGTGCTCGGCGGTGCGGACGGCGTGGCCAAGGGCGGGTACGTGCTGGCCGAGGCGTCCAACGGCAAGCCGCAGGTGATCATCGTCGGCACCGGCTCCGAGGTGCAGCTCTGCCTGACCGCCCGGGAGCGGCTGGAGGCCGACGGCACCCCGACCCGGGTCGTCTCGATGCCCTGCCAGGAGTGGTTCTACGAGCAGGATGAGGCGTACCGGGAGTCGGTGCTGCCACGCGGGGTAAAGGCACGGGTGAGCGTGGAAGCGGGCATCGCGATGTCGTGGCGTGGCGTCGTCGGTGATCTGGGCGAGAGCGTCAGCCTGGAGCACTACGGGGCGAGCGCCCCGCACACCGTGCTCTTCGAGCAGTTCGGGTTCACCCCCGACCGGATCGTGGCGGCGGCGCACGCCTCGCTGGCCCGGGTGGGCGACATCACCGGTTTCACGACCGGCAACTGAGGGAGCGTGGACGGCATGACCGACAAGCTGAATGAGCTCACCGCCGCGGGCGTGGCGGTGTGGCTCGACGATCTTTCCCGGGTGCGGTTGAGCTCCGGCGGGCTGGACCAGCTCCGCCGCGAGAAGCACGTGGCCGGTGTCACCACCAACCCGACGATCTTCGCAAAGGCGCTGAGCGACGCCGACGAGTACAACTGGCAACTGCGCGACCTCGCCACCCGTGGCATCGAGGTCGAGGAGTCGGTGCGCATGCTCACCACGTACGACGTGCGGTGGGCCTGCGACGTGATGCGTCCGTCCTACGACGGCAGCGACGGCGTCGACGGCCGGGTCTCCATCGAGGTGGACCCCCGGGTGGCGCACGACAGCGACCGGACGGTGGCCGAGGCCAAGGCCCTGTGGTGGCTTGTCGACCGCCCCAACCTCTACATCAAGATCCCGGCCACCGAGGAGGGCCTGTCGGCGATCACCGACACGCTCGCCGAGGGGATCAGCGTCAACGTGACGCTGATCTTCGGTCTGGACCGCTACTCGGCCGTGATGGAGGCGTTCCTCGCCGGCCTGGAGCAGGCCAAGGCCAACGGCCACGACCTGTCGAAGATCGGCTCGGTGGCGTCGTTCTTCGTCTCCCGGGTCGACTCCGAGGTCGACAAGCGGCTGGAGAAGATCGGCTCCGACCAGGCCAAGGCACTGAAGGGCAAGGCCGCCGTCGCCAACGCCCAGCTGGCGTACGAGCGCTACACCGAGGTGTTCTCCTCCGACCGGTGGAAGGCGCTCGCCGCCGCCGGCGCGCACCCGCAGCGGCCGCTGTGGGCGTCCACCTCGACAAAGAACCCGGACTACCGCGACGTGATCTACGTCGAGGAGCTGATCGCCCCCGGCACTGTCAACACCATGCCGGAGTCGGTCATCCACGCGTACGCCGATCATGGCGAGACCCGCGGCGACACCATCACCGGCTCCTACGACGCGGCCCGCAAGGTCTTCGCGGACCTGGAGTCGGTCGGGGTGGACATCGACGACGTGATCGCCACGCTGGAGCGCGAGGGCGTGGAGAAGTTCGAGGCCAGCTGGCAGGAGCTGCTCGACGGCGTCCGTAAGTCGCTGGAGGCGGCGGCCAAGGGCAAGGGTGCGCCGAACAAGGCCGCCAAGGGCAACGCCAAGGGCGCCGAGAAGGCCGGTGGCGCATGAGCGAGCGCAGCGAGCGAATCAGCAGACTCAGTGCCGGGGTGGCTCATGACGGCACGCAGCGAAGCGGAGTGACGGCATGAGCGATCTACCTGCGGGGCCGGTCGAGGCCGCTGCCGGACTCTCCGTGTACGGCGCGGACGCGGTCGACAAGTCCGCGCCCGCGTCGACCCGGGAGGCGCTGGTCAGGGCCGGCGTCCCGGGCAGGTTGGCGGGCAAGGACGCGAGCCTCTGGGGTCCGGACGCCGAAGCCGAGGCGAAGGTCCGCCTCGGCTGGGTGGACACCCACCGGCGCAGCCGGGAGCTGCTGGCGCAGTTGGCCGAGCTGAAAGCGGAGCTGGCCGACCTGGACCACGTGGTGCTCGCCGGCATGGGTGGCTCGTCACTGGCCCCCGAGGTGATCACCCGGACGCTGGGTCGCCCGCTGACAGTGCTGGACACCACCGACCCGGGCCAGGTCCGGGCGGCGCTCGGTGACCGGCTGGAACGCACTGTGGTGGTGGTGGCCAGCAAGTCCGGCTCGACGGTGGAGACCGACAGCCACCGACGTGCCTACTGGCAGGCGTTCCTGGACGCCGGGATGACCGAGGCGGAGGCCGGTCGGCACTTCGTCATCGTCACCGACCCGGGTTCGCCGCTGGAGACCACCGCCGCCGAGATGGGCGCGTTCACAGTGCTCGCCGACCCGAACGTCGGCGGCCGGTACTCGGCGCTCACCGCGTTCGGCCTGGTGCCCTCGGCGCTGGCCGGGGTCGAGGTCGCGGAGCTGCTCGACCAGGCCGACGCGCTGGCCGCGTCGCTCGGCGCGGACCGGGACAATCCGGCGTTGGCGCTGGGTGCCGCGCTGGGTGCCGCGGCCACGTTGGCCCGGGACAAGGTCGCCCTGGTCTCCGACGGCTCCGGCATCGACGGGCTGGGCGACTGGGCCGAGCAGCTCATCGCCGAGTCGACGGGCAAGGCCGGGGTGGGCATCCTCCCGGTGGTCGTGGAGTCTCCGCGAAGCCCCGGCGCGACCGGGGCCGACGTGCTGACGGTCAGCTACGGCGGCTCGCTCGCCCCCGGTGACGTGCCCGGTGGTGGCGTCACCCCGGACGTGGCCGTCAACGGCCCGTTGGGCGCGCAGTTCCTGGCCTGGGAGTACGCGACGGCGGTGGCCGGCGTGGTGCTCGGCATCGACCCGTTCAACCAGCCGAACGTCACCGAGTCCAAGGAGAACACCAACAAGATCCTGGCCTCGGGTCCGCCGGCGGAGTCGCCGTCGTTCACCGAGGGCGCGATCGAGGTGTACGCCCCGCAGGGCGCTCCCGGTGACCTGGCCGGGGTGCTGCGCTGGCTGCTCGACGGGCTGGGCGACGACGGCTACCTCGCCGTGATGGCGTACCTCGACCGGTTCGCCGACGCCGACGCGGCCCGGCTGCGGACGCTGCTCGCCGAGGCGGGCGGGCGGCCGGTGACCTTCGGTTGGGGGCCGCGGTTCCTGCACTCCACTGGCCAGTACCACAAGGGCGGCCCACAGGTGGGCAGCTACCTCCAGGTGACCGGTGCGGTCGCCGAGGATCTGGCGGTGCCGGGCAAGCCGTACACGTTCGGTGTGTTGCAGGCGGCGCAGGCCGCCGGGGACCGGCAGGCGCTCGCCGAGCGGGAGCGCCCGGTGCTGCGGCTGCATCTGACCGACCGTGCCGCCGGTGTCGCCCAGCTACTCGACGCCGCCGGTGCGCTGCGGGCCTGAGGATGGACGACGTGACTGAGGCGAGAGCGAGGGTGGCACCGTGAGCGCGAGGAGTGAGCCGGGTTCGCGAGCCCCGCAGTCGCGAACCGAGGGTGGCGCGACGAATCCACTGCGCGACCCACAGGACCGCCGGTTGCCCCGGATCCCGGAGCCGTGCGCTCTGGTGATCTTCGGGGTGACCGGCGACCTGGCCCGCAAGAAGCTGCTCCCTGCCGTCTACGATCTGGCAAACCGGGGGCTGCTGCCACCCGGTTTCGTGGTGCTCGGCTTCGCGCGCCGCGACTGGGGTGACGGCGACTTCGAGACGCTTGCCTGCGAGGCCGCCCGCAAGCACGCGCGCACCCCGTGGCGGGACGAGGTGTGGGCGCGGCTGGCCGGCAACATCAAGTTCGTCGGCGGGTCGTTCGACGACGACGAGGCCTTCGACCAGCTCGCCTCGACGCTCGACGACCTGCGCCAGACGCACGGCATCGCCGGCAACGCGGCGTTCTACTTCTCCATCCCGCCGGCGGCGTTCCCGGTCGTGCTCAAACAACTGGCGCGCACCGGGATGGCCGACAACGAGAAGTCCGGCGGTTGGCGTCGGGTCGTGGTGGAGAAGCCGTTCGGCAACGACCTGCCCTCGGCGAAGTCGCTCAACGACCTCGTCGACGACGTGTTCACCCGGGAGGACGTCTTCCGGATCGACCACTACCTGGGCAAGGAGACAGTTCAGAACATCCTCGCCCTGCGGTTCGCCAACAACCTGTTCGAGCCCCTGTGGAACTCCAAGTACGTCGACTCGGTGCAGATCACCATGGCCGAGGACGTCGGCATCGGCACCCGCGCCGGCTTCTACGACACCGTCGGCACCGCCCGCGACGTGCTCCAGAACCACCTCCTGCAACTCCTCGCGCTGGTGGCGATGGAGGAGCCGACAAGCTTCGACGCCGACGAGATCCGGGCCGAGAAGCTGAAGGTGCTCAAGGCGATCACCCTGCCCAAGGACGTGGCCCGGGACACCGTCCGCGGCCAGTACCTGCCCGGCTGGGTGGGGGGTGAGCGCGCGGTCGGCTACCTGGAGGAGCGGGACGTCCCCGCCGACTCCACCACGGAGACGTACGTGGCGGTGCGGCTGGGCATCCAGAACCGCCGGTGGGCGGAGGTGCCGTTCTACATCCGGGCCGGCAAGCGGCTGCCCCGGCGGGTCACCGAGGTCGCCATCATGTTCAAGAAGGCACCGCACCTGCCGTTCAACGACGCGGACATGGAGTCGCTGGGCAACAACCAGTTGGTCATCCGGGTGCAGCCCGACGAGGGCGTGGTGCTCAAGTTCGGCTCGAAGGTGCCGGGCACCACGATGGAGGTCCGCGACATCGCGATGGACTTCCAGTACGGCGAGGCGTTCACCGAGTCCAGCCCCGAGGCGTACGAGCGGCTGGTGCTGGACGTGCTGATCGGCGACCGCACCCTGTTCCCGGACGCGGCCGAGGTCGAGCAGAGCTGGCAGGTGATCGACCCACTGGAGCATGCCTGGGCGGGCACCAAGCCGGAGCCGTACCGGGCCGGCGAGTGGGGGCCGCGTGCCTCCGACGAGATGCTGGCCCGCGAGGGCCGCGCTTGGAGAAGAGCATGATCGGGCTGTGGGACACCACCGGCAACGAGGTGGTCAAGGCGCTCGCCGCCGAGCGGCGCAGCGCCGGCGGCGTGGCCAGCGGAATGGCGCTCACGCTCATCGTGGTGGTCGACGAGAAGCGGGTCCGTGAGGCGGAGGCGGCGGCGACGATCGCCGCCGCCGCCCACCCGTGCCGGCTGGTGGTGGTGGTTCGCTCGGAGATCGAGCGGGACCGCAACCGGTTGGACGCGGAGATCGTGGTCGGTGGCCGGCTCGGCCCGTGCGAGGCGGTGGTCACCCGGATGTACGGCCGGTTGGCCCTGCACGCCGAGTCGGTCGTGATGCCGCTGCTGGTTCCGGACGTGCCGGTGGTCACCTGGTGGCACGGCGAGCCGCCGGCGGAGATCGCCACCGACTTCCTCGGGGTGGTCGCCGACCGCAGGATCACCGACTCGGCCCAGGCCGCCGACCCGGTGGAGGCGCTGCGGCAGCGTGCCCGGGACTACGCGCCTGGCGACACGGACCTGGCGTGGACCCGGATCACCCCGTGGCGCACCCTTGTCGCCGGGGCGTTCGACACCGCCAGCGAGCGGGTCGTCGAGGCGACGGTGGTCGCGCCGCCCACCGACCCGACGGCGGCGCTGATGGTCGGTTGGCTGTCCAGCCGGCTCGGCATCACCCCGCACCGGGTGGACACCGACGAGTTCCCCCGGATGCGGGAGGTGCGGTTGAGCTGCGCCAACGGCGACCAGTTGGTGCTGACCCGCGAGGACAGCATGGCGGTGTTCCGGCGTACCGGCCAGGACGACCGGGCGTTGCCGCTGGTCCGCCGGCCTCTCGGTGACGAGTTGGCCGAGGAGCTGCGGCGTCTGGACGCCGACCAGGTGTACGCGGAGGCGCTGGGCGCGACTGTCGGGCTGCGCGGGCTGGACCAGCGTCCCGCGCAGCGGGTGCACGTGTGGAAGGATCCGGCCACCGCGCGGCGCGCCGAGGCCGGGGTCGCCGCGCACTCCGGCACGAGCGGCGAGGGCTGACGCCCTACCGGGGCAGGACGTCGGGGCAGAGGCCGGTGCGGACCGGCCCTGCCCCGGAAGACACCATCTCGGGCATCGCGGCCCGGGCACGACGCGACAGCGACCGCCGGGCGGTCGGGAAACGAAGGCGCATCCCATGAGTGAGGCGAGTGTCGCCGTCCACGCCGACGCCGACCTGCTGGCGCAGGCCGTGGCGGCCCGGTTGCTGGTGAAGCTGCTCGACGCCCAGGCCGACCGGGGTGCGGCCTCGGTGGTGCTCACCGGTGGGCGGATCGCCGCCGCCGTGTACCGGGCGGTGGCGACGCTGCCCGCTTGCGACGCGGTGGACTGGTCCCGGGTCGACGTGTGGTGGGGCGACGAGCGGTTCCTGCCCGCCGGTGATCCGGACCGCAACGAGACCCAGGCTCGGGCCGCCCTGTTGGACGTGGTGCCGCTGGACCCGGCCCGGGTGCACCCGATGCCGGCCTCCGACGGCCCGGCCGGCAACGACCCGGAGGCGGCGGCGGCCGCGTACGCGCAGGAGTTGGCGCGTGCCGCCCGGCCCGGGGACGCCACCCTGCCGCACTTCGACGTGCTGATGCTGGGCGTCGGCGAGGACGGGCACGTGGCGTCGGTCTTCCCCGAGCACCCGGTGCAGTATGAGACCCGACCGGTCAGCGCGGTGCGGGGCAGCCCGAAGCCGCCGCCGATGCGCACCACGCTCACCCTGCCGGCGATCAACACCGCCGAGGAGGTCTGGCTGGTGGCCGGAGGCGCCGACAAGGCCCGCGCTGTGGGTATGGCGTTGGCCGGTGCCGGGTCGGTGCAGTTGCCGGCCGCCGGGGTGCACGGCGTGGGCCGCACCCGCTGGCTGCTGGACCGGGCGGCCGCGGCCGACGTGCCAGCACGGCTGCGCAGCCCGCGCTAACGGCCCGCTATCCGCCGCCGGCGGCGAGGGTTATTCGCCGCGGCGGCGGCGCAGCGCCGCCAGTGCCTCGTTCAGCAGCGCCTCGCCCTCCTCGGCGGTGCGCCGCTCCTTCACGTACGCCAGATGGCTCTTGTACGGTTCGGCGCGCACCCGGCCGGGTGGGTTCTGCGCGTCCCGGCCGGCGGGTAGGCCGCACCGGGGGCAGTCCCACCGGGCCGGCGCCTCGGCGTCCGCGGCGATCCGGATGTCGATCCGGTGATCGTTGCGGCACCAGTAGGTGACGTCCTGTCGGGGGGCGGGTTGGTGCCGTTCGTCGGGGCGCATGGGTGCGGACCCGACTCGGGCGCCGCGGATGACGTTGCCACTGGGCACGGCTGCTCGCTCCTGTCGTCGGAGGGAACCCGCCGTCGAACAGGGGTGGACGGCGGGCGACGCGGTGCAGCGGAGAAAAGCCTGCGCGCGGCCCGTCGTGTGACGGACCGCGCGCAGATTGTACGACTCAACGAGCTCGCTCAGGTGCCGCTGTTCATCTGGAGGCGCAGCCACAGCCCGAGCCCGACGATGGCGGCGAACCAGACGACGCTCACCAGAACCGTGTAACGGTCCAGGTTTTTCTCTGCCACGGAGGAGCCGGCGAGGCTGGAGCTGACGCCACCGCCGAACATGCTCGACAGACCGCCGCCCTTGCCGCGATGCAGCAGGATAAGCATGGTGAGCAGAATGCTCGTGATGATCAGCAACACGATCAACGTGTATGCGAACCAGATCGGCATGGCTGGGGTCAGTCCTCTCGTAGCGATCCTCGCCCGGTCTGATCGGGCACTGCGGCACCGACCGGCGGACGGGCGGTGTCCAGGATACCGACCGATCAGCGGGCGATGTGCTCCGGGAAGCGGCAGATCTGAGCGAATTCCTCCGCGTCCAGGCTGGCACCCCCCACGAGGCCCCCGTCCACGTCCGGCTGGGCCATGATCGAGGCGACGTTCGACGCCTTGACCGAGCCGCCGTAGAGGACCCGGACCTGGTCGGCGGTCTCCTGGTCGAACCGTTCCGCCACGCGCTGACGGACCGCCCCGCAGACCTCCTGGGCGTCCTCCGGCGTCGCGGTCTTGCCCGTGCCGATCGCCCAGACCGGCTCGTACGCGATCACGACCTGCCGCACCTGCTCGGCGGTGAGCCCGGCCAGGCCCCCGTCGAGCTGGTCGGCGCAGTGCGCCACGTGGGTGCCCTGCTCGCGGATGTCCAGCCCCTCCCCCACGCAGAGGATCGGCGTCAGACCGTGCGTGAGCGCCGCCTTGACCTTGGCGTTGACGAGCGCGTCGTCCTCGTTGTGGTAGGCCCGCCGCTCGGAGTGCCCGACCACCACGTAGGTGCAGCCGAGCTTGGCCAGCATCGCACCGGAGATCTCCCCGGTGTACGCGCCGGCCGCGTGCGCGGAGAGGTCCTGCCCGCCGTAGCCGATGAGCAGCTTGTCCCCGTCCACAGCGGTCTGCACGGTCCGCAGGTCGGTGAAGGGCGGCAGCACGACCGTCTCGACGTCGGTGAGCTGCTTCTCGGTGAGGCTCGCCGCCAGCTTCTGCACCAGCAGGTTGGCCTCAAGGTGGTTGAGGTTCATCTTCCAGTTGCCGGCCATCAGCGGCCGGCGGGTGGTGCTCGACATTCAGTTCTCCAGGGCCGCGATGCCGGGGAGGGTCTTGCCCTCGAGGTATTCCAGGGAGGCGCCACCACCTGTGGAGATGTGCCCGAAGGACGTCTCGTCCAGCCCCAGCGCACGGACGGCGGCAGCGGAGTCACCGCCGCCGACGACACTGAACGCGTCGGCCTTGGTGATCGCCTCGGCGATCCCCCGGGTGCCCGCCGCGAAGGCCGGCATCTCGAACACGCCCATCGGGCCGTTCCAGAAGATCGTCTTCGCCGGGGACAGCGCGGCGGTGAAGCCGGCCACCGTCTCCGGGCCGACGTCCAGACCGAGCCGGTGGCTCGGGATGCCGTCGACGCGGACCGTGTCGTGCGCGGCGTCCGGGGCGAACGCGTCCGCGACCACCACGTCGACCGGGAGCAGGATCTTGCCGTTGGCCCGCTCCAGCAGGTTGCGGCAGGTCTCGACCATGTCCTTCTCCAGCAGCGACGTGCCCACCTCCAGGCCCTGGGCCTTGAGGAAGGTGAAGCACATCCCGCCACCGATGAGCAGCCGGTCGACGGTGGGCAGCAGGGCCTCGATCACGGCGAGCTTGTCGGACACCTTCGACCCACCGAGCACCACCACGTACGGCCGCTCGGGGTCACCGGTGAGCTTGGAGAGCACCTCGACCTCCCGCAGCACCAGGCGGCCCGCGACGTGCGGCAACCGGGCCGGCACGTCGAAGACACTCGCGTGCTTGCGGTGCACCGCACCGAACGCGTCGTCCACGTACGCGTCGCCGAACGCGGCGAGCTGGTCGGCGAACGCGCCCCGCTCGGCCTCGTCCTTGCTGGTCTCGCCGGCGTTGAAGCGCAGGTTTTCCAGCAGGGCGACCTGGCCGTCGGCCAGGTCCGCGACAGTGGAGCGGGCGGAGTCGCCGACGGTGTCGGTGGCGAAGTGCACGGGCGCGCCGAGCAGCTCACCGAGCCGCCCGGCAACCGGACGCAGGCTGAACTGCGGGTCCGGAGCGCCCTTCGGGCGGCCCAGGTGCGAGCAGACGACAACCTTCGCGCCGGCCTCGACCAGCGCGCCGAGGGTCGGCAGCACCGCGCGGATCCGGCCGTCATCAGTAATCGCACCGGACTGCTTGTCGAGCGGGACGTTCAGGTCGGCGCGCACCAGCACGCGCCGACCTGCCACCCCCTCGGCGAGCAGGTCGTCGAGGGTCCGGATGCTCACAGCGACGAACCGACCAGCTTGACGAGGTCGACGAGGCGGTTGGAGTAGCCCCACTCGTTGTCGTACCAGCCGACGACCTTGACCTGGTTGCCGACGACCTTGGTCAGCGGCGCGTCGAAGATGCACGACGCCGGGTCGGTCACGATGTCCGAGGAGACGATCGGGTCCTCGTTGTAGACCAGGATGCCCTTGAGGGGGCCGTCCGCGGCGGCCTTCAGCGCGGCGTTGACCTCGTCCACGGTGGTCTCGCGACCCACGTTGACGGTGAGGTCGGTGACCGAGCCGGTCGGGATCGGCACCCGCAGGGCGTACCCGTCGAGCTTGCCCTTGAGGTCCGGCAGGACCAGACCGATCGCCTTTGCCGCACCGGTGGAGGTCGGCACGATGTTCAGCGCGGCGGCGCGGGCCCGACGCAGATCCGAGTGCGGCGCGTCCTGGAGGTTCTGGTCCTGGGTGTACGCGTGGATCGTCGTCATCAGACCGTGCTGGATGCCGAACGTGTCGTGCAGGACCTTCGCCATCGGGGCGAGGCAGTTGGTGGTGCACGAAGCGTTGGAGATGATGGTGTGCTTCGCCGGGTCGTAGGTGTCGTGGTTGACACCCATGACGACGGTGACGTCCTCGTTCTTCGCCGGGGCGGAGATGATGACCTTCTTGGCCCCGCCGTCGACGTGCGCCTTGGCCTTGGTGGCGTCGGTGAAGAAGCCTGTCGACTCGATGACGACGTCGGCGCCCACCTCGCCCCACGGCAGTTTCGACGGGTCCTTCTCGGCGTACGCCTTGATGGTCTTGCCACCGACGGTGATCTCGTCGGCGGTGGCCTTGACCTCGTACGGCAGGCGACCCAGGATGCTGTCGTACTTGAGCAGGTGGGCGAGCGTGCCGTTGTCGGTGAGGTCGTTCACCGCCACGACCTCGATGTCGGCGTCAGACGCCAGCACTGCCCGGAAGAAGTTACGGCCGATTCGGCCGAAGCCGTTGATGCCAACCCGGATGGTCACAGGTCCCATCTCCTCGCGTTCTGGTCCGCCGGCTACAGACAACGGGCCGGCGGGAATGGTGTGCGCCGACCGTTGGAGCCGGCCGCTGACGGTTCATCTCGGCCACCCCGCCGCGCGGTCTGCGGACCTGACCGCCCGAGGCGGTGGGCACAGCGAGGAGTGCCGGTGTCGGCCCCCTTGCCGTACGCAGCGACCCTATCCGAGCGTGCGAGACCACGCTGCGCCGGGGCGTGCTCCCGGGCACACCGTGCGGCCCCACCGTCCTATCAGACCACGAGCATGTCGGGCGTGACTGCCGCTTCGGTATCCGGGATGCCGAGGTCCCGGGCGCGTTTGTCGGCAAGCGCCAGCAGCCGGCGGATCCGCCCGGCGATGGCGTCCTTGGTCAGCGGCGGGTCGGCCAGCGCGCCCAACTCCTCCAGGGACGCCTGCCGGTGCTCCAGGCGCAGCCGCCCGGCGTCGGTCAGGTGGTTGGGTGCCTCGTCGGCGAGGATCTCCAGCGCACGGGTGACCCGGGCGGCGGCGGCGACCGCGGCACGCGCCGAGCGGCGCAGGTTGGCGTCGTCGAAGTTGGCGAGCCGGTTGGCGGTGGCTCGCACCTCCCGGCGTACCCGACGCTCCTCCCAGGCCAACACGCTGGAGTGCGCGCCGATGCGGGTGAGCAGCGCGGCGATCGCGTCGCCGTCCTTGACCACGACCCGGTCCACCCCGCGCACCTCGCGGTTCTTGGCGGTGATGCCGATCCGGCGGGCCGCGCCGACAAGCGCCAACGCCGACTCCGGCCCCGGGCAGGTGATCTCCAGAGCGCTGGAGCGGCCCGGCTCGGTCAGCGAACCGTGTGCCATGAACGCCCCCCGCCACGCGGAGACCGCGCAGCAGACGTTCGCCGCCACCACGTGCGGGGGCAGCCCGCGCACCGGGCGGCCCCGCACGTCGAGCAGGCCGGTCTGCCGGGCGAGAGCCTCGCCGTCCTTGACCACCCGCACGATGAAGTGGCTGCCCTTGCGCAGGCCACCGGAGGCCAGCACGTGGATCTCGCTGGAATATCCGTAGACCTCGGCGATCTCCCGGCGTAACCGCCGGGCCACCGCCCCGGTGTCCAGTTCCGCCTCCACCACCACGCGGCCGGAGACGATGTGCAGCCCGCCGGCGAAGCGCAGCAGCGCGGCCATCTCCGCCCGCCGACAGCAGGGCTTGGGCACGTCGACCCGACTCAGCTCGTCCTTGACCGCGGCCGTCATCGCCATTGTGCGTCCCCTCACGGACCGGTTCCGGCGTGTCGCCGGTGATTACGTACGTGTCTAACGATCGGCGCCCAGGACAGGCACCAGCGCGGCGCCCAGGGCAGCCGGATCATGGCGGGGAGTGCCGTCGGTGACGGCGACGGGAGCTAGGACCAGGCGGGCACCAAGCGATTCTGCCGCACGTTCGACCGGTTCGGGGTCACCCACCGCCCGGGCATCGGCGAGCACTGTGTCCACCTTGAGCTCGGGCAGGTACCAGCGCAGCGCCGCGAGATGGTCGGCGACGGAGAGCCCGAGGGTCTCCTTCTCCGCGGCGAGGTTCAGCGTGACCAGCCGCCGGGCCGAGGTGGACACGATCGCGTCGGCCAACTGCGGCACCAGCAGGTGCGGGAGCACACTCGTGTACCAACTGCCCGGCCCGAAGATCAACCAGTCCGCCGCCATGATCGCCTCGATGGCCTCGGCACAGGCCGCCGGGGCGGCGGGCGTCAGGCGCAGCGACTCGACCCGCCCGGTGGTGACGGCCACCTGGTGCTGGCCACGCACTGTGTGCACCTGGTCGGGGGCGGTCGGGTCGACACCGCGTACCCGGGCCTCGATGCCGACCGGCTGACGGGACATCGGCAACACCCGGCCGACCGCGCCGAGCATCGCGCCGGCGTGCTCCAGCGCGGCCACCGGGTCGCCGAGCAACTCCATGAGGCCGCAGAGCACCAGGTTGCCCACCGCGTGCCCGGCCAGCCCGTCGCCGTGCGTCGCGCCAAGATCGTTCGTACCCTCGCCGCCCGAACCCTGCTCACGCGGCGCGGGGCCGTCGGCGCCCTGGTCGCGCGGCGCGGGGCCGTCGGCGCCCTGGTCACGCGGCGCGGGGCCGTCGCCGTGGTCGCGCGGGCTGCGGCCGTCGGTCGCTGCCGGGGCCGGGTCGACTTCGCCGCGTTGGGGTACGCCGGCCGGCACGGCGGCGAAGCGGTGCTGGAACAGCCCGGCGCTGCGCCGGGTGGCCGGGTGGTCTCCGGCAAGCGCCACCAGCGCCTGGCGCAGATCACCAGGGGGCAGGCCACCCCGCTCGGCGCGCAGCCGGCCGCTGGAGCCGCCGTCGTCGCCGACGGTGACCACGGCGGTGATGTCGAGGTCGAGTTCGGGTGCGCAGTGGCGCAGCGCCCGCAACGAGGCGGAGAGCCCGTGCCCACCGCCGAACGCCACCACCCGGCGGGCCGTCATTCGCGCCCCAGGTCGCGGTGCTGGGCGTTGGCCGCCAGCCCGGAGTGCCGCAGGCGGGCGGCCAGCTCCTCGGCGATGGCCACGCTGCGGTGTTTGCCGCCCGTGCAGCCCACGGCGACAGTCAGGTAGCGCTTGCCCTCCCGCTCGAACCCGGTAGTGGTGGCGTTGACCAGGTCGGCGTACGAGGCGACGAAGGCGTCCGCACCCTCCTGACCCAGCACGTACGCGCTGACCGCCTCCTCCCGACCGGTGTGCTCCCGCAACTCCGGCACCCAGTACGGGTTCGGCAGGAACCGGGCGTCCAACACGAAGTCGGCGTCCGGCGGCAGGCCGTACTTGAAGCCGAACGACAGCACTGTGACCCGCAGCCGGCGGGCGTCCTCGCCGCCGAACAGCTCCTCGATGCGCCGGCGGAGCTGGTTGACGTTGAGGTGGCTGGTGTCAATGATCACGTCGGCCTGGTCGCGCGCCTCCTCGAGCAGGCCCCGCTCCACGGCGATGCCGTCGGCCAGCCGCCCGTCGCCCTGCAACGGGTGCGAACGGCGAACGCTCTCGAACCGCCGGATCAACACCTCGTCGTCGGCGTCGACGAACACCACCCGGGGCGAGAACCCGCGCTCCTTGAGCTCCCGGATCGCCCCGGCCAGGTCGGTGGAGAAGGCCCGCGACCGCACGTCCAGCACCATCGCGGTACGCCGAGCCGCGCCACCCGCCTTGAACGCCAACTCCGCCATGTCCAGCATCAGTGCCTGCGGCAGGTTGTCGACGACGTAGTAGCCGACGTTCTCCAACGCTCGGGCCACAGTGCTGCGACCACCCCCGGAGACGCCGGTCACCACCACGAGTGTGGTTTCCGACTCGGCCGCCGGCTGCCCGTCCCCCGCGGCCGGACCGTCGATCCGTCCGCCGCCCGCACGCGCCTCGCTCACCCGTACCCCCAAGCTGTGGCGCCGCGGCCCCCTCGGCCGCGTTTGGTCAATCAGCGACTCTATCCCGCCGCCCGGCCGACGGGCCGGCACCCGCCGCGGGTCGCGCTCCCGACAGTCAGCAGTCTTGATGACGATCAGTAACTGTCAATACGCTCTTTGTGATCGTCGCAGGTCAGACCGACATCTGGGAGGGTGCGATGCACGACCTTGCGGACAAGAACAAATACATCGGCTTCCTGTTCATGCGAATCAGTCCGGAGTACTTCGCCCTCGGCCGGGAGGGCATCCACGAGGTCTCCGCCGAACACGCGCGGGACCTGGGCCGCTTCGCCAAGCAGCTCACCCACGTCGTGACGACCGGGGTGAACGGCAAGTACGACCAGGTCACCATCGTCGAGGGCGACACCCTTGAGGAGATCAACGCGGCGGCCACCGCCTTCCGGATGGGCGGCAAGGCCCGCTACATCGAGATCGTCGACATCGTCGTCGGGATGAAGGCCCCGCCGCGGGGTCTGGCCAACCGGTCCAGCCAGCCCGGCTGACCGCGTCGCCCGTCCGGCGCACCCGTCGCTCAGATGCGCCGGACGGGTCCCCGGCCGATGCCTACAGCGCCTTCCTGGACGCACAACCCAACGAACTCAACCGCACTCAGGCGGACCTGACCGCCTGGCAACCGGCTGCACCTGCTCGCAGAGCTGCACGTGGACCGCCCGTAGCGCGCCGCCGATCTCGGCCGGCTCATCCTCGTACGTCTCCCAGGCGAGAAAGGCGCGAGTTAGCCGGCCTGCGCGCGAAGCCGGTTTTCCCACACACGATCGGTGGCTGCCCACTCGGCGACCAACAGTGCCAGGCGTCGGGCGGGGATGCTGCCCGCGACTTCGGCCAACTCGGCGACCCTTGGGTCGACCGCCAGGGCCGACGGCGGGGTGGCCGCCGACGACCACGTGAAGCCGTCGTCCAGGGCTGTGGCGGTGAGGGCCACGGCGTGGACGCACAGTTCCTCAGCGGCTGCGCAGTCACACTCGGCGGTGAAACCGTCCGCCGTGATGCCCACCCAGACCTCGAACGAAGGCTGCCCGGTCTCGCGGAACTCGCCGGAAACCCCACCACCGGCCGGCCTCGGCACCACCGGTTGATCAGATGCTCGAAGCTGGTCCGCTGCCGCACAGACCATAGGTCCGGCCGCGTCCCGGAGTGCGTTGATGTCGATGCGTACCGCCATGGGGGCCATCCAACCGGATGGAGGTGATGCCGCCGGCATCAGGGCAGCCGACACCTTGCCGCAGGCGTCAGCCGAGCGGGCCGCGCCGCAGAGCTGTCACAAACGACGACCAAGCGCCCCGGTCGAAGATGAGCGCCGGCCCGCCCGGATCCTTGGAATCCCGCACGGCCAACGCGCCAGGAAGTGGGGCCACCTCGACACAGTTAGAGCCGCTTGCGCTGCTCCGGCTGCTCTTGCGCCACTTCCCTGCGGGAACGTCCGGAGCGGTCATCGGTCAGACCCCTTGAGCGCTAGTCAGTATTCACCAGCCACCTGGGCCAGGAAGCCAGCCGACTCGTCCGGGTCGAGTGCCTTGGCCATGAGGTGATCGAACATGAGTCTATATCGGGCGACGTGTCTCTCCTCCTCAAGGAGCAGGGTGCTGGAGTCGTTGTCGAGATAGACGACGGTGGGGTCCAAGGTCGGTTCGGCGTAGTCGAGCAGGGTAAAAGGGCCGCCCATGCCTGCGTGCGCGCCGGCAGCGAAGGGCAGGATCTGGATCTCGACGGTGGGCAGCTCACAAGCCTCGATCAGGCGAGCGAGTTGCGCGCGCATCGCGGCGGGGCCGCCCACAATGCGGCGCACGGCCGCCTCATCGAGCACAATCCACAATCTCGGCGGCAGATCTCGCGAGAGCAGAACCTTGCGGCCGAGCCGTGCTGCCACCCGACGGTCGACTTCGTCCTGGTCGGCGGTGCTGCGGCCCGCCTTGACGATCGCGCGGACGTACTCCTCCGTCTGCAACAGGCCGGGAACGTACAGACTCTCGAACGCGCTGATCGACGTGGCCTCCGCCTCGAAGCCGACGTAGTCGTCCGGCAACACGTCGCCGTAGGCGCTCCACCAGCCTTTCTGGCGAGACTGCCGAAGCAACCCGGTCAGCGACTCGCGCTCCTCTTCGGAGGCGTCGTAGAGGTCGAGCAGCGGAGGCATGTCCTTCGGCATCACCCTGGAGTGCCCGAGTTCGAAGCGGATGACCTTGGTCCGGTGCCACCCCAGGATCTTGGCCACCTCCTCGGCGGTGTGTCCGGTGCGGTCCCGCAGACGACGCAGCTCGCGCCGCAGACGACGGGCCCTGATCGTCGGACTTGGCACCTGTGACATCGCCAGCACCACCTCCACCGTGAGTAATCGATTCTTGCCTAGGAGCGACCGCAGATCAAGCACCTGGCGGAAGGAAACACGACGTTGCATTTCCGTTCGCCGTGGTCCAGTCTCTTGGTAATCACTCGCTACGGAGAGGCAGGGACCGGTGACTGACAACCGATCGTCGCGGTGGGAGCGGGAGCCGCGGCAGCACAACGGCTTCCAGGACGACCTGACCGCCGTACTCGACGGGGCCGACGTGTCCGAGCGGGTCCGGGCGGCCATCGCGCACGCGCTGGCGAAACCGGGCGCTCTGTCCGCGTACGCCAACTCTTTGGTCAGCCGCTACACGACGGAGCGCGAGCGGCGCTCGGGCCGCAACGGGCCGCCCGCCGGCGGGTTTCGGATGCCCCGGCGCTGGACGCTGCACCTGACCTACCTGGCGAGCGACCTGGCGGAGGCCCGCGACCAGGCCGTCGTCTACACGGAGGGGTTGACGATCCTGCGGCCCGAGATGCCGGCGGGGGCCGCGCTGCTGTCCCGGGCCGACGCCTGGAACCACGTCGAGCCCGTCTTCTGCGGCCGGATCGGTCCCGACAAGGAGGTCTGCGTGGACGTCACCGGGCACCCCGGCTGCCACAGCGCGGCCGGCATCGGCGGGCTCTGCTGGGGTGACGGGGATGGCGAGACGGGGCAGTAACTGCCCCACAGTTGCGAGACGCGGTAGACGCGCCGGGCAGGTGTGCGGGCACCGCTGTCGGGGTCGGCTCGTAGACTCCCCGGATGGCTTCTCCCACCGACCTGCGTACCGAGGACGCTCTGCCGGTGCTGCGCCGGGTGTTCGGCTACGACGCCTTCCGCGGTTTCCAGCAGCAGGTGATCGACCACGTGGTCGCTGGTGGCGACGCCCTGGTGCTGATGCCCACCGGTGGCGGCAAGTCGTTGTGCTACCAGATCCCGGCTCTGGTCCGCGAGGGGGTCGCGGTCGTCGTGTCGCCGCTGATCGCACTCATGCAGGACCAGGTGGACGCCCTCACCGCGGTCGGCGTGCGCGCCGGCTTCCTCAACTCGACCCAGACCCTGGACGCCCGACGCCGGGTCGAGGCCGCCTTCGTGGCCGGCGAGTTGGACCTGCTCTACCTCGCCCCGGAGGCGCTCGGCGTCCGGTCCACCCTCGCCCTGCTGGACCGGGGGCGCATCTCCCTGTTCGCGATCGACGAGGCGCACTGCGTGTCGCAGTGGGGTCACGACTTCCGCCCCGACTACCTCGCGCTGTCGATGCTGCACGAACGCTGGCCGCAGGTGCCACGGATCGCGCTGACGGCCACCGCGACGAGCGCCACCCGCACCGAGATCGCCACCCGGCTCAACCTCGACGACGCGCGGCACTTCGTGGCCAGCTTCGACCGCCCCAACATCCAGTACCGCATCGTGCCCAAGCGGGAGCCACGCAAACAACTGCTGGCCCTGCTGCGCGACGAGCACCCCGGCGACGCCGGGATCGTCTACTGCCTGTCCCGCGCCTCGGTGGACAAGACCGCCGAGTTCCTCGTCGCCAACGGCATCGCCGCCCTGCCGTACCACGCGGGCCTGGACGCGGCCACCCGCGCCGCCAACCAGCAGCGCTTCCTGCGCGAGGACGGCCTCGTCATGGTGGCCACCATCGCCTTCGGCATGGGCATCGACAAGCCCGACGTCCGGTTCGTCGCCCACCTCGACCTGCCCAAGTCCGTCGAGGGCTACTACCAGGAGACCGGCCGCGCCGGCCGGGACGGCCTGCCGTCCACCGCCTGGCTGGCGTACGGGCTTCAGGACGTGGTCCAGCAACGCAAGATGATCGAGACGTCCGACGGCGACCTGGCCCACCGCCGCAACCTCGCCGCGCACCTGGACGCGATGCTCGCCCTGTGCGAGACGGTGCGCTGCCGCCGCGTCCAACTGCTCGAATACTTCGGCGAGACGACGACGGCCGCCTGCGGCAACTGCGACACCTGCCTCAACCCACCGGAATCCTGGGACGGCACCGTCGCCGCCCAGAAGTTGCTGTCCGCCGTCTTCCGGCTCGACCGCGAACGCAACCAGCGATTCGGCGCCGGGCACTGCATCGACATCCTGCTCGGCAAGCAGACCGACAAGATCAGCCAGTACGGTCACGACTCGCTGACCGTCTTCGGCATCGGCTCCGAGCTGAGTGAGGCCGAGTGGCGGGGCGTGGTCCGCCAACTGCTCGCCGAAGGGCTGCTCGCCGTGGAGGGCGACTACGGCACGTTGGCTCTGACCGAGGCCAGCGCCGACGTCCTGGGTCGCCGCCGCACGGTCACGATGCGCCGCGAACCGGAGAAGCCCGCGTCGAGTCGTTCGTCGAAACCGCGCGGCGCGGCCACCGTGGTGGCCGAGCTGACACCGGCCGCCGCGTCGCTGTTCGAGCGGCTCCGGAGCTGGCGGGCGGCCACCGCCAAGGAGCAGGGCGTCCCGGCGTACGTGGTCTTCCACGACGCGACGCTGCGACAGATCGCCAGCGACGCGCCGAGCACGCTGGCCGACCTGTCCCGCGTCAGCGGGGTCGGCGAGAACAAGCTCGCCAAGTACGGCGAGCAGATCCTCGCCGTCCTCGCCACCGACTGACTCCGCACGCGCTGAAGGGCCGGTCCCCGTGGGGTCCGGCCCTTCGCTGGTGCACAGGTGCTGGCGTGGTGCGCGGTGCTGTGTGGTGCGCGGTGCTGGCTGGTGCGGTGTGGCGGGGTCAGCTGGTGGCGTAGCCGCGGGTGGCGATCCAGTCCGCGAGGTGCTCGACGGTGACCTCGTAGGAGGCCTGGTTCGGGTCGGCGGAGTCGGCGATCCTCACAATGGTGCCGTTGTCGCGGTAGCCGACGACGCTGATGTAGTGCCCACCCTCGTAGGAGTGCGTCGTCCCAGCGGTGTCGGTCGTGGTGCCGGCGATGTTGGCGACCACGGCCCGGCCGTCGTCGACGGTCTTGACGATGTCGGCGCGCAGCGTGTCGGTCTGCTTGGCGTCGGCGTCAGGCTTGCTGATCTCCACGGACCGGTAGGCGTCAGCCTTGCCGGTTTCCTTGTTCAGGACCGGGGTGATGTCGTTGATGCTGTTGGTGCCGGCCTCGGTGGTGCCCATTTCCTTGGCCATGTCGTCGACGTTGATGTTCTTGCCCTGCACGGACAGGGCGTTACGGGTGGCGGCGGGGCCACAGTAGTAGAAGTTCGGCTGCGCCTCATAGCGCACACCCAGCTGACGCTCACCGTTGGGCTTGCGGTCGGTCTGCGTCTGCGAGGTCGGCTTGGCGGTGCTCGGCGCGGCGAACGCCGTGGTGACAGGGCCGGCGATAGCCCCACCGGTGAACGCGAGCCCAGCGGCGGTCAGGGCGGTCTTGCGGATCAGATCGGTACGCATGATGGCGTGCTCCTCTGCATCGGGGGTGTGCCCGCACGGCAGTGAACCGGGGGGGTGCGTGCCATGCGGGGAAGTTCGAGACAACGCCAGCGATCCACGGGGACCTGCTCGAAGCGTCGTGGGGGATGTAACGCCCCCCAGCGGCGAGGCATTCCACCGCACTGAACCCGGGGGGAGCGGCCCTGCCCGTGCTCGGTGGGCCGGGAGATGTAACAGTGGCGCCCCGGCGGATGTTCCCGGGGGTCGCCGCACACCAGAGCCCGAGGGCTACGGCGGCATGCCAGGTATAACGACCCCGCCCGACCCCCCATTCCACAACCGCGATGACCCGGACCACAGGACACTGCCGAACAAAACAGACAATCAACCCACTCGGCCGCCCCTCGGCGCGGTCAAATCGGCGTGATCAACTCGGGTTTGCTGAAACCGCGGTGACCGAGCGCCGGGGACACCCCGACATTATGAAACACGAGTGGATCATGCCCGCCTGGGCCGCTTGTTGGCCGCCCCCAGGCGGGACAAATAACGACATTCCGCATGAACCGGTGGGTCGCCCCCAGGCCGGGCGGACGACACTCGGCATAAGCCGACAGCCGCCCCCGCCGGGCGGACGACGACAGTGCTCAGGTGGCGCTGGGCTTTACCTCCGCGCTGTCGCCGACCTTCATATCCTTGTCGAGAGCGGCCAGGATCGCCTCGGCGGTGCGTCGACCCACCCCGGGAACCTCGGTGATCTCCTCGACTGTCGCGGCGGAGAGTCGTTTGAGTGAGCCGAAGTGCCGCAGCAACGCCTTGCGCCGCACATCGCCGAGGCCGGCCACGTGGTCGAGTGCCGACTCGGTCATCCGCTTCGAGCGGCGTTGCCGGTGGAAGGTGATGGCGAACCGGTGGGCCTCGTCGCGGACCCGTTGGAGCAGGTAGAGACCCTCCGAGGTGCGCGGCAGGATGACCGGGAACTCGTCGTCGGGAAGCCAGACCTCCTCCAGCCGCTTGGCCAGGCCGCACAGTGCCACATCGTCGATGCCCAGGTCGGCAAGGGCCTGCGCGGCGGCCGCGACCTGTGGCGCGCCGCCGTCGACGACCACCAACTGCGGGGGGTACGCGAACTTGCGCGGCCGGCCGGTGGTCGGATCGATAAGCACGCCGACCTGAGGCTCCACCGCGTCTTCCGGGGCGGCCGGGTCGTCGGCCGACTCCACACCGACCTCGCCCGTCTCAGCCCTCGCGTCCAGGTAGCGGGCGAAGCGACGGCGCAGCACCTCGGACATCGCGGAGAGGTCGTCGGTGGCGCCACGGACGATGAACCGCCGGTATTCGCTCTTGCGGGGCAACCCGTCCTCGAAGACCACCATGCTGGCCACCACGTCGGTGCCCTGGATCTGGGAGATGTCGAAGCACTCGATGCGCAGCGGCGAGGTGCGCATGTCCAGCGCCTCGCTGATTTCGTCAAGTGCCTTGCCCCGGGTGGTGAGGTCACCGGAACGCTTCAGTTTGTGCCGGGCCAGCGCGTCCTTGGCGTTGCGCTCGACCGTCTCCATCAGTGAACGCTTGTCACCGCGCTGCGGCACCCGCAGCGACACCCGGCTGCCCCGGTGGTTGGAGAGCCAGTCCGCCAGCGCCTCGGCGTCGGCGGGCAGCTCAGGCACCAGCAGCTCCCGGGGCACGTCGGTCTCGCCGTGCTCGCCGCCGTACACCTGGGTGCAGAAGTGGTGCACCAGGTCGCCGGTGGTCAGCTCCTCGGTCTTCTCCACCACCCAGCCGCGCTGGCCACGGACCCGGCCGTCACGGACGTGGAAGACCTGCACGGCCGCCTCGAGCGGGTCGTCGGCGAACGCGACAACATCGGCGTCGGTGCCGTCGCCCAACACCACCGTCTGCTTCTCCATGGCACGGCGCAGGGCGGCCACGTCGTCGCGCAGCTTGGCGGCCCGCTCGAACTCCAGCTGCTCGCTCGCCTCGGTCATCTCCCGCTCGATCTTGCGGACCATGGTGTCGGTGCGCCCGGCCATGAAGTCGCAGAACCCGTCCACGATGGCGCGGTGTTCGTCGGCGGAGACGGTGCCGACGCACGGCGCCGAGCACTTGCCGATGTAGCCGAGCAGACAGGGACGGCCGACCTGGCCGGCGCGTTTGAACACGCCGGCGGAGCACGTCCGGGCCGGGAACACGCGGAGCAGCAGGTCGAGGGTCTCCCGGATGGCCCAGGCGTGCGAGTACGGACCGAAGTAGCGCACCCCCTTGCGCTTGGCGCCGCGCATCACCTGGAGCCGTGGGTATTCCTCGTTGAGGGTGACGGCCAGATAGGGGTACGACTTGTCGTCGCGGTAGCGGACGTTGAACCGGGGGTCGTACTGCTTGATCCAGGTGAACTCCTGCTGGAGCGCCTCGACCTCGGTGCCGACGGTGATCCAGTCCACCGACTCGGCGGTGGTGACCATCTGGCGGGTGCGCTCGTGCAGGTTCCAGACGTCGCCGAAGTAGGAGTTGAGCCGGCTGCGCAGATTTCTCGCCTTGCCGACGTAGATCACCCGGCCGGTGCCGTCGCGGAAGCGGTAGACCCCCGGTAGCTCCGGGATGGTGCCGGGTGCGGGGCGGTAGGTCGAGGGGTCAGCCACACCAACAAGCCTAGTCCGCACCACCGACAGCCCGGTCCAGGCGCTAGATCCACTCGGTTTCCGGGAAGTCGGGGTGTCAGCCGGCCGCGGACACCCCGATTTCCCAGAACACGAGTCGATCATGCAAGCGGGGGCGCTCGCCGCACCCCCGCCCGGTCAGGCCAGCGAGATCTGGTCGCCGGTGACCTTGATGGTCTTGGGCGGCAGCGGCTTGGTGGCGGGGCCGGCCTTCACCGAGCCGTCGTCGATCGAGAACTTGCTGCCGTGGCACGTGCAGTTGATGGTGCCGCCGTCGACGTTCGTCACCGGGCAGTTCTGGTGGGTGCAGATCGGGCTGAAGCCCTTGAACTGCCCGGCCACCGGCTGGGTGATGACCACACCCTCGGCGGCGAGGACCTTGCCGCCACCGACCGGGATGTCGGCGGTGGTCGCCAGGGACTGGGCACCCTGCCGGTCTCCGCCGCCGGCGTCACCGCTGCTGGGCACCGCCGGACCTCCACTGGTGGGGGCCCCACTGCCGTTGCCGTTGGCGTTGCCGCTGCCGTCGTCACTGCCGCAGGCAGCCAGGACGACGGCCGCGCCGACTGCCCCGACGCCGGTGAGCAGGGTACGGCGTGTGTGCGTGCCCGGACCGGTCAGCGCCTGATCGTCACTCATGCCTCGCCTCTCTCTAGCCCGCTGCGCCGGGCAAGACCCGGCCACACCTAGTGCACACGGGCAACTGTGCCGGATGGTTCACCACAGCATGCGTGCGACCCCGAATTCGGACACGGCGGCCCCTCATCGACCAGCCACACGCTGCGCGCACGCGACAGCACGGCGTGCGCCGCCGGGGGCGGACCAGACCGAACCGCCCCCGGCACCGAACAGGCCCAGCACGAGCCGGACCGGACCGGCGCGCACAAGCCCGACCAGACCGACCGGACCGACTAGGGAGATCGGGGTCAGCGCGTGGCGGCGGGCACCTTACGGCTGGCCCGCGCCTTGGTGACGCCGTTGGCCTTGGCCGCCCGGGTGGTGGCACCGGCCGCGCCCTTGGCCGCGCCGTCGAGCTTGAGCACCTGGCGCAGGAACTGGCCGGTGTGGCTCTCGGTCACCTCGGCGACCTCCTCGGGGGTGCCGGTGGCGAGCACTGTGCCGCCCCGGTGGCCGCCCTCCGGGCCCATGTCGATCAGCCAGTCGGCCGTCTTGATCACGTCGAGGTTGTGCTCGATGGTGATCACGGTGTTGCCCTTGTCGACGAGCCCTTCCAACACCATCAGCAGCTTGCGGATGTCCTCGAAGTGCAGGCCGGTGGTCGGCTCGTCGAGCACGTAGACCGTCCGCCCGGTGGAGCGCTTCTGCAACTCGGAGGCGAGCTTGACCCGCTGCGCCTCACCGCCGGAGAGGGTCGGCGCGGGCTGACCGAGGCGGACGTAGCCGAGGCCGACGTCGACAAGGGTCTTGAGGTGCCGGTGGATGGCCGGGATGGCGGAGAAGAACTCGGCGGCCTCCTCGATCGGCATCTCCAGCACGTCCGAGACGGTCTTGCCCTTGTAGTGCACCTCCAGGGTCTCCCTGTTGTACCGGGCGCCCTTGCAGACCTCGCAGGGGACGTACACGTCGGGCAGGAAGTTCATCTCGATCTTGATGGTGCCGTCGCCGGAGCAGGCCTCGCAGCGCCCGCCCTTGACGTTGAACGAGAACCGACCCGGCCCGTACCCGCGTACCTTCGCCTCGATGGTCTCGGCGAAGAGCTTGCGGACGTGGTCCCAGACCCCGGTGTAGGTGGCCGGGTTGGAGCGCGGCGTACGGCCGATCGGCGACTGGTCCACGCCGACGACCTTGTCCACGTGCTCCAGGCCGGAGACCCGGGTGTGTCGACCGGGGACCAGCCGGGCGCCGTTGATCTGGTTGGCCAGCACCGCGTAGAGGATGTCGTTGACAAGCGTCGACTTGCCCGAGCCACTCACCCCGGTGACGGCGATCAGCTGACCCAGCGGGAACGGGACGGTCAGGTTGCGCAGGTTGTGCTCACGCGCGCCGTGCACCACCAGCTCGCGGGACGGATCCTGCGGCCGGCGGCCGGCCGGCGTCGGGATCGACCGCTTTCCGGACAGGTACGCCCCGGTGATCGACTCCTTGTTCTTCAGCAGTGCGGGCACCGAGCCGCTGTGCACGATCTTGCCGCCGTGCTCGCCCGCGCCGGGCCCGATGTCGACGATCCAGTCGGCGGTGCGGATGGTGTCCTCGTCGTGCTCGACAACGATCAGCGTGTTGCCCAGGCCCCGCAGCCGGATCAGGGTCTCGATGAGCCGGTGGTTGTCGCGCTGGTGCAGCCCGATCGAGGGCTCGTCGAGCACGTAGAGCACACCCACCAGGCCGGAGCCGATCTGGGTGGCCAGCCGGATGCGCTGCGCCTCACCACCGGACAGGGTGCCGGCCGGCCGGTCCAGGGAGAGGTAGTCGAGGCCCACGTCGAGCAGGAACCGCAACCGGGCGTTGATCTCCTTGAGGACCCGCTCGGCGATCAGCTTCTGCCGGTCGGTCAGCTCGATGCCGGCGAGCAGGTCGGCGCACTCCCCCACGGACAGGTTGCAGACCTCGGCGATGCTCTTGCCCGCGAGGGTGACGGCGAGCACCTCGGGCTTGAGCCGGGCACCGCCGCAGGCCGCGCACGGCACGTCGCGCATGTAGCCCTCGTACTTGTCGCGGGACCACTCGGACTCGGTGTCGGAGTGCCGGCGCTCGATCCACTGCACCACGCCCTCGAAGCCGGTGTAGTAGGAGCGCTCGCGCCCGTACTTGTTGCGGTAGCGCACGTGCACCTGGTCGTCGGAGCCGTGCAGGATCGTCTTCTGCGCCCGCGCCGGCAACGCCCGCCACGGGGTGTCGACGTCGAAGTGCTGGGCCTCGCCGAGCGCCTCCAGCAGGCGCAGGAAGTATTCCAGGTTGTGCCCGGTCGCCCAGGGCTGGATGGCGCCCTCGCGCAGGCTGCGCTCCGGGTCGGGGACCAGCAGCTCCGGGTCGACCTCCTTCTTGGTGCCCAGGCCGGTGCACTCCGGGCAGGCGCCGTACGGCGCGTTGAAGGAGAAGACCCGGGGCTCGAGATCCTCGATGGCCAGCGGGTGGTCGTTGGGGCAGGCGAGGTGCTCGGAGTAGCGGCGCTCCCGGTCCGGGTCGTCCTCCGGGAGGTCGACGAAGTCGAGCAGCACCAGGCCGCTGGACAGGCCCAGGGCGGCCTCGACCGAGTCGGTCAGCCGCTGCTTGGCGCTCGCCTTGACGGTGAGGCGGTCGATCACCACCTCGATGGTGTGCTTCTCCTGCTTCTTGAGCTTCGGCGGCTCGGTCAGCGGGTGCACCACGCCGTCGACCCGGGCCCGGGCGTAGCCCTTGGCCTGCAACTCGGCGAAGAGGTCGACGTATTCGCCCTTGCGGCCACGGATGACCGGCGCGAGCACCATGAACTTGGTGCCCTCGGCCATCGCGAGGACCCGGTCGACGATCTGCTGGGGGCTCTGCCGGGAGATCCGCTCGCCGCAGACCGGGCAGTGCGGCTCGCCGATGCGGGCGTAGAGCAGGCGCAGGTAGTCGTAGACCTCGGTGATGGTGCCGACTGTCGAACGCGGGTTGCGCGAGGTCGACTTCTGGTCGATGGAGACGGCGGGGCTCAGGCCCTCGATGAAGTCGACGTCTGGCTTGTCCATCTGGCCGAGGAACTGCCGAGCGTACGACGAGAGCGACTCGACGTAGCGGCGTTGCCCCTCGGCGAAGATCGTGTCGAAGGCCAGGCTCGACTTGCCCGACCCGGACAGCCCGGTGAACACGATGAGTGCGTCCCGGGGCAGGTCGAGACTGACGTCACGCAGATTGTGCTCGCGCGCGCCACGGATGATCAGTCGGTCGGCCACTGTGCGTGTACTCCCGGGAGAAGACGAAGCGAAGGATCTGTCCCGCTCTGGGGTGATCTGAGCGGTCGTGCGGGCGCGGAAAACACGCCTCGGCAACTCTAGCCCCGAGGTATGACAGTTTCCCCCGCCCGCACATTCCCCCAGCTCAGCCCGGTCGGCCGCCCCGAGCCGCGCCTCCACCACGCCGGACGCACAGCGCCACCGCGCACCACCCGCCGGCGCCGCGCACACCCCCACGGGCGCCGCGCGCACCCCCACGGGCGCACACCCCAGCCGGCGCCGCGCACACCCCCCCGCCGGTCAGAACCCGCCCGGCGTCGGGGGCCGGACGGCCCGTCGCCGGGCCGAACGCCACCCGCCGCGCCGCTCCGCCGCCACCCGGGCTTCCCGCCGTCGGCTCTCGTGGGACAGCTCCCCCTGGAGGCGCCGCCAGCTCTCCCAGCGGCGGGTGGGGAGTTCGCCGGTCTGCAACGCCTCGCGGACCGCGCAGGCGGGCTCGCCGTCGTGGCCGCAGTCGGCGTACCGGCAGCCCTCGGCCAACCCGGCGATGTCGGCGAACGCCCGGTCGAGCCCGACCGCGCCGTCCAGCAGGCCCACCGCACGCACCCCGGGCGTGTCGATCACGGCGCCGCCGCCGGGGATCGGCACGAGTGCCCGCCAGGTGGTGGTGTGCCGACCCTTGCCGTCGACGCGCCGGATCGCCTGTGTCGGCATCATCACCGCCCCGACCAGGGCGTTGACCAGACTCGACTTGCCGGCACCGGACGGCCCGAGCAGACCGAGCGTGCGGCCGGGGGTCACCTCGGCACGCAGCGGGCCCAGCCCGACGCCGTGTTCGGCGCTGACCGGCAGCACCGGCACCCCGGGGGCGATCGCGGCGAGTTGGCGGGCCAACGCGGCCGGGTCGGCCGCGAGGTCGGCCTTCGTCAGCACGACCAGCGGCCGAGCGCCGGACTCGTGGGCCAGCGAGAGCAGTCGCTCGATGCGGCCCACGTCCGGCTCGGGGTGCACCGGTTCCACCACGGCGGCCGCGTCCAGGTTGGCGGCCAGCACCTGGCCGCTGGAGTCCTTGCCGGCGGTACGGCGGATCAGCGCGCCCCGCCGCGGCAGCACCGCCTCCACTGTGACGCGGCGGTCCGGCCAGTGGGTGAGCAACACCCAGTCTCCGGCGCAGGGCAGCGCGGACGGGTCGCCGGCCGCGGTGGCCAGCACCACCGGGCCCAGGCTGGCCCGGATCGGGCCGGCCGCGGTGAGCACCGTGCAGACCCCCCGGTCCACCCGGGCCACCCGGCCCGGGTGGTGCTCGCCGCGTCGCGCGGCGTACGTCGCCCGCTCGGCGTCCCAGCCGAGCGCGGTCAGATCGATCGTCATGGCATCCTCATCGGTGTCGAAGCTGGTGATGGCGGAACACGCGTGCCACGTCCGGCATGATCACCACCTCCGTCCGATGTCCCGGTGCCGCGTCTGCCGCTGACGGTAGGTCGCGCGGCGACGCGCCGAAAGCGATTTCCCCGGCGACGGCGCGGGCGGCGGACCGCTAGGGTCGACGGGTGACCACGGATCCGCTCCTGCTGATGGGCGAGGTGGACGCGGCCACCAGCCGGCTCCTGCGTACCACAGCGTCTTTCGACGCCGCGGACCTGGCCGGCGCGTCGTTGCTGCCGGGCTGGACGCGCGGCCATGTGCTGGCGCACCTGGCACGCAACGCCGACGGCTTCGTCAACCTGCTCACGGCGGCCCGCACCGGCGCGGCGTTGCCGATGTACGCCTCGCTGGAGGCCCGCACCGCGGACATCGAGACCGGCTCGGGCCGGCCACCCGCCGAGCACCTGGACGACCTGCGGCGCACCGCGGACCTGTTCGCCGCGGCGGTCGCGGCGATGCCGGCCGAGGCGTGGGCGGCGACGGTGCAGGCGCGGAGGGGCCCGTGGCCGGCCGCGCTGCTGGTCTGGGGTCGCCTACGGGAGATCGAGGTGCACCACCTCGACCTGGCCGCCGACTACGGCCCCGCCGACTGGTCGGACACGTTCGCCCACCGGCTGCTGCGCGAGGCCGCCAGCCATCACGCCTCGGGGCCGACGCCGCCGTCGATGGTTCTCCGTCTGGACGGCAGTGAGCACGACGTGGTGCTCGGCGACAGTGCCGGCGCCCCGATCGTCGCCGGCCCCGTTTCCGACCTCGCCGCCTGGCTGATCGGCCGTGCCGACGGCGGCCCGCTCTCCGTCACGCCCGACGGTCCCCTGCCTACTCCCCCGGAATGGATCTAGAAACGTCATGACATACAGCGGAGACGTCACCCACGGCGGCGCGCCGGCGGTACGCGAGTTGGACGGGCTCACCATCAGCAAGCTGTCGGTGGGCCCGATGGACAACAACGCCTACCTGTTGCGCTGCACGGGCACCGGTGACCAGGTGCTGATCGACGCCGCCAACGAGGCGCCCCGGCTGTTGGAGCTGATCGGTGACGGCGGGCTCACCGCCGTGGTGACGACCCACCAGCACATGGACCACTGGGTGGCACTGGAGGAGGTGGCCGCCAAGACGGGCGCGCGGGCACTGGTGCACGCCGACGACGCGGACGGGCTGCCGATCGAGGCGGAGCGTCTCGCCGACGGCGACACGGTGCCGGTCGGCGACTGCGCGCTGGAGGTCATCCACATCAAGGGCCACACCCCGGGCTCGATCGCACTGCTCTACCGCGACCCGGCCGGCACCCCGCACCTCTTCACCGGGGACAGTCTTTTCCCAGGTGGCGTAGGAAACACGGACCGGGATCCGGAGCGCTTCGCGGCGCTGATCGACGACGTCGAGCACAAGCTGTTCGACAAACTCCCGGACGACACCTGGTTCTACCCCGGCCACGGCAAGGACAGCACCCTGGGAGCTGAACGCCCAGCCCTCCCCCAGTGGAAAGCAAGAGGCTGGTAACCCCCCACCCCACCCACCACCCCACAAAAAACCAAACGCCGACCGAGAACCCCCAAGATCAACAACCCGAGGACGGCGGCGGCACGTTTGCACAAGCCGCAACCCCGACGGGGGCGGGGCCTGCCGTGCCCGGCGCGGCCCCGCGGAGCACATGAGCCCCACCCCGGCGCCGCCGGCCCGCGGCCGCCC
>NZ_JBEZCZ010000055.1:0-36310 GCF_040647875.1 Micromonospora sp. NPDC049230
TCTGGTCGTTCAGCGTCGCGGTCATCACGGCACCCTCCTCACCAGGCACAACGCCCGGCAGGTCAGGCCGGAAACACCCTTAGATCCACAGACCCACTGCGGCTGGAGTACTAATAGTGCTTTGTTAGGTCGTTGTGGCGTGTCGCTTGTGTGGGGATCGTGGCGGTGTTTGTCTGCGGTGCGTGGATGAGCGGGATCTGGTTCGGGTGCGGGCGCGGTTGGAGGACTTCGCGGCGGGGATCTTCGCGGGGTTGCGGCGCTCGGATCAGCGGGCGACGGGTCTGCGGTATCTGCGGGGGCTGATGCTCGACGGTCAGCGGAAGTCGATGCAGCCGATGGCGCAGCGGCTCGGGGTGGATCATCAGCAGTTGCAGCAGTTCCTGACCTCGTCCACGTGGGACGTGGGTGGTGTGCGGCGGCGGTTGGCCACCGCGGCGGTCGATCTGGTGACGCCTGAGGTGTGGGTGGTCGACGACACGGGGTTTCCCAAGGACGGCAAGGCTTCGGCGTGTGTGGCCCGGCAGTACTGCGGTACTCTGGGCAAGGTCGCCAACTGCCAGATCGCCGTCAGCGTTCACGCCGCGACCGACGCCGCGTCCGCGGTGCTGAACTGGCGGTTGTTCGTGCCGGAGTCCTGGGACGACACGTGTGTGCCCGGTCCAGACGGCAAGCCCGTGAACGCGCACGCCCGTAGGCTGCGCCGCGAGCCGGTCACCCGCGATCAGGCCGGGGTGAAGAAACCCCGTGTGCGACAGCAGGTACCGCCTGCCGAACAGATCGCGCTGATCCGCCAGCGGCGGGCGGCGTCGAAGGTCCCCGACACCGAGCGGTACCGGCCGAAGTGGCTGATGGCCCTGGAAATGCTCGACGAGTTGGCCCAGTGGGGGCTGCGTCCGCCGCTGTTGACCGCCGACGCCGGCTACGGGCAGGTCGCCGAGTTCCGTCAGGGCCTGACCGAACGCGGCATCGGCTACATCGTGGCGACCACATCCACCACCACCGCGCAACCCGGCAACGCCCAACCCGTCGAGGTGCCCTACGCCGGAGTTGGCCCGCATCCCACACCGCGCTACCCCCAGCCGGCCCGCAGTCTGAAAGACCTCGCCCTGAACCACGGCGCTGACGCCACGACGTTGGTGCGCTGGCGTGCCCGGCTACCCACACCCGGCCGCGACCCGGACCGGCCTGTCGGTGAGCTGTCCGGGCACTTCTTCGCCCTGCGGGTGCGTCCCGCCGGCCGAGTGATCCGACGCGGACCCCAGTACGGCGATGACGGTGTCCTGCCCGAATGCTGGCTACTCGTGCAATGGCCTCCCGGCCACGACGAACCCAGCGACTACTGGCTGTCCGACCTGCCCACCGACACACCCTTGACCGAACTGGTCCGCCTGGCCAAAGCCGCTGGCGCATCGAACACGACTACCGCGAACTCAAAACCGCCCTCGGACTCGACCACTTCGAAGGCCGCTCCTGGATCGGCTGGCACCGCCACGTCACCCTCACCACAGCCGCCCACCTGTTCCTCACCCAACTACGGACCGCCCACCCAAAAGCAACAGGGCAGACCTGAGCCTCTACGCCGTCCTGCGCGAACTGCAGTACCTACTCGCGACCTGGCTCGGGTTCTGCCCCCTCTGCCACCAACTCGTCCCAACCTAACAAAGCACCACTAAGGCTCGGTAGATGATCGCGTCGTTGCGGTTGCCCGGCTCGGGGTCGCCGATGGCGAGCTCGCCGATCGGATGGCGGCGCACAGATGCGAGCACCAGCATCCGGTCGAGTGTGTCGATCGCTCGGTCCGCTATCCGGGGTGCCGCAGCTGGGTAACCGGCAATGACACCATTGTCTGCCGGACCTCGGGGCATCGATCAGAAGCTGGACAGGCGGCCGGTGATGGGCGACGGCGGCTACCGGGCAACCGCGAGGTGATGATGCCGTACCGCAAGCCCGGCAGCTTCCTGCCGGACTGGGAGGAAGCCCTCAACGTCGAACACCGGACCGTCAGAGCGGGGGTCGAACACGCCACGGCCAGATGAAGTGGAACGCGCCGACCGGCACCCGTACACCGGTGGCGAGTAGATACTCGGCGACCGCCACCGGGGCTTCCACCAGGCGCGGAGGGCTGCAACCCGGCCCGTGCGCCATCTGCCGCATCCAGTTCCGCCGTCGGGGTCCCCACCCCGCCGGCGCCGCCGCTGCGTCCATCGCGTCTCGACCGGCGTTACCTGCGGTCGGATCCTCATTGGGACGGCGCGGGCCCGAATGACCGCTGCAGGCTGATCGTAGCCGGGCTGCCCTTCGGTCGGCGCCTGCCCCGCCGGTGGTCCGGAAAGCCAAGGCGGACAAATGGCCAGAGCCGTCGGACGACAGCCCGAGCGCGTTGCCGTCGGCCCAAGCCAGGACGGCATGGGTTCCGGCGCTGCCGCAATCGACCGACAACCGCATGTCCCCCGCCCTATGTCCATAGCCAAACATGAGATAGATTCACGTTGCCGTCAATCACTCACGGCGACAGGAAGCCCACCGCACCGGCAGTGGCGCCACCGTCCACTGAAGCGCCAAGGACCTCATCGAGAGAGTCCTCATGCTAGGCCGCTTCGCTTCCCACGCCTGCATGCTCAGGTACCAGTCACCGCAGTACCTCTGCCGCAGATGCTGCACGAACCGGTCCCCGCTCCTGGCCGATCGCCAGCAGCAGCCCGCGATGGCCCACACCGGCTTAAAGCACACAACCGCCGTCCGGGTTGACCGTCACGCTAACCTCGCCCTGGTGGGGCTCGCGAGCATGCGCCCGGGAGGTACGCGGGTAGATGTACCGGTAGTTGAACCCGTTGTGACGCTGGTGTATCCAATCCAGCCACCGGTCCAGCTCATCCACCGCCCCCACCCCATATCACCCGCAACCTGGCCCATGTGACTGACATCACCATTTATGACGCGCACCGCTACCGCCTAGCTACGCTCCGCAACGGACTCCGCCGGAGGTCCTTACAACCTGCAACAAACGTTCACCTGCTAGAAGTACCGCTGCACAATGACCTCTAAGCATCAATGTCGCCTTTGGGCGGGCCGCCGATGCGACTACTATAAGTAAACCTTTCTGCCAAGACCTTGGTCACTCCGCGTGGCGGACCGTTGCCGCCTGTTGACCGCCGACGATCTAGACAATAATGTCTGATGGCAGCAGTTACGTGACCTGGGGAGGCTCAATGAAAAAGGCTGCCTATCAGCTAGTTGCCGCAGTAGCGCTGGTATTAACGCCCATGCTCGCTGTACCAGCGCAGGCCGAGGAAAAGCGTCAAACATTTTCGTACGAGGAGTTCCGGGCTGCCTCGAGCGGTCTATCCACCAAATACTTGAACGACCGAGTTGACTACGTGGCTTATGCCAGAGAACTCGAGGCGCTCGGAGCCAAGAATATCCGAATCTCGAATCAAGTGGCAGGCATCATCAACTCTACCCCCGAAGAGGCGCAGTTCGCCTATCAGCTTTATGCGCGCAAGGCCGCCGCTGCAGCTTCACCTGACTATGGCGTTATGGATGTCCCAATCAATGCCTTCACCGCCTCCACCATTGCCTACAATTTTCCATACAGCAACTCCACCGGTAGCGGCTGGCTTGACAACACAGAATTGCATTGGAACTTCAGGGACAACTTCGTCAACGGCAGTGCTCCCGATGACGCGATCGGCATCGCACTCGACGCCTATGACTTCAATTGCTACTCCGCCGTTAGAACTTGGAAAGAGTCCTACACCTGGGACGGCAGTCGACAGACGTCACAGGACTACATTTACCAGGAAAATCTCACGACAAGCAATGCCGTCTGGCGCGTGAGGGACAGGGTAAGCGGCTTTCAGTTGCTGGTTGACCACGGGTTCGTCGCGCTTGTCTTGGATCATCCGAACGGGCGCTCCTGTGCCAACCCGAACCAAAGGATTGTCGGCTCGGGATGGTATGAACACAATCAGGACGGCGGCGGAACTTGGACGGCAGGGATTAGCTTCTTCGGAATGAGCCTGGAATACTCCTCAGAAGCCGACAAGCTCCAAAAGGCGGGCGGGGTCGCCACTATTCGGTAGCCTAATCTTCTACTAAACGATGCGTATGCTACAGTAGCCGAATGGACGACAGGTCTCGCACCGGGCCCGCAATCAAGGTTTTAGGCACCTCAACCTTAATTGCGGGCCTGCTGCTATTTACGATCAATACGTTTTCGGCAAATCAGCCGGCCCGAGTCGATGACCTTGCGCTAATCTTGGTGATCATCGGCCTCGGGATTAGGATTGAGGCAGCGATAAGGTGACGGGTTGCTGCCTTTGGCTCCGAAACTCGATCCACCGATGCTGTCGGTGCTGAGCATGAGCAGTGCCCTTCCGCCCGCAGATAACAGCCCGTCGCCTACTCCCGGTCCAGCTCGCGGGAATAGCTGGCTGGGGTTGCGGAGACGTCTACGGTTCTCTGACGCCAATATCACCCGTCGGGGCGCACCAGATCGACCCAAGCCGACCAAGGTCGCCGAAGACCTGGTCGACGGCTCGTCGCCGAGCCCACTGCTCACAAGCCGACAGATGCCAGACGACTTGCCGGAGATCAACACGCCCGTCGGGGAGATGCTCATCCACCGACGGCAGATCTATGACAGACCCAGCAGGGCGAATCGTGATTCCGCCCGCAGATAGCTTCGCGGCCGATACATTGCCGGCGTGGACGCACACCACTGAGAGCGCGTATCAAATGTGGCGAGTTCGTTTGCGGGGCGGCGCTTTGATTACCGGTGAGGACATGCCCACCGATGAGTGACTACGGCGTCCCAGGCGAGACCATGTGACTCCGAAGACTTTCAATGATAGCGATAGCCTCGTCTTCCTCGATATCGTCAGCCCGTTGCGGCCGCCAGACTGAGCCGTTCGCCAGCACTTCGTCGAGCGCTCATACGGCCAGATCTAGAATTGATGAATCGACTGCCATGGCTCCCTGTCGGACAGGATCCGTGGAGTGTATGCCGAGTCCGAGAAAGGCATACCGCCGAGCGATTGGAGCGCCGTGGCGGGCCGCCTCCAACGCTCTGGCGGCGGCTTCCCTCGCCGTACGGGCCGGGGCCGCTCCCAGCGCTACAGCTATGGAACTGGGCGGGCTGCAGCCGTGCAATCGGGATGATCTATTCGGATCGGGCTTCGTTGATCACCTGGGTCCCGGGATCCTGCCGATCGTCGTTCCTCCTGTGGCTCGGAAGTCGCCAACCCACGAACGTCGAAGGGAGCTTCTTGGGGTTCGTATACCTCGATTAGCGTTGCGGCATCTTGCAGTGGTAGGTCAGTTCGTCTATAGCAACCCGGCAGACCAGTTCAGATGCGGCCACCACGGCGCTTGGTGGTGTCGGGGAGACGGGGGCGTCACAGCCGTGTTCGTGAGTCTCGCCTGCTTGGGACATTGCCAGAACCGGTTCGAGATGGCGTTCCGCGCCGCGCAGGGGGAAGCGGTCGACGCGAGCGACGGCGCCCTCTCGCTGGAGGCAAACGGACAGGACGGGCGTTGGGATGCAGCTACTTGCCCTGGTGAGTAGTGCCGTGGCGCGCGCGTCTGCCGTGGCGTCTACGACCAGGTGGTGTTCGCGGAGTAACTTCATCGCCTGTTGAGGGGAGCGTTGGCTCGCCATGGCTAAAGTTCAGGCTTATTCCCCGCATTCAGTTGCCTGTCGTCAACATGCCTGATGTCGCGGACGATCCGGCGCAGCGCGTTGCCGACGCCCGCTGCATCAAGTCCATCCACTCTTGCTCCATGAGTCGGTGTGGAGATCCTGTGCAACCTGTGCGCCACGGGCTGCCACCGAAGGATCGGGCTGGGCCTGCACTCATCCACTCCCCCTCGTACCCGACAGGCGGAGGTCACCGATGCGCCGCACCGTCGCCGCGTCGCCCGCCGACCGCCTCCGGGTCAACCCGCGCACTGGGCGCAGCCGTCTCATCAGCACCGCATCCGCGCGCCGACACCCAGCACGCTGCGGCGCACACCGGCTACAACGCTCTCGTCGGTCTACGCCAGTGCAACGGGCATGGTGTGTGCGGTGCTTGCTGAGGCTGCCGCTGTATGGGCGACGAGGACGGCGTGCAGTCCGGCCTCCAGGCAGGCACCTTCGTTGCCTTGACCTAACAGCGCTGCCTGGAATGCGCGGTGTTCGCCAAGCAGTGGGTCCGCCGGCTGCAGCGCGAAACGGATGATGTCGCCGGGAGCTACGCCCCGGTAGGCCGGATGGTCAGCCGCAGGTGCGGAGGCGCCGTTGCTGCACCATGTCAGTGATGCGGCGATGGTGTCAGCGATGAGGCTGCCATGTTCCCCGGTCACGACGATGATGCGTTCGGGTGCCGGGGTCAGCCAGTTGACGCGGTGCTGGGCAATGGTGCCGTCGGCGAGCTGGGCGATCGCGGCGAGGAGGTCCTCGTGGGGCCGGCCGCTGCGGTGCGCGGTGCGGGTGGTGATCGAGGTGTATCGCTGACCGGTCAGGTCGGCGGTCAGGTCGATGTCGTGGGTGGCCAGGTCGTGGATGACACCGACGTCGGCGATCCGGGCGGGGTAAATGCCGGCGCGGCGTGTGCTGATGTCGAAGACGTCGCCGAGGAGTCCATTCTGCAGTCGGGCGCGGAGTCCGGTGATCGCCGGGTTGAACCGTTCGGTGTATCCGACCGCGGCCGGCAATCCGGCCGTTCGGTAGGCGTCGACCAGGCGGCGGGCCGATTCCGGGTCGGGAGCCAGAGGCTTCTCGATGAGCGTCGGAACGCCGGCGGCGGCGAGACGCAAACCGAGTTCGGTGTGCCGTGAGGTGGGTGCTGCCAGGACGGCGTAGTCGATGCCGTGGCGCAGCATGTCGTCGAGGTCGGTGAACAGGGCGATGCCGTCGGCGATGCGGTGGGGGTCACCGGCCGGGTCGACGGCGGCGACCAGGTCGACGCCGTTGAGCGCGCGCAATGCTCGGGCGTGGTGCCTGCCCATGTGCCCGAGACCGACGAGGCCGGCGCGTAGCCCTCGGCCGCTCATGCCGCCAGCTGCTCTCGGGGGGCGTGCCGGAGCACGGCGGTGACGATCCGGTCAAGGTCGCCGCGGGTGAGCCCGGGATGCACGGGCAGCGACAGTACCTGGGCGGCGGCGGTATCGGTGTGGGGCAGGTGGGCGGCGGCGCGGTAGGCCGGGCTGCGGTGCAGCGGGACCGGGTAGTGCACGGAGCAGCCGACCCGGTCCTCGTGCAGGGCCTGGGCGAAGGCGTCGCGGTCGTCGTCGACGCGGATCGTGTACTGGTGGTACACGTGCCCGGCGCCGATGCCGGTGGTCGGTGGGGATATGCCGGCGACACCGGCCAGTGCGGTGTCGAGGTGCGCTGCGTGGGCCCGGCGGGCCGCGGTGCGAGCGGGGAGCTTGCGCAGTTGGGTGCGGCCGATCGCGGCGAAGACGTCGTTGAGGCGCCCGTTTGTGCCGACGATCTCGTGGCAGTAGCGGGTTTCCATGCCGACGTTGCGTAGTAGCCGCAGCGTGCGGGCCAGGCCCGGATCGGCGGTGGTGATCATTCCGCCTTCGACGGACTGCATGTTCTTGGTGGGGTAGAAGCTAAACGCCGCGGCGGTGCCGAATGTGCCGACGGGGCGCGCGTGCAGGGTCGCGGCGTGGGCCTGGGCGGCGTCCTCGATCAGCGCGATTCCGTGCCGTCTGGCCAGCGTGAGCAGGGCGCCGAGGTCGGCGGGGTGGCCGAACAGGTGCACCGGGATGATCGCCGCGGTGCGGCTGGTGACGGCGTCGGCGGCCGCGGTGGGGTCAAGGCAGAACGAGACCGGGTCGATGTCGGCGAAGACGGGTGTCGCACCGGTGAGGCGGACCGCCGCGGCGGTGGCGGCGAAGGTGAACGCCGGGATGATGACCTCGTCGCCGGGGCCGATGCCCAGGCCGAGCAGGGGCAGCCACAGGGCGGTGGTGCCGGAGTTGACGGCGATGCAGTGCCGGCCGTCGACGAGGTCGGAGAACTCGTCCTCGAACGCGGCGACTTCGCGGCCTTGGACCAGTGCTCCGGAGCGCAGTACGCGGACGGCTGCGGTGATGTCGTCCTCGTCGAGGTGAGGGCTGGCCACCGGAATCACGTCGATCATGAGGGTGTCCTTTCCTGCCGGGCGCCGCCCGGGCAGGAAAGGCCGGGCGGTCAGTGTGCGGGGTTGGCGGGGTCCCACCCGTGGTGCAGGTAGGCGGTGCTCTGGGTGCGTAGCGCGTCAGCGCAGGCGCGTAGCCGGCGGGCCATGTGCGGGGCCATGAGCTCGTCCCACTGCTGCGGCCCGGCCAAGCGCCATTCGCTGAGTTCGTCGGTCTGCAGGCTCAGGCGCTGTTCGGCCTGGTTTTGGGTGATGCGGCCGCCGTCGAACAGGAAGTTCGCCAGCGCGGGCCTGCCGTCGGGTTGCGGGGGAACCCAGTCGAGGACCAGGAGCCGGCCGGGTGTCAGGTCCAGGCCGAGTTCTTCCTTGATCTCCCGGCAGGCTGCCTGCCAGGGGTATTCGCCGTGCTCCAGCCCTCCGCCGGGAATTTCCCAGGTGTCGGTGCGGTAGCTGGGCCGCACGAGCAGGATCCGGCCGCGCTCGTCGTGCAGGACGGCACCGGCACCGGTGATGCTCTTCGGCAGGCTGGCGTAGTACTCGGCAGGAGGTAGCGGGACTCGACTCATGCCGGGCGACGCTAGCCAACCATGGGGGCCCGCGCACCCCTGCCACCCCGCGTGCCCCGAACGGGTGACCGGGCAGGCCGTCACCCATCGCAGGCGTCCGCGGGGTCGCCGAGCAGGTGCAGCTCGTCGCCGTGGCGGATGTATCCGCGCGAGCAGCGCGAGCACCGCAACGTGTCGGCGAGGGTGCGCCCGCAGGTACACACCCAGCCGCATTGGCGGGCCGGGTTGCCCGCGACCAGGGCGTAGGGGAGGACGTCGCGCACGACGACCGCGCCGATCGCGACCAGGGCGTCATGCCCGACCGCGACACCCGGCGCGATCATGGCGCCCGCGCCGATGGTGGCCCGCCGGCCCACGGTGACAGGGCACTGGTCGAAGTCGGTGTGCTCCTTGCGGCGCCCGTCCGGCGTGGTGGCCCGCGGCGCGGGGTCTTCCAGCAGCGCCGCGTGGGGGCTGATCATCGCGTCATCGGCGATGTTCGCGCCGAACACGCAGGCGTAGTTGCCGAGTTTGACGCGGTCGCCGAGCTGGCTGCCGGTGCCGACGTAGGCGCCTTTGCCCAGGGTGCAGTCCGCGCCGATGCTCGCGCCGGCGGCGACCTGCGCCTGATGCCAGAGCCGGCTGCCTGCGCCGACGACGGCGCCGTCGTCGACAACACCCAGCTCCGTCTCAGCGGCTCGCGGCCCTGCGGGGTCCTCGTCGGCGGCCGGACCCACGGTGTCGAGGTAGGAGAGAAGGTCGTCGACGTGCCGGGCGCCGGCCAGGACATGGTCGGGGACGCTGACGCCGGTGGCTTGCTCCACGGTGTGGACCAGCACGAGGCGGTCCAGGGAGTCCAGGCCGAGATCGGCGAAGGACCGGTCGCCCGCGATGGGCCCGGGCTGGGGCCGAACGGCGGTGACTGCGGCCAGGAGAGCCGTCCGCAGCGTGGCGGTGTCAGCGGTGAGCATCGGGAGTGCCTTTCATCCGTCGAGGCAAGGCGAACAGGGCAGGGGTGACTTCGACGACCGGGGCGGAATGCCACAGACGACGCAGCGCCGCTCCCTGCTCGCAGGCGTCGTCGAGCAGCACCCGTAGGGCGAGTTCGACGAACCCGGCGAACTGTTCGGCCGCAGCCGCCGGCAGGCTCGCGCCGCCCTGTAGGAGGTGCTCGATCAGTGCCTGCGCGGCGCCGGCGTCCAACGCGTCGCCGGCGGTTGGGGTCGGCATCGGGCGCAGGACCCGGTACGGGTGGTCGTCGAGCGCGCCGGGTGCGGTGATCTCGTCGGCAATCAGGGCAGCGATGCGCGGTGCGAGGAGGACCCCGCACCGGTAGGTGGCGGTCGCCACCAGCAGGCCCGGGTCTCGGGTCCGGCCTAGCAGCGGCAGGTGGTCCACCGTGTACGGGCGCAATCCGACCCGGTGGCTGCAAAGCTGCGCCCCGGCGAGGCGGTGGTCGAGCAGGGTGCTCGCGTCGGCGGCCAGCACGGCCAGTTCGTCGAGCGTGACCGGGCGGGTGCGCTCGGCGCTGGTGGTCAGCCGGTTTGTCGCCCCCAGGTACACGGTGCCATCCGCGCGGGGGACCAGGTGCGCGCCGCACGCGAATGCCGCGTTCGGGGTCCGGACCACGTGCGGCACGCTGATCGCGGGGGCGTGCAGGAGCACGCTCGCGCCGCGGCCGGCCAGGATGGGCGGCACCCCGACCCGGCGTCCGGCCTGCTCCAGCAGCGACGCCGTCGCAGCGCCGGCCGCCAGCACGACGTCGCCGGCTTCGACCCGCGTGCCGTCGGCACACCGCACGATGCCGGTCGTGACGGCGGTCGCGGTGGTGTCGTGCCAGGCTGCCCGCGGGTGCCGGCGGACGACCCGGGACAGGGCCTGCATCAGGGCGCCGCTGTCGATCCGGGCCTCGGTCGGCAGCCACAACGCGCTCGCCGTGTCGACTGGGGTACGCAGTCCCGGAATCTGCCCGGCGTCATGCTCCTCCGCCGGGTGCCCCGCCGCCCGCGCCGCAGCCGCGATCGGTGCCAACTGCGCCAGCCGCCCGGCCGGCGCCAGTACCCAGGTGCCTGCCACCGTGGACACCGCCGGTTCACCACTGGCGGCGAGGCGGTTCAACCAGACCGGGTACGCCTGGTGAGCGGCGAGCCGTTCACCGGTCTCCACCGTGACCCGCTCGGCCGGGTGGCCCGGCTCGATCTCCGAGAACGTCGACAGCATCGCCCCGGCGGCCCGACTCGCCTGCCCCGCGTGGTCCCCGCCGTAAGGGCCGATGACCGCCACCGTCAACCCTCTGGCCAGCAGCTCCTGCGCGACAGCGAGCGCGACCACGCCGACGCCGACCACCGCCACGTCGTAGGTCTCAGGCATCGCCGACACCGGCCTCGGCAGCGACGAGCTGCGCGATCGCCGTCGCCTCGAACGCGACCTTGGCCTGCAGGAGGCACCGACGGACGCTCGTGACCGCGAACCGGGCATCGCCCAGGGCGGTACGACCGTGAGCGATGCGCCGCTGGTCGGCGATGAGCAACTGCCCGCGGCCCAGCATGACCGCCCGGGTCTCGACGCTCAGAGCCTGCGCGAAGCGACGCAGCACCGGCAGGTGCTCGTGGTTGCGGGGGTCGTCGAGCAACTTGCCGGCCCACCGGATCCACGGCCAGCCACCACCTGCGGCGGCAGCCACCACAGGGAACGGCAGCAACGGGGCACCCACCCCGAGCAGGCCATCCGCCCGGCCCTCGAAGACCTCGGTCCGGCGCAGCAGAGCCTGCTCCGCGTCGGTCAGATGCGCCAGCGCCTCCTGCAGATCACCGATCAGCGAGACGCCGCCGCCGGCCGGATCCGGGCGCAGCACCAGCAGACTGGTGTAGTCCGGCACGTGGTGCACATTCGGTGCGTCGATGTGCAGCGCCTGCGCCCCGAAACCGCCGAACGACGCCTGATCATGCTCCGGCGACGACTCGCCGCCGATCCACAGCCCACCGCCCTGGTCGATGGAGAAGAAGGGCCGGCCCAGCGTGGCGAGCAGCCCGGCGGCTGCCCGTTTCACATCCTCGTCACCGAGGCGCTCCGGCAGCGCGACCACCGCCCAGCCCGGCGCGGTCGGTACGGCCCGGGCCAGCCGCCGCCGGAGCGCGTCGAGCACCGCCCGGGCATCCGGTGCCTCGAGCACCTGGCGGGCCGCGACCACGTTCGCCGCGGCCCACCGGTGCCCGTCCATCTCCAACGTGCACACCTGCGCCAACCGACGCGCCAATGTGCTGGGCACGACTACCCGTACCGGATCTGCGAACAACATGACGACCTCTTTCCCCGAGCCGCTGCCTGCCGGCCCCGCTGGTGGTTGGTGCATCCATCACCGCCCATCGCCACCGCCCGCCGGTAGCTGCTGTGCAGGGCCCGCAACGCGTTTGCATAACCCGCACAACGCGACCCACCACCTCGCCATGACAGTCGGTTACCGTGACGAAGGTGGATGCCAGCGAGCGCAGACCAGCACCAACCCACCCGATGTGGCAGTCCCCGGAACTTCGCGCTGCCGTCGCCCGCGACGACGCCGGAGCCGTCATCCGCCTTGTGCGTCAAGCCGCCGGTCTGACCCAGAGCGAGCTCGGGCACCTGTGCGGATACTCCGGCTCGACGATCTCGCGCCTCGAACGCGCCCCACTGCACGACATCGACGTCCGCCGCCGACTGGCCCACGCCCTGTCCATCCCTGCGGTGATGCTCGGGCTCTCGGATGACGTCCGGCGACACGACGGCCATGCCGCCCACACCTCGGCCGCGAGCAACCCCGAGGCCGATAGGCTCCGCCGATCAGGCGACGGCGAAGGCGGCGACTTCATGCGACGACGGACCTTCCTGGCAGGCGCAGCAGTGACTGCGGTCGCCGGCCTCACCGCCGGCTCCGGGCCGGTCCCGGCGACCAGTCTCGAAGCGCTGCTGCTCACCGGCGGCTCCATAGCTCCGCCGATGGCACCTGACGCGCTCACCACCGGACTCGCTGCGGCGAGCCGTGCCTACGCCGACAGCCGCTTTGCAGAACTCACCCGCGGGCTTCCCAGCCTGCTGTCCGGTCTACACATTGCCCGCGACCAGGCGGCCGGCCGCCAGCGCGAAGCGCTCGCCGGCCACCTCGCCCGGGCGTACGTGCTCGCCTCGTCGGTCAGCACCAAGCTCGGCGACGACGCCATCGCCTGGGTACTCGCCGACCGCGCCCTGACCGCCTCCCGAGAAACCGGCAACGGGGTGGTGATGGCCGCCGCCACCCACACCGTCGCGATCGCCATGCGCCGCGAGGGCCACCACGACGGCGCCCTGCATCTGCTCACCACCACCGCCGAGGGCCTGGGCGCCGACTCCGGCGGAGCCGACGCGGCCCTCATCGCGGCGTACGGGAACCTGCTGTGCACCGCCGCGTACAGCAGCGCCCAAGCGGGCAACGCCCCGGCCGCCGCCGCATTCATCGACGAAGCCGCCGCAGCCGCCAGCCGGCTCGGCGGGACCACCGTGCCCGGCACCGTCGTGCCGCTGAGTCCGGCCACCGTCGCCATATACAAGATCGGCGTCTACACCGCACTCGGCGATACCGGCACCGCACTGCGTAGCGCCGAAACCGTACGACCGGCAGAGTTGCCCAGCACCGAACGGTACGGCCGCTTCTGCGTGGACACCGCCCGCGCTTGGACCCACCACGGCAAACCCGACCGCGCCGTTCAGGCCCTACTCTCCGCGGAACGGCACGCCCCCGAAGAGGTCAACCGCCCCTCGGTCCGCGACCTCGTGTCATCGCTGCTGTACGCCCCGACAGCAACCCCGGCAGGGCTTCGCGATCTCGCAACCCGCGTCGGCGCCACCACCTGACGGTCAGAACCTGCCTTAGCTTTTAAGCGCCACTGACATCGACGGCAAGCCTTGGTGCTATCCCTCCCGACCGTCGGGAAGCAACTCGGCCGCCCGATGAGCCATGGTGGCAAAGATCCCGTCGACATCGGTCTCGCCTGGTGTCAGAAGGGGTAGCTCGACCGGCTCCGGCCCGCAACGAAATAACACCATCTCATGGAGGTTGCGGATACAAACCCACGAAAGGCGCATGGGTAGAATCCAGTCGAACAGTCCCCCGAAGTCGCCGCACAATTTCTTATCGCCTAGGTTACGTCTGTAGGTCTCAGTCGCCTCCATAGTCCCGTGAACTGGCTGCGAGAGTTTGCGATAGTACTGGTAGAAGGAGCCGATGCCTATTTCGATCATCATGTCCCGCATGCTTGGAAGCCGACGCAAGGACGAATAACCAACTGGCAGGCGCGCCTCAACCCCTGTCCTGAAATCCTTAATAGCGCAGGCCCTTCGCAGGTGCTTATCGCGAATCGCGGTATCGCCGATCTCCTTAGTGGCCGACTCCTCAAACCGCTCCCATTCGTGCAAAAGTGCTAGCCAGCGCACCTCGCCCATGAAGCGATCTGTTGGATGGAGCAGCCAGATCGCGCGCACGGTGTGCTCCAGCGCCGCGCGGGCGCATTGCGTTGCCGCAGTAGCCAAACCCATGTCGGTTCGCGCCATGAGGCACACGCCTTCAACTGATCGAACCGCAAGGCTTGCTAGATTCCACGCCTCTATCGGAGCCTCCCACTCCCCTGATGGGGTAGCGGAGCTTCGCTTGCTAACGAAGGCCGAAGCACCCGCTTGGACAACTTCTGCGACGTCTAGCAGGGTGGGGTCGGGCATCTGAATCAGGGTCACGGCAATACTTTTAATGGTTGGGAACTCCGGGCGCAACCGAGAAATGCGGGCGTGAGAACGCGCCGCACGTCGGCGTGAGAGGCTGGCCCGCCGGCTGACGGACCATCATGAGCGCTGATGTCACCGACAAAGACCAGGTGAACGTCAGGGTTGTGGTGGGACCTGGCTCACTGCGCCACTGTACTGAGCCGTCCTTTGGTCCGGCGGCCGTCAGCTCGTCAACGCGTGGTAGTTCAGAGGACAGGTACCACCGGTGATGCCTGCTACTGGCGTCGGGGCACTGGGGTCGACGCTCCGCCTAAGCGCAGTGATCGGTGGGCACCGTCGAGGAGTTCGGAGTAAGTGACCACCTTGATCCGGCTCAGGTGCGAATTGTAGGTGCGGATGGCCTCAGCAATCTCCTCGGCCATGAGCTGCTCTCGGACAAACGCTGGGTCGCCGATGACCACGGTCATCGAGGCGCGGCGGCAGTCCACGCCGTACTCGGCGAGCAGCGCATGGCGTTGCTCATCCAGGCCGCGCAGGTAGTTCATCGCCTGCACGACAGCCACATGTACCGGTGCTCCGACAACGGGCCGGCCGCGGTGGACGACCACGAGTTTCGGGATGTTCGCCTGTTTGATCTCGACGCCGTGCAGGGTTCCGTCCCCGCGGATGAGCGGGATGTCCAGCTGGTCACTAAGCGACAGGGCTCGCCGGGCCGCGGCACCCATGTACTCGCCGCCGAACACCCAGGTGTGTTGCTCGAGCAGTCGCTGGATGGCCGGTTCTCGGGTGTCCGGGTCGCGGATGAGACGGCGCAGGTCGCCCAGCGCAGCGGTCCGATGTCGGCGGATCACCAGATCGGCGAGTTCTGCGGCGTCGGCCAGCTGGGGCATCGCGCCGTCGGGCACCGCGCGCAGCCGGTCGGTGGCATGCTGGATCGCCTCGGCGTCTGACAGTCGAGCGGCCGGCGGCTGGGTGGACGGCCCGGCGTCGTTGACGGAGCGGGTTACAGCGAGCCGTAACGTCTGGCGCCGGCGCCGGGGTTGCTCTTCCGGCGCCAAGAATGGAGCGAGTTCGGTAACTGGATGCACACGCAACAGCGGTGCCCGGAAACGCCGCTGCTCGTGGGCGGGTTGCCAGGTGCGGCGGCGTGGAGTCATTATCGGCGGAGGCGTCGCGACGTCGATCCAGCCTTCGATCGGGCACTCCTGGTCAACGACCGCCTCGCCGAGATAGATGACCGGCTTCCTGCCGCTGCTGTGAAAGATCCGCAATGGGATTCCGGAGCGCAGGTGTCCCAGAACGAGCCGGTTCTCAGAGCTAACCGGCTCCGCGGTGGGGGCGGTGTTGGTAATCTCCTCCGGCTTTCCGACGAAGGTCAGCGCACCGTCATCGGCCCACCGAAAGGTGAACGGTGCACCATTGGAGCCTGCCCCGAGGAATACGAAGGTATTGGGTGTCGTGCCGCATCGCACGATCGCGCCCTGACGCTGGCCGCCGTAGGTGTCGTGCACGTCCCTGCGGCTGACCACTGCGCCGGGCTCGAGATTCCAGGCGACCGGCCATTCGAGGCGACCAGGCGTTTCAACCGCTCGCATCAGCGTCTGCCATGCCTCGTCAGAGATCTCGAGTAGCGGCACCGGCCGGGATTGAGCCCTGCGTGCGTACCGAGCCTTCGCGCTGGCGGCGATGCCCGATAGCAACCGCAGCGGGGCGGGTGCGCTCAGGTAGGTCTCGTCGAACCGGACGGCGATTCTTCGCGGGTCGCACCGCAAATAGAAGCGCCCCTCATTGAAGGTGTGGTCGGCGACTACAGCCGTGGTGTGACCGTGCGCGACGACGCCGCCATGGCGGCCCACGCGGATCAGGGCGACGGCGTCGCCCTCTGCGACCTCTGCCACATGGTGGTCATCTCGGCCGGTGCAATGCGATGTCTCCCAATCGCCCGGGATCGGCCGTGGCGGTGCCTCGTAGGCCCTCGACCCGTGGTCCACCGCCATCAACCAGTACGCCACCGATTCTCCTCGCCGTGTCGGCGCCAGAAGCCATCATCATCACCGCCGCGGTTGAAGCCGGCTGACGACAAGGCGTCACGATATCGGCAGGCTCTGACACTCTTGAGGGGCGGATGTAGCCAGCGTCGGTGAGCACTTCGGTCGCGGCGACCTCTTCGCCCACCTGCACCCAATCTGCTCTCAGTTGCAAGGCCGGGCCAACCAACGGCTCCTTACCGCCTTGACCTGCGCACACTTCCCTGCCAGACAACATAGGGCGTTGTCGACTGCTGCGCAGAACCGCGGAGCACTCCGCGGGAAACAGGACGCCGAACTGACTCTGACCTGCGGAACCGTGGAGCCGCAGGTAGGAGTGGGTGCAGTTGAGGGCCGTTCGGTGCCGTTGGACGCAGGTCAAGGCCGTTCAGGGCAATTCGCAGCTCCCAAACCGCCCCCCTGGGTTCCGAACCGATCCGCTCGGCCGCCGCCAGACAGTCGGCACAGCGGAGCCACGCCGCGTATCGCTACAGCTCGAACCAATCTCCCGCGCGAGCAGGATCACCGGTGCGAACAAACCCCTCGACCACGTGCCAGGCGCGGTCGATATCAAGCACGAAGTCGGCGGTGAACTCAACCAGATCGTCCATCACCAGGACTTCCGCACTCGAGTCCCCGGGCTCATCCGCGACCAGCAGCGATATGACACCCGTACCCGACATGAGATGGATGACCGCCGCAGACCCCAGGAAACCCAGCGCGCATACGGGAAACTTGGCATCTCCCCGGACCTCAAGGTAACCCTGCCCCTGGGCACGCAGCTCACTGAACCGCTCTACAAGGTCAGCGAAACCCGAGCGCTCAGTCGAAACGAATGTCCCAGACGTCGGGGACGAAGCGCTCCATAAGATGTCCACCCTGCCTCCTCAACCGCGCCCGCGGCTTCGGCTTCGGAGACCCCCAAGGTCCGCCGCCGACCGAGGGCGCGAGTCCGATGGCGACCCCGGCGGTAGGCCAGGTTGCCACGGGCGCCGTTGGACGCAGTTCAAGGCCGTTCAGGGCAACCTGCTGCTCCCAACCTGCTCCCCCTAAACCGGGCTCGCACAGGGCCGCCGACCGATCGTGAGAAGCCGGCCCAGTGCTTTGGTTGCACCAGCGCTGGCTCCCCCAGCCGCAGCAGTCAAGCACGCTCACGATCGCCGCGCCTTGTCAGCGGGGAAACAGCGCGCCGCCAGATTGCCGGAGACGTTCGCCCACTGTCGATGGAACTGTCACAACCAGCGCTTAGGCTCGCACGGTGAGCATGAACGGCAACTTGCTGCGCGTTTCGTCGGACGAACTGGAGCAGGCGAGAGTTGACCTCGGCTGGGCCTGGGTGGCCCACTATCTGCCAGGCGTCCAGACCTTCGTCGCTGCAGCCGCCAGGGATGGCGCTGCGGTGATCCGCTGGCTTGACTGATCGGCGGCTCAGCCACTGGAGCGCCGGTAGCGCTCATGTCAGACCGTCGAAACGCAATCGAAGTGACCGTCGGTGTGGCTCTTGACCGAGACGGATGGGGGGTGTGTAGTGTGTACCCATGACACGCGTTGACTTCCGGCACCTCGCGAGCTTCCTCACCCCATGCCACGCCGCCACGGTCGACGACCCGGCCGAACTGAACCGTCTTGCCGGCCTGGTCGACACCGACACATCCGAGTGCATCGCCGGCTTCATCTCACAAGCCGGCCGGGTGCTCGGCGAAACGGTGAAATCGGGTGAGACCGTCCTATACGAGAGCGACATCACGCTGGACGCCGACGGTGACTGGGAACCCGGAACCCCGACCCGAATGTGGATCGTGACAGCCGGCACTCGTCCGGAGGACGTATTCGACGACGCCGCCCGCGTCTTCCTGGCCCAAAGTCTGCGCACCGGAACCGCCAGCCAGTTCTGTGGATGGCGCGACCGGGTTGTGGCAATCGTGCCCGAGGAAGTCGGCCCCAAGGAGTCGAAGATCATTCGCACCATGCCAGGCGGGGGTATTGAGGTCGTGCACACGTACAACGTTCTTGATGCCTACGGCACCTACGCCCGATGGGTCACCGACCTTGCCCTGGAGTACGGAAGCGGTGACGAGGCAATTGCTTCTGACACACCCCGACCGCCCGGCATGGCGCGATCGGTCGTGAGCGCATGGCTGATGCGCGAGGCGGGCGAGGCACAGCTCCAGCAAGCCCGCCACTCCCTGAAGTTCGGCTTAGCGGGGTACTCGCGGATGCCGAGTGAGGAGTTGCCGATCGCCGAACTCGCCCGTTCCCTTTACACCGACCGCGCGAACTTGACGAAGGTCATTAAGGCGGCCGAAAAGGATGCCAGGATCACCGGGATCCTCGACGCTATCGCGTCCGGGGACACCGACCGGATCATCACGACTCTTCGCAACGGGTAGAACGGCCGGACCTCTGCCGAGCTCAGACGGCTGTCCGAGCCGGGGCCGCCATGGGCCGTCGGCGGCAGCTGGGGCGGCGCTTTGGGAGGCGTTCGGGTGTAGGGCCATTGGGGTGGTGGGCTCCTTCCACGGCACGGCTTCTCGCATCACGCGCGGTGAGCAGTGTCCTGTCGGGCGCACCAGCGGAAGCGGACATCTTGTGTGGCTCAGCCGTGTTGCCCGGAGGCTGCAGCAGCACGGGGGTGGGCCGCCCGCTCCATGCCTGCCGCAACATTGGCGACACGCGCTCAGACAGTCATTCGGCCCTGCGGGTCTGCGTCAGCCAGCGAGACCGCCCCAACTCCCGGATCCGCTTCATGTTGGCGCCAGACGGTGCCTCGTCAATGCCCTGTTTGTCGGCTAGACATGATCGTTAGCAGGGGTGGAAACTCACACAATGGCTCCGGGTTCGCACAGTGCAGCGCCTAACGCGGTCGGGTATCAGCATCAGACCTGGTGGGCGTTGGTGGAGCTTCTGGGCTCCGGGGCTGACAGACCGGACGCGTCCATCAGTCTTGAGTTGCATGACGACGTCGCCTGGGAAGCGGACAACAACCCGACTCATCTGCTCCAAGTCAAGCATCACCAGCTGACACACCGGGCACTGACCGATACCTCGCCGGACGTTTGGCGAACGTTGAAAGTATGGATGGATACCGCGACGCCGGGCGACGCGTCCGGGCCGCAGCTGCTCCTGATCACGACCCAGACAGCGGCTGCTGGAACAGCGATCGCCGCCCTGCGGCCGGAGACGCTCGACGAGATGACCGCCCTCATCGGGCTGGAAGCTGTGGCTAGAGACACGACCTCACAACAAACCAAGACGGCACGGGAGCAGTTCCTCGAGCTGAGTCCGGCAGACCGCCGAGCCTTCCTCACGAGGATGCGCGTGATCGATGGATCGCCGCACATCCATGACGTGCCCGCGCTGGTTCGCACGCACCTTCACTGGGCGCTGCCGACGGGGCACGAGGAGTTGTTCTTAGCGATGATCTGGCGCTGGTGGGACGAGCAGGCACTGGCCATGTTGCAGGGCAGGCTCTCGAGCCTCGATGTCGGCGTGGCGCGTTCGGCGATCGCCGACATCCGCGACCAGTTCACCAGCGAGAGCCTGCCGACCATGGTCGAGTTGCTGGACGTCGATGGCGAGACGGTCGCCGCGGAGTACCGGACCCATACGTTCGTGCAGCAGATGCAGTGGGTTGCCTATCCGCCGCGGAACCTGCAGAAGGCAATCGTGGACTACTACCGCGCTTACGTCCAAACGGTCCGGTGGCTCGACGAGGACCTCATCGGTGTGGCCGAGCTAAACAGATTCGAGGCCGAGCTGGTCGACGAGTGGGATCGTGAGTTCGACTGGATGCTCGACACGCTCGACGACGACGCGGACGAGGCCGCCAAGCAAGAGGCTGGCAAACAGATGCTGCGGCAACTCCTCGCGCAGACCGGCATCAGCGTCCGTGCGCGTTACAACGAGCCGTTCTTCGTTCGCGGCAAGCGCCACGTCCTAGCTGATGCCGGCCGGATCGGCTGGCACCCCGACTTCGAGAGCCGTATCGAGAGGCTGCTGCAGGTCGCCGCATGAGCGGGCACATCACCGTCTTCAAGCACAGCGACGCCCTGGGGGATCTGTGACGGCGTGGAATGACCGGCCGCCAATCACGGCGGCGATGCTGAACCCCGCGCTGGTCGCGGCGATCCTCGCCACCGCCGCTGACGGGTACCGCAAGGAGTCCGACCGGGCGATGCCGTGGCCGATGGCCTTCATCATCGTCCCGTTAGTCCTGCACCGCGGCACCCGCCAAGCTCTCCCTACCTCGGTCAGAACTCACCTCGCGACGTGGACCTCCCGCAATCCAGTGTTGCGCGCCGGGTTCCCGCCCCGTGCGCAGGGTCTTGTCGAGCCGGTAAAGGAGGGGGTGCGGTTCGGTCTCACTCACGGCGCACTCACCCTCGAGGGGAACGCGTTACGAGGTAGGACGCGTCGGCCGAAGGGGTTTCAGATGCCCGACGAACTTGCGGACATCCTCCGCAGGGCGAGCTTTGTTGGCCGTTGGTTGGCGAAGATTGACAACACCGCGACAGTGTTTGCGGTACTCGGCGTGACACCCTGACCACTGTGCAGCTGCTCGCGATCATCCTCTACAGCACCCACGGACGTCGGCGCGTCCTCAACTTCACCACCGGCGCGCTCAACATCGTCACCGGGGAGTCGAAGACGGGGAAGAGTGCTCTGCTCGACATCGTCGAGTACTGCCTGGGTCGCAACACGTTGCAGATGCCGATTGGCCCGATCACCAGCACCGTGTCCTGGTACGCGGCGTTGTTCGAGCTGGACAGCGGTCGAGCGTTCGTCGCGCGACCTGCACCTGATGTAGGCAAGGCATCCACCCAGCGCGCGATGTTGGAGTTCGGTAGCGACCTGGCCCCACTAGAGTTCGATGACCTCGTCGTGAACGCCGATTCGGATGCTGTCCGGGAGCAACTCGGGCGCCGCATTGGCATCGAGGAGAATCTGCACGAACCGCCGATAGGGTCGGCCCGGTACCCACTTGAAGCGCACATCGGACACGCCGCGTTGCTGTGCCTGCAGCGGCAAGGCGAAATCGCCGCCCGCGACTCGCTGTTCCACCGCCAGGGCGACCAGGGCATGGCGCAAACCCTCAAAGACACTATCCCGTACTTCATCGGCGCCGTACCGCGCGACCAGGCACTCAAGCGTGCCCAGCTCGCCGCCGCCCGTCGCGAGCTGCGGCGCGCGGAAACAACCTACCGGCAAACACTTCGAGCAAGTGAGGCCGCCGACGCGGGCCTAGCGACACTCTGGCGCGAGGCATACGCCCTCGGAATGGTCGACACCCCACAACCGGCGGACCGATCCACCACAGTCGGCCTTCTGCACACCGCCGTCATCGCAGCGGTCAGCGCCCCGGCAACACTCGACTCCGAGACCGCCAACCGCATAGCCGGGCTACAGCGGGAGCGCGACCAACTCCGTGACCAGCTACGCGCCCTCAACGCGGAACGCGACGTGCTCCTGCAGCAGAACGACGCAGAGACCGACTTCGCTGGAGCCGTCCGCCTCCAGTCCGCGAGGCTGGCAAGCCTCAATTTGCTCGGACTGCCCGCCAACAGCAACCCAGCAACTGCCACCGACACCATCGATGAAACACCGCCCTGCCCGCTCTGCGGCTCGCAGCTCACTGAACCAGACCCCTCACCAGAGCAACTACGGCAAAGTCTGGTACAGCTCACCAGCCAGCTCAGCGGCGTAGACGCGGCGCGACCCGCCCGGCGCGCCGCCCTGCAGGCGCTCGACGAGCGGGCCAGTTCGCTGCGCAACCAACTCAGAGCGGCAGAGGGCGTCATCCAGGCGCTCACGGCAAGCCAGACGGTCACCGAACAACTACCCGACACCGCACGCAGGGACTTCACCCGCGGCCGTATCCACGCGACGCTCGCCGCACTCCCTGGGAGTTCGGACGCCGAGCTGGCGCGACTCCGCCGTCAATACGAGACCGCCCTCGGGCAGGTGCAAGCGCTCGAAGCGGAGCTCGACCCAGCCGAGGAACGCGAACAGCTCACCTCACGCCTGGTGTCTATCAGCCAGGACATGACCCGGTGGGCCGACCGGCTCCAGTTGGAACACCGCGGTGGGAGCGTCCGTCTCGACCTGAACCGCCTCACCGTCGTCACCGACACCGAGCAAGGCCCGGCACCCCTATTCCGAATCGGTAGCGGTGAGAACTGGGTTGGCTACCACCTCATCACCCACCTCGCGCTGCACCGCTACTTCGTACGACAGCACCGACCAGTCCCCCGACTGCTCATGCTCGATCAGCCCACCCAGGTGTGGTATCGATCCGAGGTCGACCAAAAATCGGGCACACCCGGCCAGGACACCGACCAGGAAGCAGTCGGCCGCCTCTTCCGACTGATCTACGACGTGATCGTCGAACTGACACCCAACATGCAAGTCATCGTCTGTGACCACGCCAACCTGCCCGAGGCATGGTTCCAGGACTCGGTGGAACACAACTGGCGTGGCGGAGAAAAGCTCATCCCCCAAGAATGGATCGACGAGACGGCGACGCCCTGACCCCCGCGATCGGGTCAGCGCCACATGCCAACGTAGGATCAGCTTCAATAAGAAATCCGCAGATCGCGTTGGCGATCGTGGATCGAAAGAGGTTTTTGCCGTGGCGCTCCATTCCCTTCAGGGCCCGTTGGACCGAATGATCGACTATATGAGCGATGCTCAACGAATCAATGAGGTTATTCAGGAGCGGCTTCAGCAGACTACCGCAAGCCGCAGAGCCAAGGGAAAAACTGGTGGTGGCCAACCCGGCAGGCAGCATTCATCGCTAAACAGGGCGGTCGTGGTGGCCGCAGTCGGCGCCTTGGAAGCCTTCAATGAAGATCTTGCTTTGACCGCGCAGCCACTCGATCCGCAGGCGACTCCGCCTGCGGCCTGGTACCAAATTGACGGCAAGAACGGGATGGTGCAAACGCCGAGCCCATACAATCTGCGCAAGCTTTACTGGACATTTTTCCGATACGACCCGACGGCCGATTGGGATTGGACTGTAGAGGTTTCACCTGCCGAGCTAGGAACAGGTAGCGCCTGGCGCATCGGCGCCAAGAGGTATCGAGGGACGGACGCATCGTCATTCTTGGATGCAATGGTCAAGGTTCGCCACGGCTTCGCTCACCAGGATAAGGCCCAGAAACCTCCCGCCTACGCGGGCATCGTAACGCTTACCCCGACCGGTAGGATCTCCATTCACTCGCATCATGCAGCAAACGCCCTCAGCGTGCTACTTCAATTCGCAATCCTCACAACGCATGGACTGGCAGATAGGCTGTCGGTGCCGGGACGATTTCGCTGGTCGGCAAAGATGAACACGGCGAGATGGCAGATCTTACTCGCGGACACACCTGCAGGCATGATGGTGAGGAGTAATTGGAAGAATGCACCCGAGTTTTAGTTTCGCTTAGCATGTAAAGGACTTCTTTGATCAGCCGGTTTCCGTCAAGGCGAACGGGATCTACCGCCACCGAAGGAGTACATCCGTTACGCCGGATGAATGACCTAAATCGCGATTATGACGGCGCAACCGAGGCTACGAGCGGCGGGGCTGACCCACAGGCATTGTCAACACCCTGCGCGCCGCGGACCACGCTGGCTGCTACGGCCTCGTCGCGACCTATTCGGGCGTGGTCGTGGATGTCTCGGGCAGACAGGCCCGCTGTTGGAGTCTGCGCAGTACCCAGCGGCGCCACATCAGACGGCGCAGTCCGAAGCGGTAGATGATTGCGCACTCCATGCGCGCGACGATGGCGTTGATCCCGCGAGGGCCGAAGTCGCCGAGCAGCATCTCGGCGCTCTTGGTGATGGGTGGCTGCTGCCAGGCGATCGCGCAAGCGGGTCCGACCAGAGGGTTGATGTCGGCGAGGCAGGCGTCGAAGACCTCGCTCATGGCGCGACTCTCTGCGGCGATCCACGCGCGAGACTCGGCGAGTTGCTCCTGCAGGGTGTGGCCGCGGTCGGCCAGGGCGGTGAGGGTGGCCGCGTCGTCGCTGGTCCGGCGGCGGATGCGGTAAGGGTATTCAGCCCAGGCGACGAGGGTGCGCACGGCCTGGGCATAGCGTTCTCGGCGTGCCGTGGCATTCGCCCGGGTGTTGCCGAGGATGACGCTGATCAGACCGGCGACCACGCTGGAGCCGAGGACGGCCAAGGCGATGGTGATAGTAGGCGGCTGGGCGGCGGCGGAATCCACGGCCTGCGCGAGCGTCGTTAGATCCGTGACCACCGGCCGATCTCCTTCCGCATCGCGGTCGTGGCGATCCGGTGTGGAGCCTGCCGGTCATCGCCGTGGGGGGCATCCTCGCACGGCCAATCGCCGCTGCGCCGCCACGCCTCCTCGAAGATCAAATGCCGGTGCACGAGCGTGACCAGAGGCTCCAGTCCATCTTCCGGAAGCCACCGCAGCGCGGGATCGTCACGGTCGTACTGCAGGCAGAGATCCCCGAGCTGCAGGTTACGGTGCTTGAAGGAACGGTCGCCGCCCGAGCGCGGGTAGGCGTACACCTGGTCGCCGGGCGGCAGGATGACCAGCCGGATCCGCTCGACCGGGTAGCCGTCGGCGGCTAACGCGGGAAGCGGTAGCAGGGTCAGCTCGAGGCGAGCCCCGCCGAGCGCGGTGGTGTGGCCGGCGGCCTGCGCCACGCCGAACACGTCGGCGTGGCACAGGAGGTGGTCGGCCGCCGCAGCGGGATCCTGCAGAACCGCCGTCACCGGGTACGCCATGACCTCGCCGGCCGGTTGGTCTGCGCACCGCGCTGCGAGGTCACGGCCCGGCCGGCGGAGGTGATGCTGCCCGCGCTCAGCGCGGCTAACGCCTGCGCGGCGGGCTGAGCGGTCGGAGCGGGGAACGGCTCGCCGAACACCGTGTGCCAGATATCGATCGCGGCCTGATGGTCGCCGTCGACGGCGAGCCGCCGCGCCTCGCGACCTCGCTTGGCCGCGAGGCCGAATGTCTGGCTGAACCGCAACCGCTCGCCCGGTGTCCAGTCCTTGGCGAGGTCGTCCACGCCGGTCGGGTCGTACACCTTGCCCATGACCGCCTCGGCCGCGTACTCGAGCGCGGTCACCGTGGCGGCGGCGTGGGCCAGCTTCTTCGTGATCGCCGCGTACCACAGGGACTCGATGACCAGGCCAGACAGTTTCTCCAGCGTGGGCTGGTTGGTCTTGAAGGACTTGCCCATCCGAACCTGGTGCACAAAGGCACCGACGGTGGCCAGGTTACGTTCCCGGACCACCCGCCGCAGGGTGCGGGTGTTCGACCACTCCCACCGGTCGAGGTCACGGTCGGCGATGAACACACCCTCCTCGGTGTCGCCGTCCTCGAAGGCCGGCACCAGGTCGAACGTGAAGGTGCAGTCCGCGAACGTGACCTGCAGCGCGTGGGCAGGCTGCTTGTCCTCGTCGAAACGGGCGTCGGGCCAACGAGCGGCGACCGCCTGGCGGATCGCCGCCATCGAGGCGGCCGGGCCGCCCTTGCCGGCGCCGAACCACCGCTGCCGGTGATCCTCGGCCAGCAGGACGATCATGTCGACGTCCTTGAGCGGCTTGAGCATCGTCTTGCGGGCGAAGCTGCCCTGCAGGAAGGTCGACGAGGCGATGCCCGCCTCCGTCAAGACCTCGGTGACCTCCTGGTGGCGGCGCTGAGCCTGCTCCAGTTCCCGCCGGTCAAGGTTCAGCGCGACGTCGAACTCGCCGAACGCCTCCCCTGTGGTTCGCGGTGCCATGTACACACATCCGTTCTGACCCGCCGTTCCGTGGCGGAGTCGTCGTGGCCGGCAAGACCTGACCGCACAGCGCGGTCGGCCCTCGGCTCCAGTCCTTCGGATCTTACTTAATTTTTCCACGCTATGTTCCGCATATTCTTCCGTGTCGGAAGGGTAATGTTCGGCGCGTCAGTCCGGCCTTACGCCGCGAACCGACCAGAATCGGATGCAAGATCAAGGACGGAGGAGACACAGTGAGCGCGCCGGGGTTCCAGGGGGCACGCCTGCGGATGGCTAGGGAGCTAGCCGGATTGAGCCAGGCGCACCTCGCTGGGCAGGTAGTCGTCTCAGCAGCCGCTGTCAGCCAGTTCGAGAGCGGCGCAGCCCGGCCCAGTCCCGAGACGCTCAACGTCCTGAGCGTGACACTCGACGTGCCGGTCGAGTTCTTCCACCAGCCCCTCGTGGAGACCCACGAGGGATTCTTCCGATCGCTGCGCCGCACCGCGGTCGCCGATCGGCGCCGGGCGCGTGCCGTCGCCCACGTCGCCCACGACCTCGCGGTCCACGCCACCGCCGCCGGGCAGTTCCCCAGCGGAGCCGTCCCGCAGATCCGAATCAACAGCCTCGATGCCGCCGGCGAGGAGATCGAGCGCATCGCCGGGCAGGTCCGCGAGGAGTGGAAACTACCCCCCGGACCTATCGGCAACGTCGTGGACCTCCTCGAACACCACGGCGTCGTCGTCATCCGCCTTCCGCTAGGAAGCACCGACGTCGACGCGTTCTCCCTGCCATTCAACGACCACCCGGTCGTCGTACTCGGCACGGACAAGAACGACCGCGCCAGATCACGCTTCGACGCCGCCCACGAACTGGGCCACCTCGTGCTCCATGGCGAGCAGATCTGGGGGGTCAAAGAAGTCGAGAAACAGGCACACACGTTCGCCGCGGCGTTCCTCATGCCTGCCGACGAGATCGCCGACCAGCTGCCCAACACTGTCGACTGGTCAAGACTGTTCGAACTCAAGCGCTACTGGCAGGTCTCGCTGGCCGCGCTGCTGATGCGCGCCCGCACGCTCGGCCGCATGAGCGAAGGCACCTACCTAACCGCAATCAAGGCCGCCTCGGCTCGCGGATGGCGACGGGTCGAACCAGTCCCGCTCGGCACCCCCGAGCGCCCCTGCCACCTCCTGAACTTCCTCACCTCGACCGCGAGCGGAACCGCCCGCCAACAGATGCCCACCGCTGTCATCTCCGCACTCGCCGCAGCCGCGTAGCCGCGCGGTCACTGACCAACCGGCCCGTCAAGGGCGCACCCACCGGACCAACGACGAACCTGGCGTGGTCTATCGTCCACACCGATTTACCCTCGACGGCGCCGCCAACCAGGCGCCCTCGCGCGGGCCGAGCCGGACCGAGTGACCGATCGAGGTGGCCAGCGTCGTCCATCATGTTCACCATGGAGTTGAGACCGCCCGCGCAGAGCGACCGCCGGCAAGGACTGAGCAAGACCGCCGAGATGGTGGTCGCCGCGATCCCTGGTGTTGGCGGGCCGCTCGGGGTTGCGCTCGCCGACGTGCTCGTGCGAAAGCACAACCGGCGCATGGAGGAGTGGCTCACCGACCTGGCCGTCGCCCTGCATGAGCTGAAGGAACGCGTGGGCGACTTCGAGCACCTCGCGGACAACGAGGCGTTTATGGACGCAGTGTCGGCGGGAACCCGGATCGTCGAACGGAGTCGCCGAGAGAAGCGCGAGTTGCTCCGCAACGCGGTGCTCAATACTGCCCTTGCTGGCGACCCGAACGAAGATCAACTGCATGTCTTCTTTGATCTAGTCGATCAACTCCCGCCAGTTGCACTGCGTTTGCTCAAATTCTTGGCAGACCCTCAGTACCGCGAGGAAATCGTCGGCAACGAGCAGGATTTCTTGGAATCCGAGTTGGTGCTTGTCGCCGATATCGCGCATCGGTTTTCGCCGGGGCAGCCACCAGGCTACGACAGCGGCGACGCGGAGGTGCTCCTGGAGAAGCAGTGCGAGCGCCTCAGGGACGAGGGACTGCTCGACGTCGGCGCACTCAGCGAAGCCGGGTACAACAACGATCACCGATACTTCGCCCACCATGTCCGGCTGGACGCGGTCACGCGGTTCGGTCGATCCTTCCTGGCCTTCATCGAAGATCCACGCGACCAAAACGCCTGAACAGGGCGCTGGCGGGTTGACTGCGAGATTCTTGATGCCGTCCAGCGTGAGGCTCCCGAACCGCCACCACGCCGCCGAGTCGGCAAGAGTGCCGTCCAGCCGGCCTGCTGGACGCTTCTCTTGCTGCATCGACCGGACCGCAGCGCACGCCAGATGTTGCGGTCCAACGATGCAGTCAAAAACACGCGATGCCCTGGGACCGGGAGCCGATACGATCGATGGACGTTATCGCGCATCCGCACTCTGAGCAGGCCAGAGGCCTTGCCCGCAAATCTTCAGCAACCGATCACAGCAGTGCCGCCCTGCGACCAATTGTCGATCCACGGGAAGTAAGAATCCGCAGGTCAACGGCCTGCGGCTACGCAATTAGTAGCTGATTAGGAAACCGATGCTCTATCCCCTGAGCTACGGGGGCGCGAGGGCACAGTCTAGCGACATGGGGTTCACCTGGGGTGGCAGGGAGTAGGCGACGTTCACCAACGTTCCCCGGACCGCCGTTCTCCCAGCCCACGACCACACGCCGAGCACACGAAACCCGGTTTGCGACCGGCGGTCGGCTGCGGTGACCCGCGTTGGCACCGGTTCGCCCAGGTTGGCATTCGCTGGAGAGCACACACCGCGCACACCATCGATGATCAAAGACGTTCCGTCCATACACGCCGTCAGAGGGCCACGGGGCGCTAACCCCGGGGCGCTCGGACTCCGCCGTGATACCGACTACTTCGTTCCCCACCGAGCGTCCGCTCATGCCGATGTGCGCTCATCTGATCATTCGGACGTGGTCGCATCGAAACAGTCGTGTCGCCGATCACCGTCGGACCCCAGCCTGACCGAGCGCGAGGCCGACAACCGAGACCACCGGATGAACGGCGGCCGCGAGCCAGTAGCCGACGTGCGTGCTGTTCGGGACGTTGCGATAGCAGCGTTGGCCAGCGATGCAGTGGCCGATCGTGCTTCCTCCGGCCACCGGAGAGTGCTCGTGTGGCTTGTTCGGGTCTGCCGGTCGCGGGGCGCGGCCCGGATTGCAAGCAGGCGATGTAAGCGCCCCGGCTGGCGCGGCACCAGTGCCGTTGCACCATAGTCAGATAATCTTTATATTGGCGATCATGTCGAAGGCCATGCGAGAACCGACGTTCTGGATCCTTACCGCACTGGTCGATCAACCACGACACGGGTACGGCGTGATCCAGACGGCCGAGGCGCTCTCCGAAGGCCAGGTCAGGTTGCAGGCCGGCACCCTCTATGCGGCGCTGGACCGGTTAGCCGCCCAAGGACTGGTCGCGATCGACAGAGAGGAGACCGTTGAAGGGCGTCCTCGGCGCTACTACCGCCTCACCGACGGCGGCGCGGCGGCACTCGCCGAGGAGACAGCGCGATTGGCCCACAACGTTCGCACCGCATCGCGGCGGCTGAACGCCACGCGGCCTGGCCCGGCGTTCGCATGAGCCGCCGCCTCGCCACCGGATATCGCCTGCTGCTGCACGTCTACCCGAAGGGCTCACGTCGCGGAGAACTGGCAGACACGCTGCTCATGGCCGCCGAGGCCGGACACGTCCGGCCCGGCCCTATTGAGACGCTCAACCTGCTTCGGCAAGGCATGCGGGCCCGACTCGGTCGCCCACTTAGCAGAGGCGTGGTCGTGCTGGCACTCTTCGCCTCAATTTTCTCCGGTTTTCTGAGCGCGTCGCTGGCGAACCGTGTTGGTTGGGAGGCGGCGCCGGCGCTTCCAACCGGCGCAGCGTGGACTCAGCTCGCCCAGATGCTCACCCCAGGCTTATCGGCACAGTCGTACGGAAGGTCGGACGTCCCCTTCCGCAACAACGGTGGTGAGACCGATGCGGCGTCGGTCAGCTACCTCACCGATCGAACGCCTGCGACCGAGGACGTCGATGCCTATCTAGCCGGCCTGCAGCAACGCCTGGAGGCGGCCGGCTGGCGCGTCACCGACACCTACTCGACCAGCCCGACCGACATCGAAACCGGCGCCCGGCAAAACAACTCGCAGGCGTTGACCGCACGCAACGGCGCACTCGTGCTGTCGTTCGAGGACTACTTCGACGCAGCGTCCGCCGAAGGCGGGCTCAGGGTCTCGATCTACCGGGCGGAACCGCGGTGGCTCACCGGTTCGACGCTCGCCGTCGGCCTGCTCGGTATGCTGGCCGGCTGGCTGCTAGCCGGCTGGGCCAGCCGCCGTCTCGAGCACCGTCCGTGGGTCGCTGCTCTCGCGGCCACCGCCGCCATTGGCGGTCTCGTCTTGCTGATCCCCGCCTGGCTGCTCGGTAGTCTGCAATTCGTGGGCACACTGTCCGACACGGCCGTGCCTGACTCGCCGTTCTGGCGTGGCCTGGTGCCCACCGACGAGTTTGGCGGCATGGCCTACCCCGCCGGGGCGGCGATAACAGCAGCCATCGCCGTGGCCGTGCTCTGCCCGCCCCGCCCCGGCCCGGCCCGCACTCGCCACCGACCCGGGCTCAGCCAGTAATCTGACCCACGAGGCCAACCTCGACCAAGATCAGAAGTAGCCGCGATGATGCTGCCATCCGAGCCACAGGTCCCCTCGAGGCTGCGGCATCGGTGCCGCGTTGGTCGGCGGTTCTATGGCCGGGAGTCTCATCCGGGATCCTGGGCTGCGAACCGCCGCTGGCGGTAGAGGCGTCGCGGCCCGGCAGCTACCAAGACGCCGTGGCGTAGGGCAACGATTCGGTCGGGGCGGCAGGCGTGGATGCCACTGGCCTGTCGGATGTCGCCGATCCGCAGCAGCGGTGAGAGACTTCCGGTCGGGTATCAGTAGTGGGCGAGTGGCTGTGGTGGGTCCAGCCGAGGACGCACGCCCGTCAGAGGTGAAGGATCCTGTCGTGATCCTCGTCGTACCAGACCCTGCAACGCTGGACCCGCACCGTTCCAGCTGATCTTCGGCAAGCGATCGCAGCAACGCCGCACAGAATCTGGGCCGGCACCTGGGCCGACGATTTCACCACCGACGCCAACATCAACCTCCAGGTCGCCGGCGGCAACATTCTCGACCTCACCGATGCCATGCAGGGCTACTTCAACCTGATCCTCGGCCAGCTCGCACACTGGCGCACCAACGCTCGCAACCTGTACGGCGGTGGGGGGCGGACTGGTTGCTCTACCCGTTGCTGGAGTACTACCAGGCCACCGGGGACCGGACGTTCCTGGTTGAGAAGCTGGGACCGGCGCTGATGGAGCTGGCGCTGTTCTACGAGGACTTCCTGACCCGCACCGACTCGGCCGGTCGCGTGGTGTTCGTGCCGTCGTTCTCGATGGAGAACTCGCCGGCCAGCACGAACGTCCTGCTGGCGATCAACGCCACCGGTGACATCCAGGCCGGCAGGCACGCCCTGCGGGCGGCTGTCGAGGCCGCCAACACGCTCGGTGTCGAACAGGGCGCCGGCCAAGGCGTCGCACGTTGGACGGCCCTGTTGGCGAAGCTCCCGCCCTACACCACCAACGGCAGCGGCGCCCTCGCCGAATGGTCCTGGCCGGGCCTGACGGATCGCTACAACCATCGGCACGTGCATCACCTGTACGGCGCGTGGCCCCTGCACGAGATCAATCCGGAGGAGGCTTTCGGGCTGGTCACCGCCGCGCTCAGGGCCCTGGCGCTGCGGGGTGACGAGAACACCTCCGCGCACGGCAGCCTGCATCGAGCCCTCGCCTACGCTCGACTCAAGGACGGTGCCGGCGTCTACAGCAACCTCCGGAAGATCATCGGCAACAACATGCTCTTCCGGTCGCTGATGACGGCACACAACCCGAACCTGGAAACCTACAACGCCGATGCCGCCAACACGCTGCCGGCAGTGCTCAGCGAAGCGCTCGTGTACACCAGGCCCGGCATCATCGAGCTGCTGCCCGCCGTGCCCAGCCAGCTCGCCAGGGGCACCATCACCGGGGTCCGCGGACGCAACCAGGTCCGCATCCACAGCCTCACCTGGGATCTTCCTGGCCGCTCGGTAACCGTGGCACTCACCTCGACGATCACCCAGGCGATCACCCTCCTCAGCCGGCGCGGGATGGCATCCATCACCACGTCCGCGACTGTCACCTCCTCGCCGCTCGGCCCGAATGCCCGGGTGATCTCGTTGACGGCCGGGCAACAGATACAGGTCGTCGTCGGTCTGCCGGCCGCCGCCGGCGGCGTACGACTTGTCAACCGGCGCAGCGCAAAGGTGCTGGACGTCAGCGGCGGCTCCACCACGGACGGGGCAACTGTCATCCAGTGGCCGTGGACTGGCGCGACCAACCAGCAGTGGCGGCTGCTGCCCAACAGCGATGGCTCATTCCGGCTGCCCGGTGTCAAGAGCGGGAAGGTCCTGGACAGTCCAGGTGGCTCGGGCCAGGGCGCGGCACTCGTGCAATGGGCCGACAACGGCGGACGTAACCAGTGGTGGAATCTCGTACCGGCGACGACCAGCGGGTACCACCGGCTCGTCAACGTGAGCAACGGATGGTGTGTCGGGGTCGAAGGCGGCTCCACCGCGGACGGCGCCAGGGTGGTCCAGCAACCGGTCAGCGGCGAGATCAGCCAGGAATGGCAGATCCTTGATGCCTGAGCCAGGAGGTCAGCGGCACCGGTCGCAGCGGCTCCGGGCGACGGGCCGCTGGGACCGGCCCGGCCAGAGGACACGTCTGACCTTTAGGGGCGTACCCGTCAGTCGACCGCCTCTTGCGCGCCGACTCCGCAGGGGCGATGACGCGACCGGAGTGAGCTGGTTTCACGAGCTGCGGACGGTCGGGGCGACAGCATCGCCGGTGGCCCCACCGCAACGCATTGACCATCCTTGATTTCGATGCTTAACATATTACGTCTGATGAATGGTGTACGCCGTAACACCCTCGAAAACTCAGGCGACGTCCTCGTCAACGTGGGGCCGCCGCTGCATCGCTGGGCTGCGTGAAGGAGACAACATGTCTGAAGTGACACGGAGAAGACTCCTCGGCGCCGGGGCGGCTGGGGCTGGTGTCATGCTGCTGCCGGCGGGTTGGACCGCAGCCGCTCGGGCCGGGTCGACCGCACCCCCACAGGTGCTGGCAGCCAACGACCTGGCGCTGTGGTACGACGAGGCGGCGGGTACGGACTGGTTACGGGCTCTGCCGATCGGCAACGGTCGGTTGGGCGCGATGGTGTTCGGGAATGTCGACACCGAGCGGCTACAGCTCAACGAGGACACCGTGTGGGCCGGCGGCCCGTACGACTCGGCCAACACCCGTGGTGCGGCCAACCTGGCGGAGATCCGGCGGCGGGTCTTCGCCGATCAGTGGACGCAGGCGCAGGATCTGATCAACCAGACAATGCTGGGCAGTCCGGTCGGGCAGTTGGCGTACCAGCCGGTCGGCGACCTGCGGCTGGCCTTTGGCAGTGCCAGCGGGGCGTCGCAGTACCAACGGACCCTCGACCTGACCACGGCCACCACTACCACCGGCTACGTGCTCAACGGGGTGCGCTTTCAACGTGAGGTCTTCGCGAGCGCACCGGACCAGGTGATCGTGATGCGGTTGACCGCTGACCGGGCTAACGCGATCTCGTTCACCGCCACGTTCGGCAGCCCGCAACGGACGACCGTGTCCAGCCCGGACGCCGCCACGATCGGCCTCGACGGTGTTTCCGGCAACATGGAGGGCATCACCGGGCAGGTCCGGTTCCTTGCTCTGGCCAATGCCGCGGTGAGCGGCGGTACGGTCAGCAGTTCCGGCGGCACGCTGCGGGTCTCCGGCGCGACAAGCGTCACCCTGTTGGTGTCGATCGGATCCAGTTACGTCAACTACCGGACCGTCAACGGCGACTACCAGGGCATCGCGCGGCGGCACCTCGACGCGGCCCGCGCCGTCGGCTTCGACCAGTTGCGCAGCCGACATGTGGCCGACTACCAGGCGCTGTTCAACCGGGTGTCGATCGATCTGGGACGCACCACGGCGGCCGACCAAACCACCGACGTGCGGATCGCGCAGCACGCGAGCGTCAACGATCCGCAATTTTCCGCGCTGCTGTTCCAGTACGGTCGCTACCTGCTGATCTCCTCCTCACGGCCGGGCAGCCAGCCGGCGAACCTACAGGGGATCTGGAACGACCAGATGGCCCCCTCCTGGGATTCGAAGTTCACAATCAACGCGAACCTGCCGATGAACTACTGGCCGGCCGACACCACCAACCTGGCGGAGTGCTACCTGCCGGTCTTCGACATGATCAAAGATCTGACGGTGACCGGCGCCCGCACCGCTCAGGCGCAGTACGGCGCAGGGGGTTGGGTCACCCACCACAACACCGACGCGTGGCGCGGCTCGTCAGTGGTCGACGAAGCCCTGTGGGGAATGTGGCAAACCGGCGGGGCCTGGCTGGCCACCATGATCTGGGACCACTACCAGTTCACCGGGGACATCGAGTTCCTACGCGCCAACTACCCGGCGATGAAGGGCGCTGCCCAGTTCTTCCTCGACACGCTGGTCAGCCACCCGACGCTCGGCTACCTGGTCACCAACCCGTCAAACTCGCCCGAGCTGCGTCATCACACGAACGCCAGCGTGTGCGCGGGGCCGACGATGGACAACCAGATCCTGCGTGACCTGTTCAACGGCGTCGCACGGGCCTCCGAGGTCCTCAACGTGGATGCCACCTACCGCGCCCAGGTACTAACCGCCCGGGACCGGCTGCCACCGACGCGGGTCGGGTCCCGCGGCAACGTCCAGGAATGGCTCGCCGACTGGGTGGAGACCGAACGGACCCACCGGCACGTCTCCCACCTGTACGGGCTGCACCCCAGCAACCAGATCACCAAACGCGGCACACCACAGCTGCACCAGGCCGCACGACAGACCCTGGAACTGCGCGGCGACGACGGCACCGGCTGGTCACTCGCCTGGAAGATCAACTACTGGGCGCGACTGGAAGACGGCACCCGCGCCCACAAGCTCCTCCGCGACCTCGTCCGCACCGACCGGCTCGCACCGAACATGTTCGACCTGCACCCGCCCTTCCAGATCGACGGCAACTTCGGCGCCACCTCCGGCATCGCCGAAATGCTGCTACAAAGCCACACCGGCGAACTGCACCTCCTGCCCGCCCTACCATCCGCCTGGCCAACCGGGCAGGTCACCGGGCTCCGGGGCCGCGGCGGACACACCGTCGGCGCCACGTGGAGCAGCAGCCGAATCGAGCTCGTCGTCGTTCCCGACCGCGCCGGCCCCATCCGCGTTCGCAACCGGATCTTCGCCGGCACCTTCGAACTGCGCGACGAGACGAGCGGCAGCGCCGTCCAGCCGACGCGGATCGAGGCCGATCTCGTGGAGTTCACCGGCCAGGCCGGCCACACCTACCGCGCGTCCGGGGTCAACTCGGGGCCGGTCGAGGTCGGTGCGTACTACCGGCTCGTGGCCCAGCACAGCAGCAAGGCCGCCGACATCAACGGTGCGTCCACCGCCGCCGGCGGCTTGCTGATCCAGTGGCAGAGCGGCAGCGGGCAGAACCAGCAGTTCGAGTTTGTGCCGGCAGACGCGGGCCACTTCCGGATCAGGGCGCGGCACAGCGGCCTGTTCCTGCAAGCCGCCAGCAACAGCACCGGCGCCGACATCACCCAGCAACCCGACGCACCCAACGCCGCCACTCAGCAATGGCGGGTCGACGACCAGGGCGGCGGGGTGGTCAGACTCATCAACCGGCAGAGCGGTCTGGCGATGGACGTTTGGCAGGCTTCGACCGCCGACGGGGCCCGCATCTCCCAGTGGACACCCGGCACCGGCGCCAACCAGCGATTCAAGCTCCAACGAATCTAGGACCTGTTTCGTCAGGACTGGCCGGTCTACGGGGGGCCCGACGACGACCGGCGGCGTTGCGGTTTCGTCCGGATACGACACGCCGCGACCCTGGGCGCAGACCGGCGAGGGAGCGATGGCAACGGCAGGCATCAAGGAGGTGGCGCGGCACGCCGGGGTGTCCCTCGGCACCGTG
>NZ_JBEZCZ010000056.1:0-35964 GCF_040647875.1 Micromonospora sp. NPDC049230
ACCAGCCGGATACCTCATACCTCCGGCCTACCGAACCCATCGCCCCAGATCACGCCGACACGCCGACGGACGTCAGCCTTTCAACCTCTGTAGCGCGGTGGCGAGACGTACAGCCCGGTGTTGCACCCCGTCTCGCCCGGTTCCAGCCAGATCGGGTCGTACGCCGGTGACTCGATGGCTCCGCCGGGAGTCCGGACCAGCAGGAGGCACTGCCGCTCGGGGGGCACGCTCAGCACTGCGACGAGGGCATTCTCGTGGGTGGTCGTGTCGACGGTGACGTGCTTCTCCGGGAAGGCGGCTCGCACGGCGCTCGCGAGGGTGTCGGGCGTGGCGGTGCGCAGCGCCGCCGCGAGCCGGTCGCGCGCGTCGGCGGGCATCGCCGGGTACGGCTTGGCGACGGGCAGCGGAGGCATCCGCACGGAGGGGCAGTCGATCTCTTCGGATGAGGTGTTGCGGTCGAGCTCCAACAGGTAGCGGTAGCACCGCGTGGCCTGGCCGGCGGAGTGCCCGGGGTTGCCTAAGGTCCCCCCAACGTCCTCGTCCACCGTCACCACGAACCGGACGTCGATGGTGGCCCGCTCGTCGCCGGACGTTCGGCCGGACCAGGCCAGCGGCTCACGTCGGATCTTCGACGTGCCGTCTTCGGTGGGGTCGAGGACTTCGGTCGCGGCGATGTACTCGGCGTCCCGCACCCAGTCGCGATGGCCGAGCTCCTCGTTGAGGCGCTTCGCCTCGGCCGCGGCGTGGTCGCGTGCCATCGAGGTGCCGTCGCCGTACTCCCCGCATCCGGCCGACACCAGGCAGAGCGCCAGCACGGCGCAGACCAGCGGCGTGGAGCCGAGCCGTCGCCGGGTGCCGGAGGGCCGCCGACCGAGCCGCTGCGGATGAGCCATGGCGTCGAGCATGCCGGCCGCCGGCGGCGGCGGGATGAGTGCTCGTACTCAGCCCGCTGGGCAGCGCGGTCCGTCGTCGCGGATTCATCGGACGATGTCGGCGGCACCAAGGGTGGGGCTCGGGCGTTCTGCCCGGTACGAGCGTCTTTGGGCATTGACCACTCTTAATTGACTGTTGCAGTCGTCACACGTTCGACATACAGTCCCTGGGAGAGCTTCGTAGCGATTGGAAAAAGAGTGCGGTCGGGCGACGGCAGCCCCTCCGCCAGTCCTTAGTGGCATCGCTGTTCCGTGCTCGTCGCTCGATACCCACATTCGGCATCCCGTCGACGGCAAGTGAAAGGAACAGCACGTGAAATCAGCCCTATCCACCGCTCGAACGTCATTGTTGGCGCTCGCGGTCTTCGTCTCCGCCGCAGTGCCGGCCGTGCTGACGAATCAACTACCGGCCTCGGCCGCGGTTCAGGCGACCTATTATGTCGCCCCGGACGGCAACGACGCCAACGCGGGGACGATCGAATCCCCATTCAAGACAGTGCAACGCGCACGGGACATCGTTCGTACGGTGAATACGAACATGACCGGCGACATCAACGTGCTGCTGCGCGGTGGGACCTACCCGATCAGCAGCACCGTCGAATTCGGCACGAGCGATTCGGGCACGAACGGGTTCCGGGTCAGCTATGGCGCGTACCCCGGTGAGAAGCCGATCCTCGACGGTGGTGTCCAGGTGACCGGGTGGACCCAGCACAGCGGCAACATCTGGAAGGCCCCACTGGACCGCGCCAACAAGCTGCGGACGCTGTACGTCAACGACAAGCGTGCCCTGATGGCGTCGAAGACGATCAGCTCGGGCGGGTGCTACGGGACGTACAACATCACCGCCAACCAGGCCGCGTGGGCCTGGGAGTCGGGCTCGCAGTGTGACGGCGCCAAATACAGCCTCAACGACTTCCCCGCCGTCGCCCGCAACCAGGACGACATCGAGATCGAGACGGGGACGACCTGGACCACTGCCATCGTGGGCGTCCGTCAGGTGACCACGAGTTCCGACGGCGCGAACCGGGTCGCCCTGTTCCAGCAGCCGGGTGCGGCGATCGCCCAGGGCTCGTTCAACGGCAACGCCCAGGTGGGCGGCAGCCACAAGCTCATGAACGCCTACGAGTTCCTGGACGCGCCGGGCGAGTTCTACTTCGACAAGGGCACCAAGACGGTCTACTACTACAAGGCCAGTGCCGACAACATGTCGACCGCGACGGTCTACGCGCCCAACAACGTCACCACCCTGCTGCGGGTCGCCGGCACCTCGACCACCAGCCACGCGCGCAACATCACGTTCTCCGGCCTGACGGTGCAGCACTCCGACTGGAACCTGTTCAACGTCGCCGGCGCGTCCTTCAAGCAGGCGCAGCAGGGCAACCTCGGCGCCCAGGTGTACGCGAAGGGCAACTTCCACGTCTACCACTACCGCAACGTGGACGTCACTCCCGGCATCGTCCAGGTGCAGAACGCCGACGGGATCCTCCTGCAACGCAACCGGATCCAGCACACCGGTGCCGACGGGATCAGCATGGTCAACGACGTGCAGGGCTCGCAGTTGATCGGCAACTCCACGAACGACATCGCCGGCTCCGCGATCCTGGTGGGCCATCCCCAGCACGTCTACATCGGAGACGGCACGTCGACCAACCGCGAGAAGTACTCCGCGCAGGTCGAGGGGCTGCCGAAGAACATCGACATCAAGAACAACTATCTCTACGACAGTGCCGTCCTGTTCAACGGGCACAGCCCCATCTCGGCCTACTTCGCGGACACCCTCACCATCCAGCACAACCGGATCGAGAAGACTCCGTGGTCGGGCATCACCCTCGGCTGGGGCTGGTGGAACTTCGACGGATCATCGGGCTCGATCGTGCCCAACCGACCCACCACGACGGCGCGAAACAACAACATCAGTTACAACCACATCATCGACACGGTGCAGCGCCTCAGTGACACGGCTCCCATCTACACGCTCGGCAGCCAGCCCGGGACGATGATCACCAACAACTATCTCCAGGGCGTTCCGTCGGGCCACAAGTACGGGCTGCACCCGGACGAGGGATCGGCGTTCATCACGTTCCGCGACAACGTCCTGAGCATCGACAAGAACGTCACCTGGATGATCAACTCGGACGATTTCGGGCGCAAACACGATCTGAGCATCACGCAGATCTACGGCCCGATCAACAAGGTCTCCAACAAGAACCTGCCGAACAGCACTGTCGCCGACATCCTGGTCTCCTCCGACTATGTCTGGCCCGCCGCGGCCTACAGCATCGCCGCGAATTCCGGCCTTGAGGACGCGTACCGGGACATCGTCCCGGCGAGCACCTTCTCCGCGCCGAACTACGTGCTGCCGGCCAGCACGTTCGTCGCGAGTGCCACGGCGTCGATCCCGATCCGCAGCACCGGCGACGCCACCAGGTCGGTCTGGCTGGCCCCGTCCGGCACGACCACCTTCACCGCCGGGGCGACGATGACCAGGGCGGCCGGCGACGCCACGTCCATCGCCGTGCCGGCGACCCAGGGCGAGTACCGGCTCTACGTGGTCGACGCGCAGGGCAACCGGTCGGCGGAGTCGACCTTCATCGTCCGCCAGCAGCAGGGCGGTGGCGGCGGTACGGGCGTCGGGCAGCTCGTCGGTGGTCAGTCCAACCGCTGTGTCGAGGTGCCCAACTCCTCGACCACCAACGGCACCCAGACGCAACTCTGGGACTGCTCCACCGGCGCCAACCAGCGGTGGACCCAGACCGCCAGCAAGCAGCTCACCGTGTACGGCAACAAGTGCCTGGACGCGTCCGGGGCCGGCACGGCCAACGGCACCGCGGTCATCATCTGGGACTGCCACGGCGGCACGAACCAGCAGTGGAACATCAACTCCAACGGCACCGTCACGAACGCCCAGTCCGGGCTCTGCCTCGATGCCAACGGCGCTGCCACCGCCAACGGCACGAAGGTCATCCTCTGGTCGTGCAACGGCGGCGCGAACCAGCGGTGGACGCTGCGTAGCTGACCGATCAGACCCCGGGGCCAGGCCGACACGGGCCTGGCCCCGGGCTATTTCTGGTATCCGTGGTTGTCGCAGGTCCGGCGGCCGAGGACGCAGTTCTTGGTGCGCTTGTTCATGGTGGCGACGTCCCACATCACGAACGCGTCGCCGTGCATCGACGAGGCGCTCTTGCCCTCCTTGTCGGAGGAGAGGTAGTAGCCCGCCGGGGTGCCCTTCGCCGGGTACTGGATGTCGAAGGTGATCGCCGGAATCCGGACCGGATGGCTGGGCGGGCAGGCGTCGCCGCTGCCGTACGCCACATGGTCCTTGTGGTTGGGGCTGTCCAGGTGCTTGCCGTCCCAGCAGTCGGGGAACTGCATCATGAAGTGCAGCGTCGCGTCCCCTCCGCAGATGGGCCAGTTGCCGTTTGTGCTGCGGGCGACGCCGTCGAGATCCCCCGGGCCGTAGAAGGCGCAGTAGAACTGCCCGGTCGCGCCACGCGGCGTCGGCTTCTTCTTCTTGGCGTCGCCGGAGATCATGCGCAGGCCGTTGGGCAGCGGCATCTGGCCTGTCGAGTTCTTGGCAAGCGATCGGTAGTAGACCCGAAAGCCAGTGGTCTCGACCGGCTTGCCCGTCGCGTTGTCGTAGAGCGTGGGCACCCAGTAGGCGGAGTGGTCCTGCGCCGGCTTGCACGAGGTGGCCGTGAACTTCGTCAGGTCACCGGCGACGGTGTTCGCGTCGACGGCCTTGTTGCCGACGAAGGAGTGCATGTGTGAGGCGCCCGGTAGGCCAGGAGCGACGATCGGGTCATCCGGCAACCGGTGGCTGTACTGGCAGTCCGCGCGGAACTCCGGCAGGTTGCCCACACCGGCCGGGACCGGGTCGATCGTCAACGCCCGGTACGCGTCGGCCTGCGCCTTCCAGGCAGCGCGGTCGACGGGAATCCAGCCGGTAGCGGGGATCTTCGGCGCGGCGGCTGTCGACGGTGTCGCGCTTGCCGATGGCGTCGGGGAAACCGTCGGCGGCGCGGGAGCCGACGTCGCCGCGCCGGACTGTGGCTGCCCGGCCGACGGCGACGGCGACGGGTACCGCAGGGCGTTGGCCGCGTTCGACTGCTCGGGCGTCACCTCGCCGTTGCCCAGGTACACGCCCCCGGCCGCGACGACGAGCAGGACCGCCGCTCCGACGGCCACGCCGATTGTGTTGCGGGCCGGCCACCCCGGCGGGCGATGACGTGACGGGGGTGGGCTCTCGTACGACACCTGTCACTCCCAACGAGCCGACATGAGGCTGACCCGAACGGCCACGGCCGCCGAATGGTAGGCGCCCGCCGCCCGTACTCGACAGTTCCTTAAACCTTCCTTAAAGTACGCGGACACGGATGTCCACACAGGTCGGTGCGTCGCGCCTGGCCACGGACGTGGAACGGCCGAATGTCGCGGATTACCGTTTCGCGGGGTGACATGTATCGCTTTCCCAGCCCGTCGAAGGTGGAGGTTGCCTCGGGCTACCGTGTCCTCGGTTCAAGTGATCATCGTGGGCGGTCGACACCCGACCGGACTCACGGTATCCGGGCTGCACACCCGAAGGAGGTTCCATGGCTCGCACCCGCATGGCTGGGGCGTTCGCCGCTGTCCTCGTCCTACCGGCTCTCACCGTCGTGGCCGTGCCGTCACCGGCGTCGGCGGAAGCCGTCGCGCCGAAGGCCGCCCCGCCGAGTGACATGCGTGAGCTCACCCGGAAGGACTTCACGCTGGACGGTCGGCCGATCGAGACGCCCGCGCGGTACCAGCCGCGCACGGGCGTGCGGCGGCAGGCGCAGTCGGTCGAGACGCCGGCGGTCGGCACGGTCCGTCAGTGGCTCGGCCTCGACGACGTCCAGGGCTCGGTCTACCGCAAGGACTACACGCTGCGGGCGGTCGGTGAGCACATCGAGGTCTGGGTCGCCAACGACCTGGCGTTCCCGGCCGGTGACTGCCGGGCGCAGGTGCCGTCGTCGACGCAGATCACCGACGCGCAGGTGAAGCACCTGGCCGACGAGTTCGACACGAACATGTACCCGAAGGAGACGAACGCCTTCAGCACCCCACCGGACCGGGACGGCACCAACGCCCAGATCGGGCCGGACGCCAACGGCGACGGCGGGGTCTACACCGGTGCCGGCAACAAGACCGTCACGCTCGTGGACAACGTCCGGGACGACAACTACTACACGTTCCCGGCCGCGCCGACGTACATCGCCGGGTTCTTCTCCGCTCAGTTCAACGAGTTGCTCGACCGCAACGTGATGACCATCGACGCGTTCGACTGGCTGCACCGCATGACGCCGAACCCGCCGGACGAGCCGACGAGCGACCTGTGCACCAGTCGGAGCGCCCGGCCGAACAGCTACGAGGGCACGTTCGCGCACGAGTGGCAGCACCTCGCGCACTACTACGCGGACCCGTTCGAGGGTAACTGGATCAACGAGGGTCTCTCCGACTTCGCCATGTCGTTGACCGGGTACAGCGACTCGAAGGCCACGGTCTTCGACCGGGGCGCCGACAGTCACCTCTACTGCTACCAGGGTTTCGGCACGGTCCAGACGCCGTACAACGCCAACCCGCGCGACTGCGGCGGACCGGAGAACTCCCTCACCCTGTGGGACGAGAGCCCCAACCCGAACGCGGTCCTCGCCGACTACGGCAGCGCGTACTCATTCATGCTGTTCCTCTACGACCGCTACGGCGCCGGCTTCATGTCCCGGCTGCACCGCGACGGCGCCCGGCAGGGCCTCGCGAGCCTGGACGCCGAGCTGGAGACGGTCGGGGTCCACGACGTCTACCAGGTCATCCACGACTTCCAGTCGATGACGCTGCTCGACAAGCTCGTGGGCGAGTCGAAGTTCGGCATCACCCTCGGCGTCGCCAAGAGTCGGGTCACCACGCCGAGCCTGCGCTCCACTGTCAACCTGGCCAGCACGGCGGCCAACGGTACGCCGGGGGCCGCCCCGAACGGAGCCGACTACGTGCCGCTGGGCACGGCCAAGGGCAAGGTGCTCAGCGGTCGCGACCTGCGGTCGGTGAAGTTCCAGGGCGCGAAGACCCTGCCCGCGCTCCCGCTGTCGTGGACGACCACCACCCAGGACCCGGACCGGCCGGGCAACGCGGTGCTCTTCTCCGGCAACGCCAACAGTCTCGACGCGGCTGCGGTCACCTCCGTCGCCGTGCCGACCGCCGACCCGACGTTGCGGTTCCAGGCCAAGTACGGGGCGGAGCTCGGCTACGACTACGGCTACGTCACCGTGTCGACGGACGGCGGCGCCACGTACACGGCGATCCCCGGTGACAAGACCGTCGACGGGCCGCGCGGTCCGGCGCTCAACGGCACGACGAGCGGCTTCGAGGCGCGCTCGTACGACCTGTCGGCGTACGCCGGGAAGACCGTGCTGCTCGGCTTCGAGTACGTCAGCGATGGCGGTACCAACGAGGGTGGCCTGCTGCTCGACGACATCACCGTCGGCGGGAAGCTGCTCAGTGACGGCACCAGCCTGGCGCCGTTCGACTCGCCGACGGAGATCCGGCCGACCCCGGTCGGCAACTGGAACCTGCGGCTCGTCGGCATCGACGAGAAGCACTCGATCGCCTGGCAGTTCGAGTCCAACGGCCGCTCCGAGGTCACCATCGGCAAGCTTGAGCTGGCCGTGCTGGACGCGTTCCCGAAGGTCGTCGCCGTGGTGGCGTACGACGAGCCGACCGAGCAGGTGCGGCAGTACGCGCCGTACCAGCTCACCGTGAACGGTGTGGTGCAGCCCGGGGGCAGCAGCTCGCTGAGCTGATCCGCGCCCAGGTCGCGGGGCACCCACCGTCGAGGTCGACGGTGGGTGCTCCGCCCGCTCTGGTCGGGTTGGCGGGACCGGAAAATGTCGGCCGGAGAGGTGCTGGCGGACAGCGTGCGGGTAATGCGGGGTGATGACGTCGACCTGGAAGCCCCACGAGAAGCACGGCGGCCTGTCGAGCAAGGACAAGCGCGAGCTGCCGGAAACCGTCTTCGCGTTCCCTCGTGAACGCAAGGAACCGATGACCGACGCGGGCCACGTGCGCAACGCCATCGCCCGCTTCGACCAGGTGCAGGGCGTCACCGACGAGGACCGGGACCTGGCCTTCCAGAACATCCTCGCCGCCGCCAAGCACTACGGCGTCGAGGTCGCCGAGACCAACTGGCGTCAACTCGGCAAACTCCCGCACACACCGAATCCCGCCCACTGACCCGATCACCCGCTCGGTTCGCCGGATAGGTCCGCGTCGACCAGGCGGCGGCGTAGGTGCGGCGGACGGTGGGCCGGACCGAATGGAACCAGGCCGGGCCACCCTCCGCCGCCACTACCTGGTCAGTCGCGCGACCTCCCGGGCCAGCACCTTCGCCCGGGTCTCCGGGGTACGCGCCCTGAGGACCGGCAGGATCACGGCGTACCGGGCGGATCGACCGAGCCGCTCGAACGCGGCGCTCGCGCGGGGATCGGCGGACAGCGCGGCCAGGAGGTCAGGCGGGGTGGTGGCGGTGCGCTGCCCCTCGTACGCCGCCTCCCACCGCCCGTCGGCCCTGGCCGCCGCGACCTCCCGGAGCCCGGCGGGCCGCATCCGGCCGGCCGCCGTCAGGGCCTCGACCTTGGCGATCCGTAGCCACGCCTCGTCGCGTACCTCGTGCTGTGTGGCCAGCCACGCCTCCCACGCCGCCGCGTCGGGAAAGTCGCGCACCTCCAGGTCAGCTGCCCTTCAGCGAGGCCAGGATCTCTTCGTAGTGCGGGTTCTTCATGACGCCCAGCACGTTGCCGAACGGGTCGACGACCGCCGCGGTGATGAACCCCTCCTCCCCGTGTGGGGTGATCGGCTGGTACTCCGTGGCACCCATCGCCAGCAGACGCTTGACTGTCGCGTCGAGGTCGTCGACGTACCAGTGCATGACCACGCCCCCGGGCCCTGTCGCGGCGTTGGGCGGGCCGAACCTGCGGTCGATGATGCCCAGTTCCGCCTGGTAGTCACCGATCCGGAACTCGGTGTAGGCCGGGCGTCCGTCGGGCCCCGGGCGCATGAAGTACGCCTCGACGCCGAGGAATTCCGCGTACCACTTGGTGGCCGCCTCCACGTCGTCGGCCCAGATGTTGAGTGTGGCAAATCCTCGCAGGCTCAACAGGTGTCCTCTCCTCGATGTGTTCGGTATCGACGCTATCGATCATTGCGGAAGGGGCGGTTCCGCAATTGCGGGTGTAGGCCGACAATTCCCGGGTAGTCGCCGCCGTTGGCTCGACGAATGTGGGGGCAGCGTGGCGACGACCTACCCGGCGGTGGAGGAACACGGCCTGATCGGTGACCTCCAGACCGCGGCGCTGATCAGCACGGACGGCACTGTCGACTGGTTCTGTGCGCCGCGTTTCGACTCCCCGAGCGTCTTCGCCGCGCTGTTGGACCGCCACCGGGGCGGCCACTTCCAGCTGTCGCCCGACGGCGTCGACTACGCGAGCAAACAGCTCTACCTTCCCGGTACGCCGATCCTGATCACTCGCTTCCACAGCGCCGACGGCGTCGCGGAGCTGTTGGACTTCATGCCCGTCACCGGTGCACGCGCCACCGAGCGGCACGTGCTGATCCGGCTGGTACGGATGGTCCGGGGGAGCATGCGGTTCCGCTTCGACTGCCGGCCCCGGTTCAACTACGGGCGCGACCCGTACACCCTTGAGGTGCACCCCGAGGGTGACGTGTTCCGGAGCCGGACGCTGACCCTCACCCTCGCTCCCTTCAAGAACGTGGAACGGGTGTTCAACACCAGGGACATCCGACGGGACGCCGACGGGGTGTCCGCGTCGTTCACCCTGCGGCAGGGCGACATCGGCGGGGTGGTTCTGGAGACGGCCTGCCCGCACGAGCCCCGAGCGCTCACCACCGAGGAGGCGTGCGACCTGCTCGCCCAGACCCGCGACTACTGGCGGCGGTGGGTGGGTGGTTCCCGCTACGCGGGTCGCTGGCGGGAGATGGTCGAGCGGTCGGCGATCACGCTCAAACTGATGACGTACGCGCCGACCGGCGCCCTGGTCGCCGCACCCACCGCGGGTCTGCCGGAGCAGATCGGCGGGCAGCGTAACTGGGACTACCGCTACACCTGGGTCCGGGACGCATCCTTCTCCGTGCACGCGCTGCTGCGCCTGGGCTTCACCGACGAGGCCCAGAAGTATCTGTTCTGGCTCGACGCGCGCATTCGTGCGGCAAGCGACGGTGACATGCCGTTGCAGGTCATGTACCGGATCGACGGCTCACCGGACCTGCCGGAGGAGGTGCTTGGTCACCTGGAGGGGTACCGCGGTTCGGCACCGGTGCGCGTCGGAAACGGTGCGGCGGGCCAACTGCAACTCGACATCTACGGCGAGGCGCTCCTCGCGTTGGAACTCGCCGACCGCAGCGGACTGATCCCGCCGTACCAGGGTTGGCGCAAGACGGCCGGGTTGATGGACTGGCTCTGCGCGCACTGGGACCAACCCGAGGACGGCATCTGGGAGACCCGGTCCGGCCGGCAGGACTTCACCTACGGGCGGGTGTTGTCCTGGGTGGCGCTCGACAGTGCGATCCGCATCGCCCGACGCCGAGGCCGCCCCGGTGACACCGCCCGCTGGGCAGCCGAACGCGACGCCATCTACGAGCAGGTCATGACCCGTGGGTTCAACCAGGAGCGGCAGGCGTTCGTGCAGCACTACGGTTCGGAGATCCTGGATGCCTCGCTCCTGGCGATGCCCGGGCTGAACTTCATCTCACCGACCGACCCGATGTGGGAGTCGACGCTGCGGGCGATGGACACCGAACTCGTCTCCGACAGTCTGGTCTACCGCTACGACCCGAGGGCCTCGCCGGACGGCCTCGCCGGCACCGAGGGCACCTTCAACATGTGCACCTTCTGGTACGTCCAGGCGCTCGCCCAGGCCGGTCGGCTCGACGACGCCCGGCTGACCTTCGAGAAGATGCTCACCTACAGCAGCCCCCTCGGCCTGTACGCCGAGGAGATCGCCCCGACCGGCGCGCAGATCGGCAACTTCCCGCAGGCGTTCAGTCACCTGTCCCTGATCAGCACGGCGACCCACCTCGACGACCTGCTCGGCGAGCAGTGCTGACCGCTCGGGTCAGAACAGCGTCAGCGGCTCGACCGGGATCGGCTCGGGCAGCGCGTCGAGTTCGGGTACGCGTGCTCGTACCTCGTCGTGGAAGCGCCGCGCGAGCACCGGCGCGTCGGCGTTGTCCGGGGTGTGCACGAACATCGTCGGTGAGCGCCCCTCCCGTAGCCAGGCCACTGTGACGTCGATCCAGCGCTGCCACCCCTCGACGGTGCGGGTCGGGTCGTCGCGGCCGAGGTAGCGGACGATCGGCCGGTCGGTCAACGCGAGCGACCGGAGCGGCACGCGCGGCTTCCTGGTCCAGGCGTCCCGCTCCGCGTCGCTGGTGGGTGGGCTCGCGAAGAAGGCGGTCGTGTCGAAGGGGATCCACTCGGCGGACGCGCCGGCGAGGGTCGCCTCCAGCAGCCCGGCCGCGTGGGCGTCGCCGAAGAACGCGGGATGGCGGACCTCCACCGCGTACCGGTGCGACTGCGGGAGTTGGCCCAGGAACCGGCGCAGGGTCGCGACGTCGGTGGGTGCGAACGAGCCGGGCAGCTGGATCCAGAGTGCGTGTACGCGCGGGCCGAGCGGCTCGATCGCGTCCAGGAAGGCACTCAGTGGTTCGCCGACTGCGGTGAGCCGGCGTTCGTGGGTGATGACCTTCGGAAGCTTGAGGACGAACCGGAAGTCGGGATCCGTCTGCGCGGCCCACGACGACACGGTGGCCCGGGCGGGGGTCGCGTAGAAGGTCGTGTTGCCCTCGACGGCGTCGCACCAGCTGGCGTAGTGCCGCAGACGCTCCGCTGGCGGCAGCGGGTGCCCCGGCCAGGACCGGTGGCTCCACATCGCACACCCCACGTGCAGTCGCATGACCGCCCTTCCCGCCGTTCGACCGGAGCCCACCGTATCGGTGCCGGCCGACGCGCCGGAGGGGACGGTCGTCAACTCGGGGTTGACGCAACGGGATCGTCAACTTATGGTTGACGCATGACAGATCCTCTTCAGATGAGCAACACCGTCAAGCTCGACGATCTGATCCAGGCGATCAAGAAGGCGCACACCGACGCGCTTGACCAGCTCACCGACGCGGTCATCGCCGCCGATCACCTCGGCGAGGTCGCCGACCACCTGATCGGGCACTTCGTCGACCAGGCACGCCGCTCCGGCGCCTCCTGGACCGACATCGGCCGCAGCATGGGTGTCACCAAGCAGGCGGCCCAGAAGCGCTTCGTGTCGAAGGCGTCCGACGGGCTGCCGCTCGACCCGAACGAATCCTTCTCCCGGTTCACTCCCCGGGCCCGCAACGTGGTGATGGCAGGCCAGGAGGAGGCCCGCTCCGGCGGAAACGCCGAGATCGGCCCCGAGCACCTGGTGCTGGGCCTGCTGGCCGAGCCGGAGGGGCTGGCCGCCAAGGTGATGGCCGGCCGCGGTGCCACCCCCGAGGCGGTACGGGAGAAGGTCGGCGCCGTCCTTCCGCCGCCGGCCGAGCAGGTCCCGGACCTCATCCCGTACAACGCGCGCGGCAAGAAGGCGTTGGAGCTGACCTTCCGGGAGGCGCTGCGCCTCGGGCACAACTACATCGGCACCGAACACCTCCTGCTGGCCCTGCTGGAGCAGGAGGACGGCAACGGCGTCCTCACCGATCTCGGCCTCACGAAGGCGACTGTCGAGGCCGACCTGGCCGCGGCGCTCGCCGCCTTCACCACCCAGCGGAAGTGAGGCCCCGGGGTCAGGGCACCTCGGGAAAGCCGTAGCGCAGGGCGTGTTCCGGGTCGGTGGGGTCGATCTGGCGCACGCCCGCGTCGGCGAGGCGCTTGTTGACCTCGTCCAGCCGCTCGCGGACCAGTCGGGCCTCCTCCTCGGTGACCCGGCCGCGGTGCGGCCTGCCGGCGTGCTCCAGCGTGCCGTAGTCGATCTTCTCGGCGGTCTTGCGGGCCTTGGGTGGGCGGACCCGCTCGGCCGTCCGCAGCAGTTGCGCCATCGGCACGTCGGTGGCCATCGCGTCGAACTCGCTGGCCGTCAACACCACCCGACGCGGCTCGCCGCCGCCGTGCCGGTCGTGGATCTCCACCACCGCCACGTCGAGGGCGGCGTCGTCGATGTGCTCGACCTCGCCCGGGGTGGCGTCCAACTGCACGGGCCCGGCGACCAGGTCCGGGTGCTCCAGCACGACGACGCGCACCACCTCGTCGTCCTGCTGCAAGACCGTGCCGGTGAAGTCGGAGACGTGGATCGTCTTCTTGCCCATGCGCGGAGCTTCTCCTGTCGTAGGCCGGGATGCCGGACCACAAGAAATTACCCGACAGGTGTGCGAAAGCCCGCGCTGGACCTCCCGGTGTGTCGCCGAACGGGGGCTGCCGGTCGACCGGCGAGTCAGTGCGTGTTCAGGCGGTGCCGACCGGAACTGCCGACGGCCAGCTTGTTCAGCCCGGCCCAGGACAGTGCGCTGCCGCCGATCGCCCGCGGGTTGCGGTAGCGCGGCTGGGGCGGGATGCCGCCAGCGGTCCCCGCGGTGCGCCAGAGTCGCTCGGGGTCCTGCTGGTGGTGGTAAGGCTCATTCGGCATTGCCCTACCGTCCCAAACAAAGGTGTCCAGGTTGAAAAATAGATATGACGGTCGATTGCCGTACCAGGTCCGCGCGCCCGCCCGGCCCTGCGCGATCGTCCGCCCGGGCGGACGTCCCGGCGTACGGTGATCCACGACGGGTGGGGCGGCGGGGAGGTGCACATGCTCGACCGGCGAGTCCAGCTACACCTCGCCACCTGGCTCGGCCAGTGGCCGGGCGGGCCGGGGCTGCACGTCGTCGCGTCGCACCGACGCGCCGCACCGGCCTGGGACGGCAGGCTGCGCCCCGCACTCGCCGTGGACACCGGGCGAAGTGGCGTGCTCTCCGTGGCGCCGGAGCGGGTGGCGGCGATCCGTGCCCTGGTCCGCCGCACCCCGGACCGGTTCCTCGCCGCGCTGCCGCAGGCCGTGGGGCGGTCCGACTGGTCCGTGCACGACGGCCCCTTCCGCTGGAGTACGGCCCCCGCGCCGCTGCCCGACGCGGGGGAGTGGACCGCCTCGACGGCCCCCGGGCTGCCGCCCTGGCTGCGGCTCTTCGACCGCCCGGTGCTGGTGGTCCGTGACCCGGACGGCACCTACCTGGCCGGTGCCGGGATCAAACGGCACGACGCGTACGGGCACGAGTTGGCCGTCGGCACCGCGCCGGCCGCCCGGGGTCGTGGCCTCGCCCGCCGACTCGTGGCACAGGCGGCGCGACGGGTCCTCGACGAGGGGGCGGTGCCGACCTACCTGCACGAGCGGGACAATCTCGCCTCGGCCCGGGTCGCCGACGCGGCAGGTTTCCCGGACCGGGGCTGGCGGGCGTACGGGGTCTATCCGCGCTGAAGCGGCGACGGGCGCGAGCGGACCGTGGATCCCGGGCCGGATCCACGGTCCGCGACCTCTCCCCAGGCCCCGGTTCCGGGTGTGGCGGCCCCGCCGTGGGCGAGCCGCTACGTGGCGATCACGCTACGTATAGAACCGGCTCGGGGCAAGGCTGATGCTGTCCGTTCGGAGTGTCGAAAAGTGGACTTGACCTGCTCTTCGCCGGTCGATAGCTGCCGGCCGTGTCAGTGACGGAGCGTGCGAATCAGGTCCAGCACCTGGCGGGTCACCGGTCGGAGGACCCGGAGACGGGACAGCCCCACGAGCCGGTCGATCAGTGGCACGGCCCCGTCGATCAGCTGACGGGTCTTGGTTTGGCCCGGCGATCGATCGTGCACCCAGTAGAGGATCACGCCCATGTACGCGAGCCAGAGCAACTCGGGCAGCTGCGGGCGAAGCTCGGCGTCGACCTTCGCCGTCGAGCCCGTCAACACCTCGCCGAAGAGCTCGATGGCCGCCTGTCGGGGACCTGAGGACTCCGCGGAGAAGGGGCTCAGCGGGGAGGTGGGCTCGGCCGCCGTCTTGAAGAAGGTCGCCGCGAACGCGTGCGATGGCGTCAGCACGTCGATCCCCGCGTGCAGCACCCCGGCCAGCCGGGCGCCGAAGGCATCCTCCCGCTCCAGCACCGGCTGTGCGGCCGCGCGGTGCGCGACCTGGGACTGGGCGTAGAACTCCTGGATCAGGTGGTCCTTGGAACCGAAGTAGTAGTAGGCGTTGCCGACCGCCACGCCGGCCTCCTGCGCGATCGCCCGCATGGTGGTCTGGGCGTAACCACGCTCGCGGAACAGCCGCATCGCGGTGTCCCGGATCAACTGCCGGGTCTGCTCGCCCCGGGCGGTGGCTGGGTCACCCGCAGTGGTCGTCTGCGCAGGCTGTTCGGTCATCGGGGTCACCGTATCCCGCCAGGTCGTCGGTCGGCTCGGCCCACGGGTCGCGGACCCGCTCCCGGATCGCCGAGGCGGTGGCCACCGCCTGCCGGGCGAGGGGCAGCAGGTGCGGTCGGGCCAGCCGCTCGGCCGTGGACCGATGGTCGGCCAACGCCCACAGGCAGGCGAACCAGGCGCCGTCGCCCGCGTACACCTCGCCGGTGTCGGCGATCACGGTGAGGTCGCGCAGCGTCGCGTCGTGGTCCAGGCCGGGGAAGCGCCGCCGGGCCTCGGCCGACCCGGCCGGCACGAACTCCAGGGGTACGAGCTGGGCGCGGGACGACAACCAGCGGCGGGCGGCGCGGCAGAGCGGGCAGGCCGCGTCGAACAGGACGGTGAACCCCCGGATCCCACCGCCGGAGTGAGCGGTGGGATCCGGGAGCCGGCCGACGCCATCGGCCGGTGGCACGGTCATCGGGTCGGCGGGTTGTTCGCCGGGCCGGCGCCGGGCTGCGGTCCGGCCGACTGCGGACCAGCCTGCTGTGGTCCGGCCTGCTGTGGTCCGGTCGGGTACCCGCTGGTCGGGTGCGGTCCGCCCGGGTACGCGCCGACCAACTGCGGCCCGGCTGGGCTGGGCTGCATGGGGAGTCGGCCGATCGGGGCGATCGGGGGGTGGGTGGCGAGCTGGCGCAGGCGGTTTCGGCGGTAGCGACCCAGTGCGAAGACGTTGAAGAAGTGCAGCGCGCCGAGCACCAGCAGCACCAAGCCGATCTTGAGAGACAGTTCCTCCATGGCCTGGCTTGTCGAGAGCACCGGGTCGGAGTGCCTCATCGCCACCGTGACGTAGCCGAGGTTGAGCAGGTAGAAGCCGACGACCAGGAGGCTGTTGACCGCTCGGGCGAGTCGTTCCTCGGCGAACACCTCCTCCAGGAAGACCAGCCCGTTGCGCGACAGCGCCCGAGCCACCCAGATGGTCAGACCGATGCTGACCGCCAGGTAGATCACGTACATCCAGACCTTGATGTCCACGTGGACGCCCTTCTTGAACGTGTTCAACTGCCGACGTCATCAGCCTAGGGCTGATGTTGAACATGTTCAAGAACGGGCGGCACGTGACTGTGGACACTCCCCGGTGCTGGAGCGCGTCCTCCGGCCGAGCCTCCGGGCCCGGCCGGCGAACGCCGTGGCTCAGCCGCGAAGGCCGTGGCTCAGCCGGCCAGGCCGAGCGCCTCGGCCGCGGCCCGGCCGTTGGCGTGGCTCGCGCCGTACGTGGTGACGAAGGCGCGCACGCCCGCCGGGCGCCACTGCGCCGGCCAGCCCATCTCCACAACCGTCACCGGATGCTGGGCGGCCAGCCCGGTGACCAGCTCCGGGCCGCCGGGCAGCCGGTGCAGGTGCCGCCCCACCAGCACGATGGGTCGGTCACCGGCCAGCACGCGCAGCTCGGTCGGGTCGGTCTCGGTGGCGATCACGCGGATCTCCGGCACGCCGTCCAGGTGCGGGCCGAGGCCCCACGGCACCCGACCCTCGGCGATCGTCGACTCGGTGTGCAACTGCACCACGAGTGGTTGGTCCAGGCCGGTGAGCACGCCGTCCACCCGCAGGGCCCGCCGCGCTGCCGCGTACCCCAGCTCGGTGTCGCCGGTGGCCGGCGACCCGCCTGCGGCCCGGGTCCAGGCGGCGAGCTCGGCGGCGCGGCCGGCCGCCTGCTCGACGCGGGCGGTCGCCAGCCGGCCGTCGGTGAGGGCATCGACGATCTCGGCGGCCACCCGCTCGACGAGCGCGGCGTCGACCCGCGCGCCGACGCAGAGCAGGTCGGCACCGGCCGCCAGGGCGCGGACCGCGGCCGGCCCGACCCCGCCGGCAGCCACCGCCGCGCCCTTCATCTCCAGCGCGTCGGTGATCACCGCGCCGGTGAAGCCGAGGTCGGTGCGGAGCAGGTCGACCAGGACGGCCCGGCTGAAGGTGGCCGGGTCGGCGCCGGTCAGCGACGGCACCCGGATGTGCGCGGTCATCACGGCGCGCGCACCGGCGGCGACGACCGCCGCGAACGGCGGCAGGTCCCGCTGGCGGAGCAGGCTCAGCGAGGCGTCCACGGTGGGCAGCTCGTGGTGCGAGTCGGTGACTGTGGCGCCGTGCCCGGGGAAGTGCTTCGCGCAGGCGGCCACGCCGGCGGCCTGCAACCCGGTCACGGCGGCGGCCGAGTGGGCGGCCACCCGCACCGGATCCGCGCCGAAGGACCGCGTGCCGATCACCGGGTTCTCGTCGGCGGTGTTGACGTCGACGGTCGGGGCGAGGTTGACGGTGATGCCGAGCGCCGCCAGGTCGGCGCCGATCGACCGGTAGACGCGTCGGGTGAGCGCCACGTCGCCGATCGCGCCGAGGGCGGCGTTTCCGGGGTACGGGCTGCCGGTGGCATGCGCCAGTCGGGTCACGTCGCCACCCTCCTCGTCGATGGCGATCAGCACGTCCGGGCGGCCGGCGCGCAGCGCCGCGGTGCTCGCCGCGACCTGGGCGGGATCGTGCACGTTGGTCCCGAACAGGGTGTGCCCGGCCAGCCCGTCGGCGAGCAGGTCGACAGCCCAGTCCGGCGGGACCGGTCCCGGGTACGCGGCGAGCAGCGTGCCCAGCGCCAGCCGGCGCAGTCCTGGATCCAGCCCCACGTGATCTCCCCCTTCGGTGCCCCAGCGGGTACGAAACGTCGTACCGGTGGTGGTGTTCGCCCTGCCGAATCGGCGGAGCGCCCCGCCTCCGGGTGGCCGATACGCTACGGCTACCCGTTCGCAGGTCGGTTTACAGTTAGCAAAGTTTACTAAAACTAGAGGACGTGTCATGAGTGCGACCCGGCTGCCCGGCACCCCCCGCCTGTTGCGGGCGCTCAACGACCGTGCGGCACTGGAACTGCTCCTCGAACGCGGCCCGCTGACCCGGGCCCGGCTCGGCGAGCTGACCGGGCTGTCGAAGGTCACCGCCTCGCAGCTCGTCGAGCGGTTGGAGGAGCGCGGTCTCGTCACGCGGGTCGGCGAGCAGGCCGGCGGGCGGGGGCCGAACGCCCAGCTCTACGCGGTCAGCCCGGGCAGCGCGCACGTGGTCGGCGTGGACGTCGGGCCGGACCGCGTGGTGGCCGCCTGTGCCGACATCACCGGTGCGGTCATCGGCCGGGTGGAGCAGTCGACCCGGGACACCGACGACCCGGTGGGCGTCGTGCACAACGCCGTGGTGCAGGCCGCCAGCAGCGCCCACGCGCAGCTCAGCAGCGTACGGCGGATCGTGCTCGGCACCCCGGGCCTGGTCGACCCCGGCACCGGCGACATCACCTTCGCCTTCAACCTGCCGCGCTGGCACAGCGGCCTGCTCGCCGCCCTGCGGGACGACCTGCACACCCCTGTCGTCTTCGAGAACGACGTCAACCTGGCCGCGGTGGCCGAGGCGCAGTCCGGCGCCGCCCAGGGGTTGGCGGACTTCGTGCTGGTCTGGGTGGGTGCCGGCGTGGGCCTGGCGATCATGCTGGGTGGGCGGTTGCACCACGGCAGCAGTGGCGCGGCCGGTGAGATCGGCTACCTGCCGGTGCCCGGCGCGCCCATCCCGCGCGACGTCTCCCGCCGCGCCAAGCCCGCCTTCCAGCAGCTCGTCGGCGCGGATTCGGTGCGTGCGGTGGCCCGCGAGCACGGCTACCCGGACACCGACGCCGCCGAGGCGGTGCGCGGGGCCGTCGCGGCCGGCACCGACGGTGGCCCGATGCTCGACGAGTTGGCCCGCCGGCTCGCCCTCGGCGTGGCCAGCACCTGCGTGGTCCTCGACCCGCCGCTTGTCGTGCTCGCCGGCGAGGTGGGCCAGGCCGGCGGCGCGGCCCTCGCCGAGCGGGTGCAGCACGAGGTCGCGGCGATCACCCTGGTGCGACCACGGGTGGTGCCGACCGGGCTGACCGAGGAGCCGATCCTGCACGGCGCGCTGCGCACCGCACTGGACGCGGTACGCGACGAGGTGTTCGGCTCCACCGTCGGCTGAGCCCGCTGCGCCGGTCATGTGAAGGAATATTTCACCGCAGCTTGACAGGTTGCAAGCTGTTGTCGCCCAGCCCCGGCTGCCCCCGGCCCGGCTGCTGAGCTGGCCGGGCTATCGGTCGGCGGGCCGCCGGGCCGCGCGCGACGAGGCGGGCGGCCCGGCGGCCCGGGACTCAGAGCAGGTCGCGGCGACGGAACACGGCGAACGCCGCGGCGGTCAGCCCACCGGTCAGCACGAGAAGCACCAGCAGGGACGGACCCCAGGTAAGGGTGTAGTAGCCGTCGCAGTTGCCGGCACCGGAACACTGCCGCGCATCCCAGAACTCCGCCTTTCCGGTCAGCCACGCCCCGATGTGGCTGGACAGCATCAGCTGGTCCGGCCGGCGGGCATCGACGATCTCCAGGACCAACCGGGCCCCCAACTCCCACACCACCGCGTACGCGGCGGCCGCCCCCAGCGCCGCCGACGTGTGCCGACCCAGCGTCGCGAGCGCGAAGCCCAGCGCGGAGGTCAGCAGCACCAGCACCAGGCCACGCCCGTGCACCGCGCCGAGGGAACTCCAGAAGTCCCCGTCCAGCCGGCCCGGCAACCCGGCGGTCTGCCCGATCACCCAGAACGTGGCCAGGTAGGCCACCGACGCCAGCAGTGCCAGGACCAACACCGTGCCGAGCAGGGTGCCCAGCTTGGCCGCGAGCACCGTCAACCGGCGTGGTCGCCAGAGCAGCAGGTTGACCACGCCACCGGAGTTCAGGTCGGCGCCGATGTAGGAGGCTCCGACCAGGAACCCGAACAGCACCAGGAACGCGATGAGGAAGTAGAGCAGTGGTTTCGCCTGCTGGGCGAAGCTGAACACTCCCGGCAGGAAGTCGGCGGCGATCGGCAGCTGATCCCGCAGGACCGGGTCGAGCTCGGAGCAGTCGGCGGGGAGATACCGCCCGCCGTCCTCCGTCGGGCGCGAGCCGCCCTGGCGGGCCAGGCACTCCTGGAACGCGGCCTCCATGCTCTGCCGCGCCTCGGTGGCCTGCTGCCGCGCCGAGTCCATCTCGCTCGCGCTCGGCTTGTGGGAGCCGGCCAGGGTGGTCGCCGCCGTCACGGCGAACGCCAACGCCAACAGGACGACCATGAGCTGCACGAAGCGACGGGCGGACAGCCGCTCCAACTCGGCACGAACCAGGTTCACGCGTCCACTCCCCGATCGAGGTCAATCACCGCATCGTCCTGACCGCCGGCCGGCAGCGCCGAGTCGTCGACCTGCCGGGGCACCGACGGCTGCGCGTACGCGCCGGTCAGCTCCAGGAAGACGCTCTCCAGATCCGGCCGAAGCGGCGTCAACTCGCCCACCCACAACCCCTGCTCGCCGAGCGCCCGACTGACCACCGTCGGGTCACTCACCCCGCTCACCACAAGCGCCTCGCCGTCGACGACCACCGTCAGCCCGGCCGCCCGCAGCAACTCCACGGCACGCTCGGGCTCGGCCACCCGCACCAGGAACTCGTGGCGGTCGTGGCCGGCCAGCACCTCGTCCACCCGGCCGGCCGCCACCCGACGCCCCTGGGAAATGATCGTGACATGGTCGCAGATCAGCTGGATCTCACCCAGGATGTGACTGGACACCAGCACCGTCACCCCGCTGGCCGCCAGCGACCGCATCAGGTCCCGCATCTCGCGGATCCCCGCCGGGTCCAGCCCGTTCGCCGGCTCGTCCAGGATCAGCAACCGCGGGTCCTTCAACAGCGCGGACGCCACCGCGAGGCGCTGCTTCATGCCCAGCGAGTAACCCTTCACCCGCTCGTCGCCCCGGTCGCGCAACCCCACCAGATCCAGTGCCTCGTCCACCCGCGAGACCGGCACCCCGCCGGCACGGGCCAACAACCGCAGCGTGCGGTACCCGGTGAAGTTGCCGAAGAACTGCGGGCTCTCGACGATCGCGCCGACCTGGCCCGCCACCCGGGGCAACAGCTCCGGCGACGGTTGGCCGAGCACTGTCATCCGCCCGCCGTCGGCGCGTACCAGCCCGAGCAGGGCTCGCAGGGTGGTGGTCTTGCCGGAGCCGTTGGGCCCCAGGAAACCGTGGACCTGGCCCGCCTCGACCAGCAGGTCGAACCCGTCCACCGCCACCCGCCGCCCGTTGCGCAGGCTGTGGAAGGTCTTGCGCAGACCCTCGATCTCGATGACCGCGCTCATCCGCGCGGCTCCGTACGTCGACGGGGCATCAGCCGTCCTCCGGGTGTGGTGATCAACGACACGGCGCTTCACCCTATGGCCGAGCCGCCGCCCATGGGGGGCGCCGCGTCGCTGCGTGGTTGGATGGTGCGGTGACTGGTGACCTGATCCCCGACGCCGCGCCTGTGGACCCGGATCTGGTGGTCAGCCTGGCCGGCGTCGGTGTGCGCCGGTCCGGCACCGCCCTCCTACAGGACCTGACCTGGCGGGTCGAGCTGGACGAGCGGTGGGTGGTGCTCGGCTCCAACGGCGCCGGCAAGACCACACTGCTCAACCTCGCCTCGGGCCGGCTGCACCCGACCACGGGTGTCGCGCACGTGCTCGGCGAGCGGATCGGCCGCACCGACGTCAACGAGCTGCGTACCCGGATCGGGCTCACCACCGCCGCGCTCGCCGAGCGGCTGCCCGCCGACGAGCGGGTCAGCGACGTGGTGGTGACCGCCGCCTGGTCGGTGGTCGGCCGGTGGCGGGAGGACTACGACCGTCGCGACGAGACGCGTGCGCTGGCACTGCTGAGCCAACTCGGCGTCGGTGGCCTCGCCGAACGCCGCTACGGCACCCTCTCCGAGGGTGAGCGCAAGCGGGTGCAGATCGCCCGTGCCCTGATGACCGACCCGGAGCTGCTGCTGCTCGACGAGCCCGCCGCCGGGCTCGACCTGGGTGGTCGCGAAGACCTGGTCGCCCGGCTGGCCGAGCTGGCCCACGACCCGGACGCACCGGCGATGGTGCTCGTCACCCACCACGTGGAGGAGATTCCGCCGGGGTTCACCCACGCGCTGCTGCTGCGCGAGGGTGGGGTGGTCGCCCAGGGTCTGCTCGCCGAGACGCTGACCGGCGACAACCTCTCCAAGACCTTCGGCCTGCCGCTGGTTGTCGAACGCTCGGGCGACCGGTACACCGCGCGGGCCGCCTGAGCGTCGGGACAGGGCGGAGACGACAGTGCCGCAGACCCGGGTCGCCGTGGTGGGCAGCGCCAACATGGACCTGGTGGCGATGGCACCCGCGCTGCCCCGGGTGGGTGAGACCACGCTCGGCACCGACTTCGTGATGGTGCCCGGCGGCAAGGGCGCCAACCAGGCCATCGCCGCCGCCCGGGCCGGCGCCTCCTGCGCCTTCCTCGGCGCGATCGGCTCGGACGCCTTCGGCGTCACAGTGAAGGCCCGCATCACCGCCGCCGGGGTGGACACCAGCCAGCTGCGCGTGGTCTACGGCACCTCGGGCGTCGCGCTGGTGATGGTCAACGCCCAGGGTGAGAACGCCATCATGGTGACCCCCGGCGCCAACGACGCCCTTGTCGACCTCAGCGAGGAGGAGCTGGCCACGGTACGCGCGGCCGACGTCCTGGTCGCCCAACTGGAGATCCCGGTGCACACAGTGACGGCCGCCGCGGTGGCCGCCCGCGCCGCCGGCACCCGGGTCATCCTGAACGCCGCCCCGGCCCGGGACCTCCCGCCCGAGCTGCTCGCCGCGGTGGACGTGCTCGTCGTCAACGAGGGCGAGGCACAGGCCCTGGCCGGCCGAGGTCGGGAGGATCCCCGGGCGCTGCTCGACCTGACCCCCCGGGCCGTGCTCACCCTGGGTGGAGAGGGCGCCTGGTACGTCGACCGGGACGGCACCCACGTGCACGTGCCGGCGGTACGGGTCGACGTTGTCGACTCCACCGCCGCCGGCGACGCGTTCACCGCCGCGCTGGCCGTCGGCTGGGGCGAGGGGCGCGACCTGGTCGACGCCGTGCGCTGGGCGTCGGCGGCCGGCGCGGCCTGCGTCCGCAAGCTCGGTGCCTCGGTGGCGCTACCCCGACGCGCCGAGATCGACGAGCTGTACGCGCCGGCCTGAGCGCGCCCCGCGCTACGTCGGTCTGAGCGCGCCCCGCGCTACGTCGGTCTGAGCGCGCCCCGCGCTACGTCGGCTGGTCCATGCCGGTTGCGGAAGGCCCGGCGGTACGCCGACGGCGAGGTCAGCATGACCCGGCCGAAATGGTGGCGGTAGGTGACCGGCGTGTCGAAGCCCACGGCCCGGGCGACCTGTTCGACCGGGGCGTCCGTCTCCTCCAGCAGGGTGAGGCTGGCACGGACCCGCTGGTCGATCAGCCAACGGATCGGGCTGGTCCCGGTGGCCCGCGCGAAGTGCCGCAGGTAGGTGCGGGACGACATGTGCGCCCAACCGGCGAGCTGGGCCACACTCAGCGGCTCGGCGAGCTGGGCGAGGGCCCGGTCGATGCTGCGGGCGATCCGGTCGTCGTCCGGGTCGGCGGGCACCGGTGCCTCGACGAACTGGGCCTGCCCGCCGTCGCGGTGCGGGGGGATCACCAGCCGTCGGGCGACCGCGTTGGCGATCGCCGCGCCATGGTCACGTCGGACCACGTGTACGCAGAGATCCAGCCCGGCGGCGCTCCCGGCGCTGGTGAGCAGGTCACCGTCGTCGAGATAGAGCACGTCCGGGTCCACAGTGACCCGCGGGTAACGCCGCGCCAGCAGCTCCGCGTACCGCCAGTGGGTGGTTGCCCGCCGACCGTCCAGCAGCCCCGCCCCGGCCAGCGCGAACGCGCCCGAGCAGATCGACATGATGCGGGCACCGCCCTGGTGCGCCCGGCGCAGCGCTGTCACCAGCTCGGGCGACGGGTCACCTGTCACGTCCGGCACGCCGGGCACGATCACCGTCCGTGCCTCCGCAAGCTCCGCCAGGCCGTACGGGGTGTGCAGGCTGGCCCCGCCGACCACCGGCACCGGCCCCGGCCGCTCGGCGCAGACCACCAGGTCGTACCAGTCGACGTCGAACTCGGGTCGGGCCAGCCCGAAGACCTCGGTGACGATGCCGGTCTCGAACACGGACATCCCCGGGTACGCGAGAACGGCGACGCGGTGCGCGGCCGCCGGCCGTCGGGGCGTCGGCAGCGGGCGCGAGCCGGTGGTGTCGGCGTGGGTCGGCATGGCGGGATGTTAGCGCGGGACGTCGTTCGCGCCACTCGTCCCGAGGTGGCGTGCCGGCGAGGATCGGTGCATGACCTTCACCTTCGCCGTTCCGCCGGCCGATCCGGCCACCGCCGCCGCCCACTTCCACAACCGGCTCCGCGTCGAGACCGACGTCAGCGATGTGCACGCCGACCTGTCGGCCCGTACCCCGGGCCTGTTTGTCGTCGACTCCCGGGGCGCGGCCGCCTGGGCGCAGGGGCACCTTCCCGGCGCGGTGCACCTGCCCACCGCCGAGATCGCGAGCCGGGCGGCGGACCTGATCCCGCCGGGCTCGGCGGTGGTGACCTATTGCTGGGGTCCGGGCTGCAACGGCGCGACCCGGGCGGCGCTGGAGTTCGCCCGGCTCGGCTACCCGGTGAAGGAGATGCTCGGCGGGTTCGAGTACTGGGTACGGGAGGGGCTGCCGGTGGTGACGGAGACCGGGCTGACCCGGCGCCCGGTCGACGACCTGACCGCGCCAATCGCGACGATCACCTGCGAGTGCTGATCCCCGACGCACGCGGGGGAGGGCTCAGCCGACGGGCTCGTCGGCGAGCTTCTCGCCGCGCCGACGCAGCATGCCCAAGCCGGGGATGCCGGCCACGGCGAGTTTGAGGTCGCGGGTCACGTCGAGCAGGTCGTGCAGGTCCGGCCCGACCCGATCCAGGGTGGCGAGGATCGGCAGGATGTCGGCCGTCAGGTGCTCCCTGAGCTTGGGCAACTCGTCGATCAGGTGGATCGCGGCGCTGATCTCCTCGTGGCTCAGCTCCTCGACGAACTTGCGCGCCATCGGCGCGGCCCGGCGCAACGCCGGCTCGTACGCCGCCAGCAGCTCGGCGGCGGTGGCGGCGGCCTCTGCCGCGGTGCCCACTGTGGCGGCGGCCCGGCGGGCCACCGTGTCGGCCTCGGCGACCACCGAGCCGGCCGACCGGGACACCCGGTCGGCTTCGGCGACCACCACGGCGGCGGCCGTCGCCACCTCGATGGCCGTGTCGATGGCGGTGGTCGCGGCGGCGCTGATGACGGCCACCTCGCGGACCGCCGCCTCGGCATCGGTGAGCACCTGATCGGTCCGGTCCAGGGTCGTCTCGATCCGGTCCACCACGCCGTTGATCCGGGCCAGCAGCGCCTCCACCCCGTCCAGCACCGCGAACGCGCGGGCGGGCACGGCGGCCATCGAGGCGGCCGAACCGAGCGCCTGGTCGAGAGCGAAGCGGGTCAGGCCGACAACGGCGGTCGGTGTGGGGAGGGGAATCGCCATGGGACCAAGTGTGCGTCGTCCGCGCCGCAACCGCTCGACGGCGTCGCCGCGGTCGCTACCGTCAACGGTCCCCCTGTTGCTCGACGGCGCGCTGCACGGCCCGGTAGATCTGCCCGAACCGCAGCGCGTCCGGGGTGCGCACCAGCAGATCTTCCCGGCCGTGGTGCTGCACCCACAACTCGTGCACATGACTGCCACGCTCGTAGGAGCGGTCCAGCCAGCCCAGGGGGATCTCCAGGAACGGCAGCGCCACCAGCGCCCCCACCGCGCAGGCGGCGAGGATGATCAGGGCCAACTGCCAGTTGCCCCGGTCCTGTGCCGACCAGGCCAGCGAGAGGACGCAGACCACAGCGACCAGCGGCGGCAGCGACAGCAGCAGCACCAGGACACCGCGACCCAACACCCGGCCGCGGACGGCGAGGGTCTTCTGCCCCCGCGCGTGCCACACGAACGTCACGTCGGACAGGGCGATCACGTGACCACCGGCCCGGATCGACTCGGAGGTCACCTGCACCGCGTCGTCCCGGTAATAGAGGGTCATCACTAAGCCTAACCACCCGTAGGCAACCCGTCGACAGTCCGTAGGTAACCCGTGCGAGGGTGGCTGGCCGTGCGCCGGACGCGCCCGGGCTCGCCCGGGTGGCTAGCGGCGGGTGCCGGGGCGGGCCGGTTGGCTGTGCTCGACCGCGCGCTGCACCGCCCGGTAGATCTGACCGAAGCGCAACGCGTCGCCGGTGCGCAGCAGCCGCACCGGCTGGCCGCGCCAGCGGGCCCAGATCTCCAGCTGGCGGCTGCCCTGGGTATACGAGCGGTCCAGGTGTTCGAAGAGGAAGTCGGCGACCGGCCCGACAGCCAGCCCGACCAGCACCGACGCGCCGACGATCGCGATGGTCACGGTGGGCGAGCGGTGCAGCCAGACGGCCAGGGCGATGCCGAGCACCGCCGCGACCAGCGGACCGGCCAGTGCGGCGCCGATCGCGCCACGCCCCACCAGGACGCGCCAGGAACGGGTGCCGCGACGGTGCCAGATCATGGTGATGTCGGTCAACGCGTAGCTGCGGCCGTCGACTCGAAGGGTGGTGGAGGTGACCTGCACCGACCTGTCGTCGTAGTACGTGACCATGGCTTCACTCCTGCCCGGAGGCTGACACCACACTACATACCCCAACGAGCGGGGTCGTAAGGTTGGCACGCGACTTCAACGAGGAAGTGAGGCAGCGTGGGCGAGTTCGTTCGGCTGGAGACCACTGACGGCATCGGCACGATCCGGCTGGAACGGCCGCCGATGAACGCGCTCAACACCCAGGTGCAGGAGGAGTTGCGCGCCGCCGCCGCGGCGGCGACCGCCGACCCCGAGGTCCGCGCCGTCATCGTGTACGGCGGGGAGAAGGTCTTCGCCGCCGGCGCCGACATCAAGCAGATGGCCGACATGTCCTACGTGGACATGGCCGAGCGGGCCCCGGAGCTGTCCAGCGCGCTCGGCGCGCTCGCCCGGATCCCCAAGCCGGTGGTCGCCGCGATCACCGGGTACGCCCTCGGTGGCGGCTGCGAGCTGGCGTTGGCCTGCGACTGGCGGGTGGTCGCCGAGGACGCCAAGCTCGGCCAACCGGAGATCAAGCTGGGCATCATCCCCGGCGCGGGGGGCACCCAGCGGCTGGCCCGCCTGGTCGGCCCGGCCCGAGCCAAGGATCTGATCATGTCCGGGCGGATGGTGGACGCGCAGGAGGCGCTGCGCATCGGCCTGGTCGACCGGGTCGTCCCGGCCGCCGAGGTGTACGACGCGGCCGTCGCGCTCGTCACTCCGTACCTGACCGGGCCTGCGCAGGCCCTGCGCGCGGCGAAGCTGGCGGTCGACGGCGGCCTGGACATGGACCTGACCTCGGGCCTGGCCTGGGAGACGCAGCTCTTCGCGGCGCTGTTCGCCACCGACGACCGGCGCGAGGGCATGACGGCCTTCGTCGAGAAGCGCAAGCCGGACTTCACCGGCCGCTGACCGGGCGGGGCCGGCGGTTCGGACCGCCGGTCCCGACGGCGAGCCGAGAATTGTTCACATTGTGCCTACCGGCCAGTAGCGTGTGGCTTCGGTCATGAGCGACGAGTAAGGAGCGGCGATGACGGAGCGGATCGAGGGTCACGGCGGCGAGTTGGCGCTCGCGGCACTACGCGCGCACGGCGTACGGGAGATGTTCACACTCTCCGGCGGGCACGTCTTCCCGCTGTACGACGCCGCGTACAAGACCGACTTCCCGATCTACGACGTCCGCCACGAGCAGTCCGCCGTCTTCGCCGCGGAGGCGGTGGCCAAGCTGCAACGCCGCCCCGGTCTCGCCGTGCTCACCGCCGGTCCCGGTGTCACCAACGGCATCTCCGGCATGACCAGCGCCTTCTTCAACGCCTCCCCGGTGTTGGTGCTCGGCGGGCGGGCGCCCGCCTTCCGCTGGGGCTCGGGCAGCCTCCAGGAGATGGACCACCTGCCGCTCGTCAGCCCGGTCACCAAGCACGCCGAGACCGTGTTCAGCACCGACGACATCCCGCGCGCCGTGGGTTCCGCGCTCACCGCCGCCCTCACCCCACACCGTGGCCCGGCCTTCCTCGACTTCCCGTTGGAGACGGTCTTCTCGGTCGCCGAGGTCGACCTGCCCGCGGTGGCGGGCGTCCACCCGGTCGTCCCGGACCCGGAGGAGGTCGGCCACGCCGCGATGCTCATCGCCGGGGCACAGCGACCGGTCATCATCGCCGGCTCCGACGTGTACGCGGGCGACGCGGTCGCCGCCCTGCGCGAGGCGGCCGAGGCGTTGCAGGTGCCGGTCTTCACCAACGGCATGGGCCGCGGCTCGCTCCCGCCGACGCACCCGCTCGCGTTCGCCAAGGCCCGCCGGGCCGCCCTCTCCGGCGCCGACGTGGTCGTGGTGGTCGGCACCCCACTGGACTTCCGGCTCAGCTTCGGCGACTTCGGCGACGCCAAGGTGGTGCACATCGTCGACGCGCCCAGCCAGCGGGCGACACACGTGCAGCCGGCCGCCGCCCCCGCCGGCGACCTGCGCCTGATCCTCTCCGCGCTTGCCGATCACTCCGGTGACCGGGCCGACCACACCGACTGGATCGCCGACCTGCGCGTGGCCGAGGACGCGGCGAAGGCCCGCGACGCCGCCGAGATGGCCGCCGAGACCGACCCGATCCGCCCCGCCCGGATCTACGGCGAGCTGCGTCGGGTGCTGGCCTCGGACGCGATCACCATCGGCGACGGCGGCGACTTCGTGTCGTACGCCGGGCGCTACCTGGAGCCGGCCCAGCCCGGCACCTGGCTGGACCCGGGCCCGTACGGCTGCCTCGGCACCGGCATGGGCTACGCGATGGGTGCCCGGGTCAGCCACCCGGATCGGCAGATCTGCGTGCTGATGGGCGACGGGGCCGCTGGCTTCTCGCTGATGGACGTCGAGTCGCTGGTCCGCCAGAAGCTGCCGGTGGTGATCGTCGTCGGTAACAACGGCATCTGGGGGCTGGAGAAGCACCCGATGCGGGCCATGTACGGCTACGACGTGGCCGCCGACCTCCAGCCCGAGCTGCGCTACGACACTGTGGTCAGCGCGCTCGGCGGGGCGGGGGAGACTGTCGCGAAGGCCGCCGACCTGGGTCCGGCCCTGCAACGGGCGTTCGACGCCGGAGTGCCGTACCTGGTCAACGTGCTCACCGACCCGACCGACGCGTACCCCCGGTCGTCGAACCTGGCCTGAGCCGCACCAACCGCCGCCGTCGCCCCCCGCGGGCGACGGCGGTCGCGTCTGTCCGCAGCTAAATCAGCGGAATCTCAGCTCGTGTCGTCGTAACGTCAGCGCGGGAACGGCGGGATGTCAGACCTGTCGCCCACAGTGGCGTCACCACTGACGACGACAGGAGTTGGGATGGACTACGCGATCCGGGCCGAGGGCCTGGTGCGGCGCTTCGGCGCCACCACCGCCCTCGCCGGAGTTGATCTGGAGGTGCCCACCGGCACCGTCTTCGGCCTGCTCGGGCCCAACGGGGCCGGCAAGACCACAGCCGTGCGGGTGCTCGCCACCCTGCTGGCCGCCGACGAGGGGCACGCCACGGTGGGCGGTTTCGACGTCGTGCGCGACGCACACCAGGTGCGACAGCTGATCGGCCTCACCGGCCAGTACGCCTCGGTCGACGAAACGCTGACCGGTGCGGAGAATCTGCTGCTGATCGGTCGGCTGCTCGGGCTGAGCCGGGCCGACGCCCGGCAGCGCGCCCGCCAGCTCCTCGCCGACTTCGCGCTCAGCGACGCCGCCGACCGGGCCGCCAAGACCTTCTCCGGAGGCATGCGTCGCCGGTTGGACCTCGCCGCCAGCCTCGTCGGCCGGCCGCAGGTGCTCTTCCTCGACGAGCCGACCACCGGGCTCGACCCGCGCAGCCGCAACGACCTGTGGGACATCGTCCGCACCCTGGTCTCCGACGGCGTGACGGTGCTGCTCACCACCCAGTATCTGGAGGAGGCCGACCAGCTCGCCGGTGAGATCGCCGTGGTCGACCACGGCCGGGTGATCGCCCAGGGCACGCCGGAGGAGCTGAAGGCCAAGACCGGGGGTCAGACCCTCACCGTGCGGCCGGCCGACAACACCGACCTGGACACCGTGACCGCCATCGTCGGCGAGGTGTCCGGTGTGACCCCCGAGGTGGCCCAGAACGCCGTCACCGTCGCCGTGAACGACCCGGGCGTCCTGCCCGCTGTGGTCGGCCGCCTCGACGCCGCCGAGATCGCTGTCGCCGAGCTGGCACTGCGTGGCGCCAGCCTGGACGAGGTCTTCCTCTCCCTCACCGGCCACCGGGCCGAGGACGCCCCGGCCGACACCGACCTGGAAAGGACTCCGGCATGACCGCCGTCACCCTCCCCGCTCCGCTGGCGCCGGCCCGCCGGCTCAGCCCGGCCGCGGGGTTACGCCACACCCTCACGCTGGCGTGGCGCAGCCTGGTGCAGATCAAGCACAACCCGATGGAGCTGCTCGACCTCAGCATCCAGCCGGTGATGTTCGTGCTGCTGTTCACCTACGTCTTCGGCACCGCCATCGCCGGGTCGTCCGGCGAGTACCTCACCTTCATGCTGCCCGGCATCATGGTGCAGAACGCGCTGTTCGCCACGATGACCACCGGGTTCGGGCTGAACAACGACCTCACCAAGGGCGTGTTCGACCGGCTCCGGGCGCTGCCCATCGCCCGGTGGGCGCCGTTGGCCGGCCGCATCCTCGCCGACACCGTCAAGCAGGCCTGGTCGATCGCGCTGCTGCTGGGCGTCGGGTCGATCCTGGGTTTCCGGGTCGGCAACGGGCTGCTCGGGGTGGTCGGGGCGTTCGCGCTGCTGCTGGCGTTCACGTTGGCCGCGTCGTGGATCTCGGTGTTGGTCGGCGTGTTGGTGAGCGAACCGGACAAGGTGCAGATCTTCGGGTTCATGGTGATCTTCCCGCTGACGTTCACCAGCAACATCTTCGTACCCACCGACCGGATGCCGGGCTGGTTGCAGAGCTGGGTGGAGGTGAACCCGGTGACAGTGGTGGCCGACGCGCTGCGCGGGCTCCTGGTCAGCGGGCCGGTGGCCGCGCCGGTGCTCCAGACGCTGCTCTGGGGCGCCGGCATCGCGGTGGTCTTCGCGCCGTGGGCGGTGCGCGCGCTCAAGCGTCGGGTCTGAGTCGCCGCTCGGGCGTCGCCGTCGCCGTCGCCGTCGGCGCGACCGCGTCGACGCTCACACCTCCGGCCGGTCACCCTCGCGGGGCGGCTCACCGTCGCGCCGGCGCAGGTCGTCCTCGCGCCGGCGCAGGTCCTCCTCCCAGCGACGGAAGAGTTCTTCGTCCTGCTGCTTGGCGCGGTCCTGCACGGACCGGAGAAACTCCGGGTCGTCGTCGGGGGCGACCGGCCGGGGGCGCCTGCGCTCGGCGGAGCCGGTGCCACCCGACCACCCCTTGCGCGCGCCGGCGCTGGGCTCCCGGCCGGCGACGAACCAGGCGATCGAGCCGACCAACGGGAAGAACAGGATGATCAGCACCCAGGCGATCCGGGGCAGGGCGCGAATCTGACCCTCCTCGGCGGAGAGGCAACTGATCAGCGCGCAGACGGCGAGGACAATCTGCACCAGGAAGAGGAGAACGTACAGCCGGGCCATCCACCCATCATGGCGCACCGAGTCCCGTCACCACAGTCCGCGGAGCACCAGCAGCACTCCCAGTAGCGCGATCCCCACGGTGCCCACCGCGACCAGGGGCAGTGTCCGGCCACCGGTGCGGGCCGGGCCGGTGCCGATGCCGCGGGGCCAGCAGAGCACCAGCAGGGCGCCCCACAGCAGCACGACGACGCCGGCGAGCACCGCCCCGGTCGGGCCGTCCGCCGACGCCAACCGGACGGCGAGCGCCGTCACCACAGTCACCGTGAGCAGGGTGCGTCGCCAGGCCAGGCGGGTGCGCTCCGGTTGCAGCCCGGAGTCGTGTCCGATGCTCATCTGCCGCCGACCCCCCGGAGCAGGACGGCGACCACCAGCAGCACCGCGCCGGCACCCACGGCCAGGGCCAAAATGGCGGGAAACCGGGACGCGGGCAGCTCCTGACCGAGTCGGATGGCCCGCTCGGTACGCGCCCAGTGGTCCACCGCGCGGACCGCGACGGCACCGCCGAGCAGGAGCAGCGCGACGGCGATCGCCTCCCGCAGGTGGCTCATCGGCAGGGGCGGCAGGAACTGCGCGGCGGCCAACCCGCCGCCGACCAGCGCCAACCCGGTGCGCAGCCAGGCGAGGAAGGTCCGCTCGTTGGCCAGCGAGAACCGGTAGTCCGGCTGCTCACCGACCGTGCCCAGCTCCGCCGGGTCGAACCATCGTCTGATCGCCGCCCACACGGTGGGAGATTATCCGCTTCCCATCTCGCTTAGCCTGACTCGGTGACTGATCTCGACGTAATGACGCTGCGTGCCGCCTACGACAACCAACTCCGCCCGGAGATCCCCGACCCGGTCCCGGCCGGGGTGACTGTGGAGCGGGACGGGCCGTTGGTCCGCATCATCGGGCTCGACGCCGGCGGGTTCCTCACCTACCGCGACCTCGGCGGACTCACCGGGGACGCGCTGGACGAGCTGATCACCCGGCAGGTGCGGCTGTTCCGTGAGCGTGGCCAGTCGGTCGAGTGGAAGCTCAACGAGCACGACGAGCCGGCGGACCTGGCGGACCACCTGCGCGCGGCCGGCTTCGTGCCGGAGGACCGGGAGACCGTCGTGGTCGGCCCGGTCGCGCCGCTGGCCGCCGCGCTGCCGGTCACCCCCGAGGGGGTACGCCTGCGTGAGGTGACCTCGGTCGCCGACCTGGAGCGGATCGCCGCCATGGAGGAGGAGGTCTGGCAGGAGGACCGTTCGCACCTCGTCACGGGTCTGGCCAAGGAGATCGACGCCGACCCGAACTCGATCACCGTCGTGGTGGCCGAGGCGGACGACACGGTGGTGAGCGCCGGCTGGGTGCGCTTCCCCGCGAACACCGGCTTCGCCACCCTGTGGGGCGGCTCGACCCTGCCGCAGTGGCGGCGCAAGGGCATCTACCGGGCGCTCGTCAACTACCGGGCGCGGCTGGCCGACCAGCGGGGCCGCACGCTCATGCAGGTCGACTGTTCCGAGGACAGCCGGCCGATCCTCCAGCGGCTCGGCCTCGTCGCGGTGACCACCACCACCCCGTACGTCTACACTCCGTGATCATGGAGCAGCGGTTGACGGACGAGGAACGGTCGATCCTCAAGACCGGCGCCTTCGGTGCCGTCTTCCTGGTGTCCAACGCCGACCCGGGGGTGCTGGGGGTGATCCGGGAGAGCGTCGCCGCGTCCAGCGCACTCGCCAACGCCAGCGGGACGGTCAAGGAGGCGCTCACCACCGGTCCGCTGCCGCGGATTCCCCGGGACTCGCAGTTGGAGATCGAGTCGGTGGTGCTGCCGGCGCTGCGGCACGCGGTGCGGATCCTGCGGGAGAAGTCCCCGCAGGACGTGGACGCGTACCGCTCGGTGGTGTTGGGGGCGGCGGACCGGGTGGCCCGGGCGCACGCCGGGGTGGCGCCCGCCGAGGCGGCGGCCATCGACCAGATCCGGGTTGCGTTGGCCGACCCGGCCTGACCGGCCGCCCCTCGGTGAGCTGTGTCACTCTGAGTGCCCCGGGGAGCGCAAGCTACCGACAGGTAACATTGCGCCGTGGGCAACTGCACAGCAGCCCGCGGTTGACCTGGCGTCGACCGACGCGCGACGCTGCGCCCCAGACCGGGCGAGCGAATCGCATCACCACACAGGAGGGTCGTCGAAGCGCGATGAATATCGTCGTACTCGTCAAGCAGGTGCCTGATTCGGGCGCGGACCGCAACCTGCGCAATGACGACAACACCGTCGACCGCGGTTCGGCGAACAACGTGATCAACGAGATGGACGAGTACGCCATCGAGGAGGCGCTGAAGATCAAGGAGGCGCACGGGGGTGAGGTCACCATCCTGACCATGGGTCCGGACCGGGCGACCGAGTCGATCCGCAAGGCGCTCTCCATGGGTCCGGACAAGGCCGTGCACGTGCTGGACGACGCCCTGCACGGGTCCTGCGCCGTCGCCACCTCGAAGGTGCTCGCCGCCGCGCTGGGTCAGCTGAACGCCGACCTGGTGATCTGCGGCGCCGAGTCCACCGACGGGCGGGTCCAGGTCATGCCGCACATGATCGCCGAGCGGCTCGGCGTCGCCGCGCTCACCGGTGCCCGCAAGCTCACCGTCGACGGCAGCACGCTGACCGTGGAGCGGCAGACCGAGGAGGGCTACGAGGTGGTCACCGCCGCCACCCCCGCCGTGGTCTCCGTCTGGGACACGATCAACGAGCCGCGCTACCCCTCCTTCAAGGGCATCATGGCCGCCAAGAAGAAGCCGGTGCAGACGTTCTCCCTGGCCGACCTGGGTGTCGCGCCCGGCGAGGTGGGCTTCGACGGGGCCACCAGCGCCGTCGTCGAGCACACCAAGCGCCCGCCACGCTCCGGCGGCGCCAAGATCACCGATGAGGGCGAGGGCGGCGTCAAGCTGGTCGAGTTCCTCGCCACCGAAAAGTTCGTGTGAGAGCGGGTCTGGACATGTCTGAGGTTCTCGTCGTCGTCGAAGCCACCAAGGAATTCGGCGTCAAGAAGGTCACCCTGGAGATGCTCACCCTCGCCCGCGAGCTGGGCACCCCGAGCGCGGTGGTGCTCGGCGGCGCCGGTGCCGCCGAGGCGCTGAGCGGCAAGCTGGGCGAGTACGGCGCGGAGAAGATCTACGCCGCCGAGGGTGACGAGATCGACGGCTACCTGGTGGCCCCCAAGGCCACCGTGCTGGCCGAGCTGGTCACGCGGGTGCAGCCGGGCGCCGTGCTGCTGGCCTCGGCCCAGGAGGGCAAGGAGATCGCCGCCCGCCTCGCCGTCAAGCTGGACAACGGCATCCTGACCGACGTGGTCGGCCTGGACGCCGACGGCACCGCGACCCAGATCGCCTTCGCCGGCTCCACCATCGTCAAGTCCAAGGTCACCAAGGGCCTGCCGCTGGTCACCGTCCGGCCCAACTCGGTCACCCCGACCCCGGCGGCGGCCACCCCGGCGATCGAGCAGCTCACCGTGTCGGTCACCGACACCGACAAGCTGGCCACTGTCGTCGAACGGGTCGCCGAGCAGAAGGGCTCCCGCCCCGAGCTGACCGAGGCCGGCGTTGTCGTCTCCGGCGGTCGCGGTGTCGGCAACGCCGACAACTTCAAGCTTGTCGAGGAGCTTGCCGACCTGCTCGGCGGCGCCGTCGGCGCGTCCCGCGCGGCCGTCGACTCCGGCTTCTACCCGCACCAGTTCCAGGTGGGGCAGACCGGCAAGACGGTCTCCCCGCAGCTCTACGTCGCGCTCGGCATCTCCGGTGCCATCCAGCACCGGGCCGGCATGCAGACCTCGAAGACCATCGTCGCGGTCAACAAGGACGGCGAGGCGCCGATCTTCGAGCTGGCCGACTTCGGCGTGGTGGGCGACCTGTTCAAGATCGTCCCGCAGGCCGCCGAGGAGATCCGCAAGCGCAAGTGACAGCGTGACAGCGAAAGTGGCCGCCCGTGCGCGCGGTCACGGCGTCCAGGGCGACCAGGTGGCCGCCGCTGCGCCGGCACCCGTCCCGGCGCCGGCGCGGGTTGGTCGGCGGTCCAGGGCACGTAC
>NZ_JBEZCZ010000057.1:0-33924 GCF_040647875.1 Micromonospora sp. NPDC049230
ACACCCCACTCTACCCCCCCCCCCCCCTCTTCCGATCGGGGCCCCCCCCGGCGGCCGCCGGTGCCCGGTCGACCGGGCACCGGCGGCAGGTCAGATCCCCCGGCCCCGCTTGTGCAGGGTGCGCAGCACCGCGTCGGCCCGGACCACCCGACCGGCGACGGCGAGGGCCAGATAGGCGCGCGGCTCGCGAGGATTGCTCCGCAGGGTGCGCCGGGCCCACCGCAGCGCGCCCCGACGGTCGCCGGACGCGGCCTGGGCGAACGCGATCTGCCCGGTCACCCGGGCCGCACCGGCCGGTTGACTGTCGAACTCGGGGTAGCGCCGCAGCAGCCACTGCAACGCCTCGGAGATGGTGTCCCAGCGCTGCGAGAAGTACGAGCGCTTGTGCCAGCGCACCAGCACCGAGGGTGTCCGCAGGTTGATCAGCGGCGCGCTGCGCGCGGCCCGGAGCAGGAACTCGTAGTCCTCCGCGTAACTGCCCGGGATCTCCTCGTCGACGAGCCCGAACCCGTCCCGCAGCGCGCTGGCGCGCATCAGGAAGGTCGACGGGTGCAGCTCCGTCAACCTGTCGCGCAGCAGGTCGTCCAGGGTGATCCGGTCCTTGTCCAGCACCCGGTCGACGGTGTGCCCGTCGTAGCTGACCCGGATGCCGCAACAGACGAACTCGGCCGCCGGGTCGGCGGCCAACGCGTCGACCTGCACGGCCAGCTTGCCGGCCAGCCACTCGTCGTCGTCGTCACAGAACGCGACAAGCTCACCCTCGCTGGCGAGGGTGCCGCTGTTGCGGGCGCCGGCCAACCCCGGGGTGCGGGTGTTGCCGATCACCCGCACCACGCGGGTCGGCCCGTCGCCCAGCTCGCTCAGCGACTCGTCCGGCACGGACCTGTCGAACACCACCACGACCTCGATCCGGCCCGGGTACTCCTGCGCCAGGATCGCGCGCACCGCGGACCGCAGCAGCTCGGGGCGGTCCCGGGTGGGCACCACGACGCTGACGCTCGGCTGGTGGGTCATCGGATCTCCTTCGCACCCCGGCGCGGCCGGGACCAGGCCCGCAGCCGGTGTGGGCGCGGGGTCGAGCGGGCCACCAGCTCGTCGACGATCCGCCCGACCCGGGCCACCGCCGCCCGTCGTGCCTCGTGCGCCGCCGGGTCGGCGGCCACCGCGTACCGGGACGGGTCGGCCAACCCGTCGGCCAACGCGCCGTGCAGCGCCTCCCGGGTCTCGCAGAGGGCCACCAGGCCGGCGGCGCCGAGCCGGCGGGCGAAGAGGAGCTGGTGGTCGTCGACGTGCTCACCGCGGGCCGGGTCGCGGGGCACCACGATGGGCAGGTGGCCGTGCCGGCGTGCCTCCAGGATCGTCGCCGGGCCGCCGTGGCAGACCACCAGGTCGGCCTCGTCCATCGCCTGTTGCAGCGCGTCGTGACCGAGGAACGCCACCGCGCCGGGCAGTTGCGGAGCGGTGGTGTGCCCGTGTTGCAGCGTCAGCCCGATCGGGTCGCCCGCCTGCTGGTGCCACTGCGCCAGCCAGTCGACGAGCCGGTCGAAGGGGTGCTTGTCGGTGCCGACGGCGACCAGCAGCCGGATCTGGCCGGCCGGCGTGTCGCGCTGGCGCGGCAGTCGGGCCTGCTCGTCGGTCGACGGGGGCTGTGGACGCCGGGCGGTGCCGGCCTCCCCGGTCACAGGAGCGTCCCGACGACTGTCGCCTCGGGATACTGCCGGCGCTGCTCGTCCCACTGCACGAGCATCGCGGACAGGAACGGCCGGCAGAGCCGAGCGGTCAACGTCGGCGTGTCGATCCGGTCGTACACCTCGATGTAGACGGTCGGGATGCGCCACAGCCGGGCCAGCACCACGAACGGCACCGCCACCCCGGCGCCGGTGGTGACCACCGCGGCGACCCGCCGTGCCCGCAGCACCCGCCAGGCCAGCAGCGCGTTGCGCAACAGGTTCGGTACGTTGCGGGTGGTCGGGTGGTGCGCGGGCACCAGATCCTCGCCGGTCAGCAGGGACACTGCCTCCGGCGTGTCGAAGGTGACCCAGCAGCGCCGCCACTGTTCGTACCAGGGCCGCAGGGCTAGTAGTTGGGCCAGGTGGCCACCGCTGGAGCCGACCAGCAGGAGCACTGGCGCGGCATCGTCGTCGTTCTTCGTGTCCACGCGACTCCCCACAAGTTCGCTTGGAATTCCAGTTCACGCCACGCAGAAGCAGATCACACGTTCTGTGGTCGTTGAATAGCGTGATCGGACGAGGCATCGATCTCCATGTCGGACGGTCGTGCACGTCGAACGTCCGAACCTTCATCGATCTTTATCACCACCTGCGTTTTCGTCGTCACTCTGCGACGCCACCGGCACCGCGATTCCTCCGGATCAGCCGCTATGTCTTTTCTCGATGACGTCCAAGAGTGCGGGATGCAGCGCGGCGTTCCAGCCCGCGCCCGCGTCCGCCAGCCGCCAGGTCCGCAACCACATCTCCACCAGGTACGCGTCGGCGACCAGCCGGCGCTGTGCCGCGCCGAGGCCGAGTCGCTCGCCGTACCGGTCCAGGTACGCGTCGACGGCCGACGCCGCGACGGCCGCCGACTCGCCCCGCAGCACCAGGGCTCGTTGGAACGCGTCGTGCGCCAGGTCGAAGCCGACCGGCACGTCCGCCCCGCTGTGCTCCCAGTCCCAGGCGACCAACCCGCCGTCGTGCCGGCCCAGGTTCCACGGCACCCAGTCACCGTGCCAGTGGCCGAACTCGACACCCGTGTCGCCGTGCCGGCGAGCCAGCGCGGCGACCGCGGCGACCGCCCGCGCGCCGCTCTCCCCGGCCGCGGCGGCCCGGTCGGCCTGCCCGGCCAGCCGGGACAGGAAGCTCGACCCGGCCAGCGCTCGGGGCGGGTCGGCCGGGCCGCCGCGCCGGGCGACAGCGAGCAGCGCCGCGACCCGGGGGGCGTCGTCAACGGGCACACCGCGTACCGCCGGTGGCAACGGCTCGATCACCGCGACCACCTGACCCGCCCACGTCGTCTCGGTGAGCAGCCTCGGCGGCGTCGGGTGGTCGGCGACGCCGGCCACCGCGCCCAACGCCCGCAGCGCCGCCGCCTCGGCGGTGACAAGCGCGCGGGTCGCGTCGTTCCAGCCGATCTTCGCGTAGCCGCGCGGACGACCGTCGGCGCTGAAGAGTTGCAGGGTGGGCTTGACGTTCGGGTCGGGTGGTCGGACCCCGCACGCGGCCAGCAGCGGCGTGCCGCCCAACTCGGCAGCGAGTCGCTCGGTCAGCAGCAACTCCGCGGCCACCGCCCCGACGGGCACCGAGACGGTCAACGTCGGAAAGGGCGCGAGCCCCACCGCACCGAACCGGGCCAGCCCGCCGAGCACCGCCCGCAACGCGCGCACCTTCGGTGGTCGCAGGGCGTTGTACGCCAGCAGCGACGCCGCCCCGGCCGCGGGCGCGCCCAACGGCACCAGGAACCGGGCCCGGGCGACCGACGGCACCACCGCGTACCGGGCCACCGCCTGGTGGCCGGGCGGTGCGCCACCGCCCACGCTCAGGTGCACCCGCTCGTCCGGGAAGACCGCGCGGCTCACCCAGCCCAGACCGTCCACCCGCGACCGCGGGTCCGTCGCCGGGCCGACCCGCGTCGTCACGCCGGCCGGTCCGCCCAGTCGAGGTCCAGCCCGAGCCGCTGGCGCAGCGCGTCGTTGTACGGCCGGTAGTAGTCGGTCAGCTCCGCGCGCACCGCCGGCTCCAGCGGCGCCGAACGCCGATCGTTGTAGACCTTGAAGTCCGGCAGGTCGTACGCTGGCAACCCGAGGAAGTCGAGGGTGCGCCGGTAGGTCGCGCGGGAGTCCCGGTAGAGGTCCTCACTGGGCAGGAAGAGGATCTGCCGCCTGTCGAAACGCTCCAACCACGGCTCCAGGTGCTCCAGGTAGCGCCCCCGGGCCCGGTACGTGTACCAGTCGTACGCCTCGCTGAACGACTCCGGCTCGGCGATCAACCGCTCCCGCTCCCCCGCCGTCCGCTCCGGCTCGGCGGCCAACGCGTCGGCGAAGTCCAACGGCTCGATGCCGTGCGTGCGGCGCTCCTTCCAGTGCGAGTACGCCCGCTCCACCGGGTCGCGCAGGAGCACGATCAGCTTCACCGCCGGCAGCAGCGCGGCGACGCGCTCGGCGGCGAGCGGGTGGAACATGTACAGCGGTGCGGCCTCACCGACCCGGACCGGCCCGCCGTGCCGCTTGGACAGGGCGTCGCGGTGGCGCTGGGTCGGGAAGTGCGAGCGGTACCACGCCTCGCCGCGCCCCCAGTGCTCCTCGAAGTAGTGCGCCGACTTGGTGTTCCAGGCCGGAAAGAGGCGGGGCACCAGCGGGTGCTGGATGAGGTAGTTCCACAGGGAGGTGGTGCCGCCCCGTTTCGTGCCGATGATCAGGAAGTCCGGCAGGGGCCGCCGGTCACTCGTGCGGACCCCGTAGTCCACAAGGGACTCCTTCACCCGCACTGTCACCTGGGTCGGGACCAACTGCTTGACCCGGTCACGGATGGACGCCACGACGGACCTCACCTGCCTCTCGTCGATACCGGGTCGGGGTCGGCGGCCACGGCCGCGTCGTCCCGTCCACGGACCTGCCTCATGGTCCCCCGGATGCCGGCGCGCACCCGGGGCAACGTCAACATGCCGACGCAGCCGGCCAGCAGCACCCCCAACGCCACCGCCAGGCCGGGCAGGCCGCGCCCGCCCGCCAGCACACCGGCGCCGGCGGCCAGGCCCACCCCGGCGGCCGTGGCCGCCGCGGCACGCACCGTCGCGGCGTCGAACAGCGGCTCCCGGACCACCGACCGGGCGAACCCGGCGGCGGTGAGGTTCTCGGTGGCGATGCCCGCGGCCCAGGCCACCGCCGCGCCCGTGGCGCCGTGACCGGGAATCAGCCACAGACCCAGCGAGACGGTCACCGTCAACCCGGCCACGGTGGCCACCAGGTGCAGACCGCTGCGGCCACCCATCAGCAGCAGGCTCTGCACGTTGCCGACCCCGGTGTTGACGAGCATCGCCAGCGCGAGCACGGTCATCGCCGGCACACCGGCGGTGAACTCCGGCCCGAACAGCTGGAGGAAGGCCAACGCGAACACCGCCAGCAGCAGGTACACCGGCCAGGACAGCACCAGACCCCAGATGGTCAGCTGCCGGTGCACGGCCGCCGCCGCGGCCCGCTCGCCGCGCCCGAGCAGCCGGGACAACTGCGGCGACACCGCCACCCGCAGCCCCTGCATGGCGAGCTGGCCGGCCAACACGTACCGGCCGACCGCGCCGAACACCCCGGCGTCCGCCGGCCCGGCCAACACCGAGGTGAGCAGCACACCCACCCACATGCTGCCCGCGTCGATGGCCGCCGACGCGGCCCGGGGCAACGCGAAGCGCCAGAACGTCGACCAGTCGCTCGGGCTCGGCCGCAGCGTCGCGCCCCGGCCCAGCCCGAGCGGACCGGCCACCAGGACGAGGCAGACCAGCAGCGCCAACGCCGCCGGCACCAACCAGCCGGTCATGCCGGCGAGCAGACCTCCGCCGGCCAGCGCGGCCGCGCCGACCAGCACCGGCCGGGCGACCGGCAGCAGGAGGAACTGCACCCCGACGTACGCCCGGATGGACCGCACACAGCGCAACGCGGCCAGCAGGAGGGTCATGGCGACCACCACCGGCACCGCCGCGAACGTGACGGTGAGCAGCGCGTCGGCGGCCGCACCGGAGCCCCGCAGCAGCCGGGGCGCGAGCGCGTCGGCGGCCAGCACGCCGGCGCCGGCGACCAGGAACCCGGCCACCAGCGGCGGGATCAGCGCCACCGGAAGCACCCGGGCGGCGTCCCCGCGCACGCCGGCGGTGCGGCGGGGCAGTGCCCACATCAGGCCGGTCTCCGCGCCGAGCGTGCAGATCGCGGTGGCCACGGTGACCACCCCGATCGCCGCGAAGAACGCGCCAGCGCCAGCCGTGCCGTACCCCCGGGTGATCACCACGGCCAGCACGAAGCCGAACAGGCCGCTGGTGGCCGCGCCGAGCAGCCCGGCCACGCCACTGCGCGCGCTGCGTCGGGTCTCGGTCGCGCCCGTGTCGGTGGCCGCGACCGGCTGGTCCGGACCGGCGGGCACCGGCGGCGGCTGCTCCGGGTCGGCCGGCGGCCGGGTCGCGGCGGTCATGCCGGCACCGCCACGGCTGGCGGCGGCCACCCGGCCACCCGGGGCGGCCCGGTGGCGCGTTCCCGCTCGGTGAGCGCCATCGCGAAGGCGACAGCGAAGAACGCGACAGCCAGATTCTGGTTGGCCATGCCGTAGAACGGGATCTGCACCAGGCAGACCACCGGCACGACCGCCAGCCACTGCCCGGCCGCCGAGGTCGCCCGCGCGCAGATCACCGCGGCGGCGACGAACCAGCCGAGGAAACAGACGAGCGCTGGTACGCCATGGCTGAACAGCACCATCCAGAGCTGCCCCTGGGTGCCGATCGGCGCGTCCGCCGACACGGTGTCGACGTTCACCGGCGCCCCGTAGCCCAACCACGGTGACTCCTGCACCCGGCGGATCACCTCGGTGTAGAGCGAGAGCCGGTCGGTGTTGGTGTCGCTGGAGTCGACCCGTTTGTTGATCAGCTCGGTGATGGGAATGAACAGCGTGGCCAACGCGCCGATCACCACCACGCCGACGATGGACGCGGCCACCCGGACGTTGCCGCGCAGGCTGGCCCGCAGCCCGAGCACCGCCAGCCCGGCGCCGAGGCTGAGGAACATCGCACGGTTGAGCGTGAGGAACGCCGGCGCGAGCGACAGCGGCAACGACGCGAGGAGCGCCCAGCGCAGGAAACCCCGCCGGCGCAGCATCGTGTAGGCCACCACGCAGGGCAGGGTCATCGCGTACGCGCTGCCGTAGTTGTTGGTGTACGCGAACGGCGCGGCCGGCCGGTAGATCGGGTTGAGCGACCGGGCGCTGTACTCGGCGGTGGTCAGGTGCACCATGTCCTGGATGAACGGGGTGCGGGCCACCCCGGCGGGCAGCAGCACCTCCATCGGGGTGGCCATGGCCAGCCGGGGCACCAGCACCCCGAGCCAGCCGAGCGCCACCAGCGCGAACCAGAACGCGCAGAGCGGGCTGAGCACCGCCACCAGGCTCGCGCGTTCCCGGGCGGCGACGTAGACGTAGACGCCGACCACCAGCGCGGTCAGGTAGAACGCCAGGCGCAGGGCGAACGTCAGCAGCGAGGCGGGCGACGGCAGTTGGGTGGCGCTGACCACCACGATGGCGAGGAACAGCAGCCAGATCCCGGCGGCCGGTGGCAGCGGCACCCGACCCCGGGTGAGCAGCAGCACGAGCAGCAACGCACCCAGCAGCGGCCAACCGAGGTAGAACGCGCCGAACAGCCACCAGAGCGGCACCAGGCCGAACATCAACGACAGGGGCCACAGCGGCAGCCGGGGCGGAACGGGCGGTGGCACCGCGGTGACGGCGACGGGAGCGCCGCCGGGCGGCGGGTCGGTCGCCGGGGCGCGGGTGACCGACACGCTCAGGCCCGGCCGTTTCGGGTGAGCACGAAGCCCAGCGGGGTGACCCCGGCGGCGCGCAGCCGCTCCACCAGGCGTCGCAGGTCGCTCTGCCGGGTGCGGTCGCGCTCGACGATCACCACCGCGCTGCCCTGCCGGGCGACGGCGACGCCGCGCTCGTCGGACTCCGCCGGTGGGGCGTTGAACAGCACCAGGCCGTGGTCCGCGCCCTGTCGCCAGGTGCCGAACCGGACGCTGCCCACACCGACGCTCACCTCGTCCGGGTCGACGACCCGACCGTTGTCCGGGCGAGCGGGCGACACCCGGGGAATCGTCAGGGTGGCGTCCGCGTCGGTGGACGGGCGGGCGCCGGGCGGATGCGGGGAGGGCCGGCGCGGGGCCGCGGCCTCCCCGCCAGCCGTGGCAGTGGGAGGGCTGCCGGCCGGGCGGGGCTTGGGCACCAGCGGTCGGGACGGATCGATGGGCAACCGCCCCCGGTCGGCGAGCACAGTGGCGCGCAACCGGTCGGCGCGCCCGCTGTCGTCGGCGACGAAGACGTCGCGGCCGTCGGCGGCGAGCGCCACCGCGAGCCCGGCGGTGAGCGCGGTGGCATCCTCCCGGGTGCTGAGCAGCGCCACCCGCGCGGGTGGACGGACCCGCTCGGCGACCGCCATCGCCACGTACCGGACGTCGGCGTCGACCGCCCGGGGGCTGCCCCGCAACGCCGGCCGACGCACGGTGCCGAGCAGCGGCAGACCGCTGGCGTCGCGGCCGTCGGCGACCGAGCGGACCCTCCGGTCGGTCGACTCCCAGGCGTAGGCGAGCACGATGCCGATCAGCGCGCCACCGAGCAGGCCGGCAACCAGGTAGAGCGGCCGGTGCCCGGCGGAGGTGACGAGTGACTTCTCGGCGGTCTGGGTCACCCAGCCGGGATTGACGTCGACAGCGGCGATCTCGGTACGCGCGGAGTTGAGCTGGGTGAGCTGGTTGTTGATCCCGGCCAGCTCGGCCACCACCGCGTCGCCGGCGGCGGTGCCCTTGACGGTGCTGGCCCGCTTCTGTAGGGCGGCCTGCTGGGCGGCGACCTTGGTGATGCTGGCGTCGTAGGAGCGCAGCATCTCGGCGCGCTGCTGCTCGTACATGGCGCGTCGCACGTCGAGGTAGGCCTGGGCGGCCAGGTTGGCGCTCTGCACGGCCCGTTGCGCGTCGCCCGCCTGGTAGGTGAACCGCAGGATCTGCCCACCGGTGGGCACCTCGACCTCCAGCGCGCCGCGGACGTCGCGCGGGTGCCCGCCGGCCGCGTCGGCGAGCCGCTGCACGACCTCGGTGCCGGTGGCGATGCCGCTCTCCACGTTCATGTTGACCGCCCGGTCGGCACCCGCACCGCTGGGCGTGAACGCGTCGGTCACCACCGGCCGGACCGCCACCACGGCGTTCGCGGTCACCGCCGCCGGCACCAGCAGCACGTAGCCGAGTGCGGCGAGCAGACCGACCAGGGCCGCCGCGCCGACCAGCCGCAACCGGTGCATCGGCACCCGCAGCAGGTCGGTCAGTGTCACGGTGCCCGGGGTCGCGGCGGACGGGCCGCCCGTGGGCCAGGAGCCAGAGGTCGCATCAGTCATGGAACTTCTTCACCGTCTGTTGAGGATTGCCGACGACCACGACGCCGGGTGGGACGTCCGCGCGGACCACCGTGGCCGCGCCCACGACGCTGTCCCGGCCGACCCGCACACCCTTGAGTACCAGGGCGTGCGCACCCACCCACACGTTGTCCTCCAGGACGATCGGGGCGCGGGTGGCCGGGCCGGGCGGTGCGTGCCGTTGCGCGGGCGGCAGGTTGTGGAAGTCGTTGTCGAGAAGTTCACAATCCGACAGGAGGCACCGGTCCCCCACTGTCACCGATGTCCAGGTGCCGATCCAGGTGGCGTTGAGCAGACAGTCGGCACCGACGCGTACCTCACCGGGGCCCGCGAAGCGGACGAGCTTGTTGATGCGGGTGCGGTCGCCGATGGTCACCCGCACGCCACGGCGCAGCCGGATCCGCCCACGGATCTCCACGTCCCGGCCGAGCGTCAACCGCCGGTAGCGGACCCTGTACCACACACGTTTGACCGCGAAGACCAGACGCACGGCGCGTCTCATCCGGATGCCAGCGGCGCCGAGCAACGAGCCTCCCCCACGTCACGGGGCCGGTGGCGGTGGTGCCCGCCACCGGCCCAACGTGAACAATCTACCGACGCTCCGTTACGAACGCTCGACCATCACTGTACGGAGAAGAACGTCGATGGGGTGGACCAGGACAACTCGGCCGTCGCGGCGCTGATGACGGTAGCCGCCGCGCCATCGACCGCCATGCTCGCCGCGAACGTCGGGTCGAACGGCGCACTACGCAGGGCGCCGTCGGTGCCACCGTAGACGATCCGACCGCCCACCCAGGCCATGCCACGCACTCCGGACCAGGTCACCCCGGTGGTCGGCAGGACGAACTCGGTGGCGCCGAGGTAGTTGCCGTCGATCTCGAAGTAGCGGTAGTAGAGATTGTTGGCCCCGGTGCGGGTGTAGTAGAGCCGACCGTCGAGGAAGAAGGCGCCGGTCAACACCGCCGGGTTGTACCAGTCGTTGTAGCCGGACGCCTCCCACGGCGAGCCGATCGCGCCGCCGTTGAACAGCGAGACGTCGATCCGGCTGCCGGTGGGCGTGCCGGCCACCGTGTGCGACCAGTAGATCCGGTCGTTCACCCGCCACGTCGCGCCGGCCTCCGTGTAGGCGGGCTGGCTCACCGTGGCCGGGGTGCCCAGCGCGGTGCCGTCGAACGGCACCTTCGCCAGCGTGCCCGCGCCGGTGTTCACGTAGAGGTTGCCGGTGGTGGCCGACGGCGGGTTCATCGGGGCGAAGGTACGCCCGCCGGCGAGCGGGAACATGCCGAGCCGGCCGTGGTACTCCTCGCCCATGCCGTCGGAGTTGTGCCCGAAGTACAGGCCGTCCGAGCCCCGCCAGAGCACCGGCACCGCCGAGCCCCAACTGCTGGTGCCCGAGGGCATCGAGGCGCCGCCGCTGCGACGCGGATTCCAGTTGACCGGCATCCCGGTGGCCGGGGTGACGGCGGCGATACCGAGCCGGTCCACCGCGCCCGGGCCGGCGACGTCACTGGCGTTCGGGTTGTTCATCCAGCGGAAGTGCCCACCCAGGTAGATGACGTTGTCCGCCACCTCGACCGAGGTGATGGTGTCGTTGCCGGTGAAGTCGGCCCAGGTGGCGACGAGGCCGCTGCCCCGCGCCCCGGTCTCGAAGCGGACCAGGACGTCGCAGTACGCGGTCGGCCAGCCGCCGCCACCGTTGCTGCCGACGACGAACCAGCTGCCGTCCTCGCCGAACTTCACGTCCTGCACGTAGTGCACGAAGGTCGACGGCGACGCGCAGGGCGACGAGTATTTCTCGGTGCTCCAGTCGAGCAGCGTGGGCGTCGCGGAGACGTCCACGAGCGCGATCTGGTTGCGCGTCAGGCCGTTGACGAGCGTGAAGTTGCCACCGACGACAAGCGTGTTGCCGTCCGGTGCGACGTCGAGGGTCCAGACGTACGACGTGGTGCCGTGCCGCCCCACAGTGGCGTCGATGACGAAGCTCGGGTCGATCGCGCCGGTGGTCGCGTTGAGCCGGCCGAGGCCGGCGTGTGCGGTGCCGTTGAGCCAGTTGAACGCGCCGGCCACGTACAGCCAGTTGCCGTGCAGCGCCAGGTCACGGACCGTGCCGCCGTCGGAGCGCCCGACCCAGCTGTCGATGATCGCGCCGGTGGCCGGGTCGAGTGCGACAAGGTTCCTGCGGGCGACCCCGTTGACGTTCTTGAAGGTGCCGCCGGCGATCAGCGTGCCGCCGGGACCGGCGACGAGCGTGTTGACCGCACCGTCGAGCACCGGCAGGAACGTGGTGGACATGGTGCCGGTGATCCGGTCGTACGCGAAGAGGTAGCGCTGCGTGACCCACGCGGAGCCGGCGGTCTGCCGGATCTGGGTGAAGCTGCCGCCGACGAAGACCGTGTTGCCCACCTGCGCGAAGGCACGGGTCTCACCGTCTCGCGCGTGCGGCGTCACGTCGGCGGGGTTGGCCGAGACCAGGGTCGCCGTCACCGGGACCGGAACCACCGCGGCCGACGCGTTGGTGGGTACGCCTGGAACTGCGGCGACGATCGCCAACGCGACCATCCCCGCGCTGGTACGACGTCGACCTGCGAAACGCCACAAGTGCGAGAGTTTGGGCACGCTGCGCCTCCAAGATGGATGAGAACCCGAGGTAGCGTGCCTCGTCCAGCTTGGTCAACGAAATCCGCCGATTGGGCGGTGCATGAATCCGCTAGCCGACAGAACGCCGCCGGATCGGATGTCCGACCCCGCTGCGCGGCGTTCTGTCACTGGCGTGAGTCAGTCGTCAGCGGCTCCCCCCGGTAGGCTGACGCAGGTACGGGTCCTGCCCGGCCTTCGCGAAGCCGGCCACCGCCGCGGCGTCGTGGTTCATCGTCATGTCGCAGGTCGCCGTGCGGCTGGTCATGCCCGCCGAGTTGAAGTAGATGGCGGCCTTGATCTTCGGGTGCTCCTTCAGCGCGGCCGGAAACTCCTGGAACCAGCGCTGCTTGGCGCCCGGGTCGGCGGCGTTGAAGTTGGTGCCGAACTCGGCGAGCATCCGGGGCTTGCCGGCGCCGATGCCGCTGTCGTCCAACCAGTCGTAGAAGCCGCCCACCGTCGTGCTCGGGCTCTTCCACACCGTGCTGCCGTTGCAGACGTGGAAGTTGTACGGGTCGTAGCCGATCCAGTCGACGTAGCGGTCACCGGGGTACAGGCCGGCGTAGCGGGAGTAGTGGCCGGACCAGCCCATCATCGTCCAGACCCAGACCGCGTTCGTCGCGCCGGCCTTGGCGAACCGCTCGTAGACGTAGCGCCAGGCGCGGACGAAGTCGGCGTCGCTGCCCTTGTTCGGCTCGTCCTCCGGCTCGTGGTCGAAGCCCATGAAGACCGGCACGCCCGCCGCGCGGATGCGGCCCGCCACCGCGTCGATGGTCCCGTCCTGCCGACCACTGTAGACATCCGACCACTTCAGCGTGGTGCCGGCGGAGAAGTCCCGGGACTCCCAGGCGAAGAACATCAACCGGCCCTCGCGCATCTGCTGCGTCTCGTACGCGTCCGGGAAGGCGCCGTTGCTGCCGGCGTTGGAGAAGTCGTGGTAGCGGTGCACGATGTCGAACTTGCGCCCGACCTGCGCCTCCACATTGGTGACGGCCTTGCCGTGATCCCAGCCACCACCCGCCCCGGCCGGCGAGTACATGCCCCACCAGGCGCCGCAGGACGGGACGAGCTTGTCCGACACGGACCCACACCGACCGGACGGCAGGGTGCCGCTCGCACTCGGCGTCGCCGTCCGGCTCGGAGCGGTGGTGGCCGACGGCTTCGGCGCGGCGGTGGTCGGCGCGGCGCTCGGCGGCGGCGGCGCGGGCTTGGTGGTCGTCACCGGCGACGGCTTGGTGCCGATGTCGTAGCTGATCAGCAGGTTGGGGCGCAGGTCCGGGTTACGGTTGTCGACCGACGCCCAGTAGACCCGACTCTCCAGGCCGGTCTGGGCCAGCGCGACAGTCCAGGTGCCGTTGCCGGTGACCAGCTTGGAGACGTCCCACTCGTTGAAGCCCTTGGACACACCCGTCACGCTGTCCAGTACGGCACCGGCAGTCGCCAGCGGCGGCCGCGACTCGCGGGCGCTCAGCGGTGAGGCGTGCGCCGTCACCGTGGCGGGAAACTGCTGCCAGGCGTGCACCCGCAACGTCGCCCGGACGTTGACCGCGGCGGCCGGCACCGTGGTCACCGCGAACTCGATGACCGCCTCGCGGCCACCGCGCGGATTGCCGTCGCAGCGCGTCGCGCAGGTCGCCAGCGTCGTCTTGGTCGCGTTGTCGCCGTCCTGCGTCACCGCCGTCGCGGTGGTGTCGGCCGCCGCCCGGATCGACAGGTCGTCGCTGGCCAGGATCGGCATCATGGTCGCCACGATGCCGGCCACCACCGATCCGCCGACCACGCCGATGGCGATCGCCTTACGCCGGGGGGTGGAGCGGAACCGGGTGATGCGGTGCAGTCCGTGCCTGGTCAAGGAAACTCCCTGTGTCTGCGGCCGTAACGGGGAGCAGCGTATCCATGACCAGGGCACAACGCAGAGAGGACAGTTTCCCGTAAGCGCGTCTTAACCGTCAGCTAAAGAACGCCGCCTTGGTGGCCCGTCGCACCGCTTCCCGCATCGCCTCGACCGGCGCGGTCACGCCGGTGAACTGCTCGAACTGCCCGACCGCCTGGGCCAGCAGGAGGTCCAGGCCGGACACCACCCGCAGGCCGGCCGCGGCGGCGGAGGCGGCCAGCGGGGTGGGCCACGGATCGTAGAGCGCGTCGAAGAACACCGCGCCCGACCGCCAGGCCACCGCGTCGGCCAACGGATCGGCGACTCCCTTCGGCACTGTGGAGACCGCCACGTCGGCGGCGGCGAGGTGGCGGCACGCGTCGGCCCAGTCGGCGGGAACCAGCGCGACACCGAGCGCGTCCGCCACCGGCCGTAGCTCATCGATCGCCGCCGACCGGCGGGCCACCACCGTGACCGAGGTGCCGGCCAGCCGCGCGGCGGCGGCCAGCGCGGCGCGGGCCGTGCCACCCGCGCCGAGCACCGTCACGGCGGCACCGGGGAGCACACCGGCGTCGGTGAGCACCTGAACCATGCCGGCGACGTCGGTGTTGTCCGCGTACCAGGAGCCGCCCGGACGGCGTACCAACGTGTTGGCCGCACCGACGGCGACGGCGACCGGCGACGCGGCGTCGGCCACGGCGAGCGCCGCCTCCTTGCCCGGCATGGTCACCGACAGGCCGGCCCACTCCGGGCCCAGGCCGGCGACCAGATCCGGCAGCTCCGCGGCCGCGCACTCGATCCGGGTGTACGACCACCCGGTCAGCCCGGCGGCGGCGAACCCGGCGTTGTGGATCACCGGGGAGAGGGAGTGCGCGATCGGCGTGCCCAGCACCGCGGCCCTACGGGTCGACACGACCACCACCGGTTGTCGTCACTTTCTGCCCTCTCGCGTGTGCGCCGGATCGGCTGCCGTCAGATGATGCCGGCTTCCCGGGCCTTGGCCTCGTTGCGCTGGTGCTGCTCGTACGTCTCGGCGAACGCCGAGTGGCCCTGCTTGTCGATGGCCACGAAGTAGAGCCACTTGCCCGGCGGCGGGTCCATCGCCCCTTCCAGGGCCTGCTTGCCGGGGCTGTTGATCGGGGTCGGGATCATTCCCGGCAGCTTGCGGTTGTACGGGTTCTTCGGGTCGTCCATCTCGGCCGCCGTCATCTGCTTGGACGACTTGGTCGGCTTGCCGATCGACTCCAGGTAGTAGTTGACAGTGACGTCCATCTCCAGGCAGTTGCAGAAGAACTCGCCGTACACCCGGTTGTAGGCCACCCGGGCGACCTTGCCCAGGTCGTCGGCGTTGCCCGCCTCGGCCTGGGCCAGCGACGCCACGATCAGCGCCTCGTACGGGCTGACCTTGCGCTTCTCCTGCACCGTGTCGGCGAACTTCATCTCCCCGGTCACCGAGAGGAAGCGGCTCACCATCAGCTTGAGGATGCTCTCGGCGGTGGACTTCGGCGGGATCTCGTAGGTGTCCGGAAAGAGGAATCCCTCGACGGACTTGACGACCTTCTTGCCGTCCTCGCGCTTGAACCACCAGTCCGGGACGCCGAGCGCCTCCGGGTCCTTCGCGGCGGTCTGGAAGTCCTTCACCGGGATCTTGGTCTTCTCGGAGAGCAGCTTGTAGATGTTCAGGCTGGTGCGACCCTCGGGGATCGTCAACCCGTTGACGATCTTGTTCTTCAGGTCGAGCATCGCGGTGACGGCGCTCGCGCCGCTCATCTGTTTACGCAGCTTGTAGGTGCCCGGCTGGATGTTCTTGCTGCGGGAGTTGGCCTCGGCCGCCTCGATGAACGCCTTCTGGCTCTTCACCACGTCGGCCGTGACGAGGGCATCGGCCATGTCGGCCAGCAGCGCACCGTTCTTGATCTCGACGGTGATCTCATCGGAACCGGCACCCTCGTAGTCGGGGGTGACGAAGTAGTTCTGGATGCGGTCGAAGCCGTAGTACGCACCACCGCCGATCGTGCCCAACAGGACCAGGGCCATCAGCAGAGCCAGGAACGTCTTGCCCCGGCCACCGCCGGACCCGCCGTTGCGCTTGCGGAAGCTGCGCCGGTGCCGGCCCTTCTCCCCCCGCTCCGCCTCGTCGAACCCAAGGTCCAGATCGTCGATCATTACGTCCGCCTCCGCTGCGCGTCCAGCCAGCTCTGCAGGATCTCCACTGCGGCCGCCTGATCGACAACCGCACGTTGACGTTTACCTCGGACGCCACGCTCGGCAAGCCTACGAGAAGCGACCACCGTCGACATCCTCTCGTCGGTGAGCGTTACCGGAACGGGCGCTATCACATCGACCAGTCGGTCAGCGTACGCCTTCACATGGACAGCGGCCGGGCCGTGCTTACCGGCGAGATTGACCGGAAGGCCGACGACCACCCCGACGGCCTCGTGCTCGGCCACCAGCGCGGCCAGCTCGGCGAGATCGCTCGGCACCGCATCCGGCGCGGCCGTGAGGTCCCGGGCCAGTGTGACAAGTGGCGTGGCCAGAATTCCGTCCGGGTCGGAACGGGAAATTCCCACCCGCACCTGACCGACGTCCACCCCGATCCGCACACCGCGTATCAACTCAGCCACCGACGGTCACCGCCGGGACCCAACGAGCCAGGGCGGACCAAATGGTCCGCCCTGGCCGACAATGCTCGTCCATCACGCCTCGGAGATCGCCTTCTCAACGGTGAGCAGCAGGGTCGGCGCCTCGGCAGCGGGCAGGCCACCGCCCTGGGCCAGGTCGGGGCTGCCACCCCCACGCCCGGAGAACGCCGCCTTCACCAGCTCCGACGCGGCCAGGCCCCGGCCGCGCGCGGCCGCGTTGACCGCCACCACCAGAGACGCCTTGCCGTTCGACCGGGCCGCCACCGCGACCACCGCCGGCCGCGCCGGGTCGATCTTGCCCCGGATCTCCTGGGCGAGGGTCCGCACGTCGTTACCGGCCGCGCCCTCCGGCGCCTCGGTGCCCACGTACGCGACCCCGCGCACATCCTTGGCCTGCGCCGCGAGCGCGGACGCCCCGCCCAGCACCAACTGGGCGCGCAGCTTCTCCAGCTCCTTCTCCGCGTCCCGAAGCTGGGTGACCGTCTGTTCCACCCGGTCGGCGACCTGGTCGTTGGGCACCCGGTACAGCTCGGCCAGCCGGGAGACCAGCAGGTGCTCCTTGGCCAGGAAGCCGAAGGCGTCCATGCCAACCAGCGCCTCGACCCGGCGGACGCCGGAACCGATCGACGACTCGGAGAGGATCTTCACGAGGCCGAGCTGGGCCGAGCGGGCCACGTGCGTGCCGCCGCACAGCTCCCGGGCGTAGTCGCCCACCTCGACGACCCGCACCTCCTCGCCGTACTTCTCACCGAAGAGCGCCATCGCGCCGATCCGCCGCGCCTCGTCCAGCGAGGTGATGAAGGCGTGCACCTCCAGGTCGGCCAGCAGCACCTCGTTGACCTGCTGTTCCACGTCATGCAGAACGCTCGGCGACACCCCGGTCGGGGTGTTGAAGTCGAACCGGAGGCGGCCGGGCGCGTTCAGCGAACCCGCCTGCGTGGCCGACTCACCGAGGAAGTTCCGCATGGTCTGGTGCACCAGGTGGGTGGCGGTGTGCGACCGGGAGATCGCCCGCCGCCGCGTCGTGTCGATCTCGGCGTAACCCGCCTCGCCGGCACGCACCTCACCGCGGATCACCCGGGCCCGGTGCACGATCAGGCCGGGCACCGGCTGCTGCACGTCGAGCACCTCGACCTGCCCGCCGCCGACGGTGATCATGCCCTGGTCGGGCTGCTGGCCACCACCCTCGGCGTAGAACGGTGTCATGTCGAGCACCAGCTCGATGGTGTCGCCCTCGGTCGCCGCCTGCCGTGGGCCGTCGGCGCCGAGCAGCGCCCGCACCGTCGACTCGCGGGCCACCTCGCTGTACCCGGTGAACGTCACCGGGCCACCCGAGTCGAGCACCGACCGGTACGCCGACAGGTCGGTGTGACCGGTCTTGCGCGCCTGCGCGTCCGCCTTCGCCCGGGTCCGCTGGTCGGCCATCAGTCGGCGGAAACCCTCGTCGTCGACGGTGAGGCCCTGCTCCGCGGCGATCTCCAGGGTCAGGTCGATCGGGAAGCCGTACGTGTCGTGCAGCTGGAACGCCTTCGCCCCGGACAGCGCGGAGCCGCCCGCGGTGCGGGTCTCGGCGATCGCGGTGTCCAGGATCGTCGTGCCGGCACGCAGGGTGGACAGGAACGCCTCCTCCTCCGCGTACGCGTAGTCCGCGATCCGGTCGAAGTCGGTCGCCAGCTCCGGGTACGACGGGGACATGCAGTCCCGTGCCACCGGCAGCAGCTCGGGCAGCGCCCGGTCCTGCCAGCCGAGCAGCCGGATCGACCGGATCGCCCGGCGCATGATGCGGCGCAGCACGTAACCGCGACCCTCGTTGGACGGCGTCACACCGTCACCGATCAGCATCAGCGCGGTCCGGACGTGGTCGGCGATCACCCGCAGCCGCACGTCGTCCGGGTGCGACTCGCTGGCCACGTGGCCGGAGTGCGCGCCGTACCGCTTACCGGTCAGCTCCGCCGCCCGCGCCAGGATCGGCCGAACCTCGTCGATCTCGTACAGGTTGTCGACGCCTTGCAGGATCGAGGCCATCCGCTCCAGGCCCATGCCGGTGTCGATGTTCTTCGCCGGCAGGTCACCCAGGATCGGGTAGTCCTCCTTGGTGGTGCCCGGACCCCGCTCGAACTGCATGAAGACGAGGTTCCAGTACTCCATGTACCGGTCCTCGTCGACCGCCGGGCCGCCCTCGCGGCCGTACTCCGGGCCCCGGTCGTAGAACAGCTCCGACGACGGACCGCACGGCCCGGGGATGCCCATCGACCAGAAGTTGTCCGCCTTGCCCCGGCGGACGATCCGCTCGGCCGGCACGCCCACCGACCGCCAGATCTCGTACGCCTCGTCGTCGTCGAGGTAGATCGTCGGCCAGATCCGCTCCGGATCCAGTCCGTAACCACCCTCGGCGATCGGCTTCGTGGACAGCTCCCAGGCCAGCGGGATCGCACCGGCCTTGAAGTAGTCACCGAAGGAGAAGTTGCCGTTCATCTGGAAGAACGTGCCGTGCCGGCTGGTCTTGCCGACCTCGTCGATGTCCGGTGTGCGGATGCACTTCTGCACGCTGACCGCCCGCTGGTAGGCGGGAGTCTGCTGACCGAGGAAGTACGGAACGAACTGCACCATGCCGGCGTTGACGAACAGCAGGTTCGGGTCGCTGATGGCGGGCAGCGGAGCGGACGGCACCACGGTGTGGCCATTCGCCTCGAAGTGCGCGAGGTACCGCCGCTTGATCTCCGCCGTCTTCATCGCTGGTGTTCCTCCGGAAAGATGTCTCGATCGCCGATGCGCGGGTCTTCCCGCAGGTCGGCGAACTGATCGTCGAACGCCTCGCCCTGGGCGAACGCGTGGTGGATCTCCTGCTCGCGTTCGGCCATCCCGACCCGGACGTCCTCCACGAAACTACGCAGCGACTCGACGAGCCCGCCAGCGGATTCCGTCAGCGAGCTGGCGATGCCGGCCGGCGTGTACGCCTGGGCGGTCCGGGTCGCCTTGCGGACCACGATCACACCGACGGCCACCCCGATGCCGAGCCAGAACAAGCGCCTCATGTCTCGCTACCTCCTGGTACGCCGGCCGGTCAGCTGTTGCCGCGCCGCGCGGCCCGTCGCTGCTGCTTGATGGTGTCGCGGACCTCGCGCTCGGTCTCGGCGTGCCGGCGACCGGCGGCGGCCTTGCGCACGCCGTAACCAAACGCGGCCACCTTCACCAGCGGGTTCGCGGCCGCGGCGGAGACCACGGTGGCCAGGTTGGCGACGTTGGCGGTGACGTTCTGCGCGTGGCTGGTCATCGTGTCGACCTTCGCCAGCTGGAGGTTCACGCCGTCGAGCGAGGTCTGCACCTGCTCCAGCGCGGTGTTGACGTTCTTCACAGTGGTGTTCACGTCACCGAGCAGCGGCCCGGTCCGATCGTTCAGGTCGTTGATCATCCGGGTGGTGGCATCCACCGTGTGCCGCAGCCGCAGGATGGGCAGCGTCAGGATGAGCACCAGCACCGCGAACGCGCTCGCCGCGATCAGCGCCGCGATGGCTGCAATGTCGCCCACGCCTGTCCTCCTCAAGCAGAGTTCCGCAGGACCCGACGTCCTCGGAACGCAGAACCATGGCACCCGTGCCGGCCGCCGAGCCGTCGGCGGTCACCGGCAGCGGGCGAGCCCGCCAGCCCCAGACCCTACCGTCCGTGATGGAGACCGGCTCACGACGGTGAGGGTGTCAGCTCACCCAGTGGGTCCCCGCTGACCGTCGGGAACGGGTCCTCTCCGGTCAGTGACGGGTCGGTGGTCGGCTGCGGCCTGGTCCGCTCGTCGTCGATCGCGTTGCGCACCTTCACCGACACCAACGAGCCGGTGCACGTCGCCGCGGCGGCCGACGGTTCGGTGGACGGCACGACGGCCGGCTCACCGTCGACCGGCGGCGGTACGCAGGTCGGCTCGCGGACCCACAGGTCGAGTGTCAACTCGTCGCGACGCCAGCAGGTGTAGCTGCCCTTCGTCTTCTGTTCCGGGCAGCGGCTCACCTTCCACGGCTGCCAGCCGTCCTGGCGCAGCGCGTCCTCGTAGACCCGCGCCGTGTCCTCTGGCGACTTCTCCGAGGTGACGGTGCGCTCCCGCAGCCGGCAGTCGAGCAGGCACCATCGGCTGCCGCTGACGTCGTCGACCGTCTTGGCGGCGGCCCAGCCGGGCACGTTGAGTTGATCCAGGTTGTCGAAGACCGGGTCACGGCTCAGCGTCCGGATGCCGAAGAAGAGCGGCACCGCGCCGAGCAGCACGACGCTCACCAGCACCAGCACCGCCGCCCGGAGGCGACGGCGTTCGCGCGACTGCCGGCGTACCTCGGATCGGGCACCGGGCGCGTCGTCGGGCGTGTCCTGGCCGGCCGAGCGCAGCGCGGGCCCGCCGGACGGCTCCGGTGTCGGGTGGTCCGCCGGCCCGGACGGGGGCGGCACGGCGACGGCGACACGGGCCACACCGACGGGCTCGCCGGAGCGGCCAGGCGGCGGTGGCACCGGGGCGACCCCGCTCGGCTCGGCGCGGCCGGGCTCCCGGTGCGGAGGCAGGGCACGCCCGGCGGCGCGGTCGGCGGGGGTGGCTCGCCCGGCCGCGGCGCCACCACGCGCCGGTGCGCCGGGACCGGCACCGGGCTCACCGTGCGTGCGATCGTCGGCGAGGGGCGGTTGCGCGCCGCCGGGTGGCCGGACGGCGGCACGAGCCGGACCGTCGGGGCGCGAACGCGGCGGGCCGTCCACACCCGCTGCGGCGGTGGCACGAACCGGGCCGTCCACGCCCGGTGCACCGGCAGCACGAGCCGTGCCGTCCGGACGGGGGGTCGCCTCGGCACCCGGGGCGGGGCGGGGCGGACCGTCGGCGCCACGGCGCGCGGCGTCCGGGACCGGTGCGCCAGCCTGGACGGGCCGGGCCCGGCCGGGCGGGGTGGAGCGGGCGGGCGGGGCGGAGCGGGCGGGCGGGGCGGAGCGGGCGGCGCCCCGAACCGGCACGGCGGGATCGGCGCCGGGCGCGGGTCGTGCGCCGGCGTAGGTGCCGTCGCCGCGGTCGTTCACCGGCCCGGGTCGACCCGGGCCGTCCGGGCCTGGCTCGGCTGCCGGCCGGCGTCGTCGGCCGGTCGGGTCGGAGGTGGGCGGGGCGTCCGGGCCGGGCACGGCAACCGCACGGGCGCGCCCGCCGGTCGGATCCCCAACGGGCGTCGCGGCGTCTCGGCCACGGGCACGCCGATCGGCGGAGGTCGGCGGAGGGGGCAGAGCCTGTTCACCGGTGGTGCTCGGCCCGTCGGGTCGGACGGCACGGCGACCGGTCGGTGCGTCCGCACCGGGGTCAGCCGGCGGGCCGGCGGGCCGGCGGGCGGCGGTGCGCTCCGCGGCCGGGTCGGGCACGCCGAGGCGACCGGAGGCGTGGTCGACGAGTTCGCCGGTACCGGTGCCCGGTGCCGGACGCCGATCCGCGGCCGGCGGGGGGCCACCGCGGCGGTTGACCACCGGCAGGCCGGGGTCGGTGTGTGGCAGGCGGCCGGCCTGGCGCAGCCAGTCGGCGGGCCGTTCGGGGCGGTCGGTCCGGGGTTCACCGGCGGCCGGCGGCCGACGCTCGGGCTCAGCGGAGGCGGCCCGGCGGCGACCGGTGCCGTCGGGCGGCCCGATGGTGGGCGTGGCACCGCTGTGACCACCGGAGGCCGCGGGCACCTGCGGCGCGTTGCCCGACAGGGGCACCGCGGACTCGTCGGGTTCGGCGGCACGGCGGCGGCCGCCGGCTGCCGGACGGGACCGGTCGACGGGACGACGATCGGTGGGCTCCGGGGCTCCCGGGTCGACCGGGCCTGGGCGACGTCGCGCGGTACGCGGGTCGCGGTCGATGGCGGGGTCGGGCCGCAGGCCCTCCGTGGCCGGCGGCACGGCACCGGCCGGTGGGCCGTCCACGCGGGCCGCGCCGGAGGCGACCGGTGGCCCGCCGACGCGGGTCGGATCGGGAGCCGCCGTGACGCGTCGGCCAGCGGGCATTCCGTCGGCCGGCGGCAGTGGACGACCGGGCTCGGCGGCGTCCGGCCCCGGCTTGCGGCCTGGTGAGACGGCGTCCGGCCCCGGCCGGCGACCGGGCTCGGCGGTATCCGGGCCCGGCCGGCGGGCTGGTGGGACGGCCTCCGGACGGCGCAGCGGCGGCATCGCGTCCGGGTGCCCGCCGGCTGCGGCAGCATCCGGGCGACGACCCGGGGGAACAGCGGCGTCCGGGCGGCGACCGGTCGGGGCGCCCGAGGGCGGTGGGCCCACGGGTGGGCCGGGGGGAACCGTCGTCGGGCGGGACCGGGCCGGTCCGCCGGGTGCGTCGGCAGTCGGGCGGGGCACGGGCTGGCTGGTCGGGTCGCCGCCACCCGGGCGGGCGGCGGGCGGCCCCGGCGGTACGGCGGCACGGGCACCGGCTGCCGGCTGCACGCCCCGACGCACGGGCTGGCCCTGGACGGGCGCAGCGCCGCCGGCGACGGGCGGCCGGTCGTCCGGGCGGCGGCCCGTCGGCGGCACGTCCCCCGGCCAGGGGGTGTCGACCGGTCGACGTGCGGCGGCGCCACCCGGGCCGCTCTGGCGCACGGCAGGCGGCGCCGCGGCCTCCGGGGGCATCGGCTGACGCGCCCCGGCCGATTCCGCCGGCGCACCCCGACGCGGCCCGGCCGGCTCCGCCGGCGCACCCCCGTGGGGGCGGTCGGGCTCCGCCGGTGCGCCGTCCGGGCCCAGCTCGCCGCGCTGCTGCTTGGCCGACCGCAGGTCGTCGATCCAGCCGAACTCCTCGCCGGCGACCGGCTCCTCCGGCTCGACCTCGGCCGCCCGGCCTCGACCCCACCGGCGCGTCTTGGCGCTCCGATCGCGCCCCTCGTCCGGGCCCTCGTCCGGGCGGTCCCCACCACGCGATCTCACTGTTGACCCTCTCCTGCGGCGTCAGCGCCGCTGTCCTGCGTCGTGCCGGGGGCGCCCGTGCCCGTCGTCGGGCGACCGATCTCACCGGGAAGCGCCGACGCGGTCCGCGTCGTTACCGGCGGCTCGGCTGTCCCGGTGTCCGGTCGGGCGGCCGGGGCCGGCAGGCCACGCACGATCCGGCGCAGCACCGGCAGCCGGGTGGCCACCGACCGCTCCGCGCCGTGCGGGCTGGGCTGGTAGTAGTCGATGCCCACCAGGTCGTCCGGGACGTACTGCTGGGTGACCACGCCGCGCTGGTCGTCGTGCGGGTAGCGGTAGCCGGTGCCGTGGCCCAGCCCGCGAGCGCCGGCGTAGTGCGCGTCGCGCAGCCCGCGCGGCACCGGGCCACCGCGGCCGGCCCGGACGTCGGCGATGGCGGCGCCGATGGCGGTGGTGGCCGAGTTCGACTTGGGCGCGGTGGCCAGATGGATCACCGCCTGGGCCAGGTTGAGCTGCGCTTCGGGCAGCCCGACGTACTCGACGGCGTGGGCGGCGGCGGTGGCGACGCTCAGGGCGCCGGGGTCGGCCATGCCCACGTCCTCGCTGGCGAAGATGACCAGGCGGCGGGCGATGAACCGGGCGTCCTCGCCGGCGACAAGCATGCGGGCCAGCCAGTGCACCGCGGCGTCCACGTCCGAGCCGCGCATGCTCTTGATGAAGGCGCTGACCACGTCGTAGTGGGCGTCGCCGTCGCGGTCGTAGCGCACCGCCGCGACATCGACGGCCTGCTCGGCGGTGGCGAGGTCGATCCGCCCGCTGCCCAGCGCCGTGGCCGAGGCCGCCGCCGCCTCCAGGGCGGTGAGTGCCTTACGGACGTCACCGGAGGCGAGCCGGACCAGGTGGTCCTCGGCTTCGGTGGTCAGGGTGAGCACGTCGTCCAGGCCGCGCTTGTCGGCGACCGCGCGGCGCAGCAGGCCCCGCACCGCCTCGTCGTCCAACGGTTGCAGGGTGAGCAGCACGCACCGCGACAACAGCGGTGAGATGACCGAGAAGTATGGATTTTCGGTGGTCGCCGCCAGCAACGTGACAGTGCGGTCCTCGACGGCGGCGAGCAGCGAATCCTGTTGGGTCTTGCTGAACCGGTGCACCTCGTCGATGAAGAGCACGGTCTGCGGGCCGCCCGAACGGCGCTGGCGGCGGGCCGCCTCGATCACCGCCCGCACGTCCTTGACACCGGCGGAGAGCGCCGACATGGCGACGAAGCGGCGGTCGGTCGCCCCGGCCACCAGGTGCGCGATGGTGGTCTTGCCGCTGCCCGGCGGACCCCAGAGGATCACCGACATCGGGGCGCCGCCGGAGACCAGTTGCCGCAGCGGGGCGCCGGGGGCGAGCAGGTGGTCCTGCCCGACCAACTCGTCGAGGGTCACCGGGCGCATCCGGACGGGCAGGGGCGAATCGTCGGCCACCGCGGTGAAGCCGTCGACACCGGCGGGACCGTCGGGCGCGCTGCGCGACCCGGCGGGTTCACCGAGGGAGAAGAGGGCGTCGGACTCCATCACGAAGACAGTACCGGGCCGGGCCCACGAGGCCGGAATCGCGCCGTGGGCCCGCCACCGGTGATCGGTTCCGGTCAGCCACGACCCGGGCGACGACCCCGGTACCAACGGCCGCCGCCACCGCCGCGCGGACCGTTGCCCACGCCACCCAGGTAGAGCGAGAGCAGGAGCAGCCCGATGAGTACGAGAGTGTTCCAGTTGAACAGGTCGGGTGCTCCGAAGTCTGTGTTGAGCAGGTCGAGCAGCAGGGCGAAGCCAAAGACGATGGCGGCGAGAATGGCGAGCATGTCGGTCCTCCGGTGGGGGTTCCCAGTAGGTCGGCGCGTGATGTACCCAATCGGTCGACTCGCCAATCTCGACGGTGGATCCGGTTGCCTCGCCGCTGCCCGACGCGGGCGTCGTACCCCCGGCTTCTAGGCTGGTCAGCATGATCCTCGACGACCAGGTGCTCCGGGACCGGGGCAGCGACTGCATCTGCCCCGGCACGATCGCGCTCTGCTGACCGGCCGGCTGGCGGTGGCCGAGCACCACGACTGGGACTTCCACTGGACCGACGCGCCACCACCGGCGCGGCCGGACGCGCAACCGGTCGTCCGCCTCACCGACGCCGACACCCCGGCGCTGGAGACGCTCGTCGACGAGGCGTTCCCCAGCACCACCTCCCGCCCCGGCGACCCGCGGGTGGTCGACTGGTACGGCGGCCGACTGGTGGCGTGCGGCGTGGACCGCAGCCAGAGCGACGTCGGCTTCCCCGCCGGCCTGACCGTGGCCCCCGACCTACGCGGTCGGGGTCTGGGCGCCTCGCTGACCGCCGGGATGGCCCGGGCGCTGCTGGCCCGCCACCACACCGTGGCGCTCGGCGTCTACACGCACAACGTCGGTGCGGCACGGCTCTACCGTCGGCTCGGCTCCACCAACACCCTTCCGCTCAGCACGATTCGCCTCGGGTGAGAGACGAGGTCCCCCCGATGCGCCAGGGAGCACCTCCTCCTCACCGGTCGGCGGCCGGGACGGGCGCCGCCGTCGCCTCGACGGGCGTTGCCGGCCGACGGCCGGCCAGCCAGGCGGGCAAATAGAGCGGTGCGGCGACGGCGAGCACCACCGCGCCGACCACCATCGCGGTGCTGACGCTGGCGGCGGCGGCGATCGCGGTCAGGACCACCCCGCCGAGGGCGCCGGCCGGTTGCGCCATCATCGAGTTCAGGGAGAGCACGCTGGTCCGGTACGGGCCGTCGACCTGCCTGTGCAACAGGCCACTGTGCAGCGGGTTCGACGCGCCGTGCACGGCATAGCAGGCCAGATAGGCCACCAGCACCCCGACCGGCCCGGCGAACAGACCCATCCCGACCACCGTCACACCCTGCAAAATGCGCAGCAGGGCCGCGCCCGGAGCCGCACCGAGCCAGCGCGACAGCAGGGGGGTCAGCGCCGCGCCAGCGGCCGAGGCCAGCCAGGCGGCCGAACTGGCCGGCCCGAGCAGCGCGGCGGCCCGCTCCGGGTCGCCGATCACCTCGGCGAGCCGAACCGGCAGCAACGACTCGAAGGTGATCATGCCGAAGCCCCAGAACAGCTCCACCGACACCAGGGCCAGCAGCACCCGGGAACGGCGCAACAGCCCGAACGCCTGGCCGATCATCCGAGGCGCCTGGACCACCGAGGCCCGTATCGCCGCGACCCCGCTGGCCGGTCGCTGCTCGACCAACAGGACGAGCAGCGCGACGAGCGCCGCCGCCTGCGCGACGATCGCGGCCAGCACAGGCACTGTGAGCGCGCTGACCGGCCCGATCGGACCCAGTGCGACAAGGCCACCGCTGAGCAGCGCGCCAGCGCCGATGGCGCCGCCGCTGACAGTGCCGGCGTGCCCGAGACCGCGTTCGTACTCGGCCTCCGGGTCGACGGCCAGTGTGGCATCGACGTACCAGGACTCCAGCGGGCCGCTGTCCAGTGCCCGATAGATCCCCTGCACCGCATAGACCAGGAAGAACACCCAGAACGAGTCGGCCACCGCGAACAGCGTCAACGAGACGAGGCTGAGCGCCCCGGCGACGACAAGCACCGGCCGGCGACCGAGGGCGTCGGCGAGCCCACCGGTGGGCAACTCCAGCGCGAGCACCAGCAGCCCCTGCGCGGTGTAGACCAGGCCGATCTGCGGCAACGACAGGCCGCGTTCCTGCATCAGCAGGATCATCACCGGGATCATCAGACCCGTGGGCAGCCAGCGCAGGCCGTAGAGCGTGAGGTAACGACGCCGGACCTGGCGTACGGTCAGCGCGCTCACGACACCACCCCCGTTCGCGACTGCGGGGCTCGCAACCCCGGCTCACTCCTCGCGCTCACCAGCGCTCGTCCAGACGGGGGAAGCCGGCCAGGAACACGTGCACCGGCTTCGCGTCCGACGTCTCGGAGACGGCCTCGTCGCGGTAGCGCATCAGCACCGCCCACAGGTCGTCAGTGAGCGCCCGCAGCCGAGCCGGATCCAGCGGCAGCACCAGGTCGCTCATGCCGGCGGCGTCACGCCAGGCACGGGACTGGTGGTGCTCGACAGCCATCCACCGCTCGGCCAACTCGGCCATCAGCCGCACCTGGTCGGTCTGGATCCACTGCACCGCGGCACGGGCGTCCGGATCGTCGTCGAAGTCGGTGGGCTCGAAGTGACTCACGTCGTGCGTGGCCTGCCACCAGCGTTGCCGACCCGTGCCCCGGTCAGCGTCCTCGGACACGAGCCCCACCTCGGCGAGTTGCCGCAGGTGATAGCTGGTCGCACCGGTGTTGGTGCCCAGCTTCTCGGCGAGGGCGGTCGCGGTGGCCGGCCCGTCGACGCGCAGCGAACCGAGCAGCCGCATCCGTAGGGGGTGGGCCAGCACGCGGACCTGCCGGCCGTCCAGATCGACGCGCCGCTGCTCGTTCGGGCCGTCGGGTGGCGAGTTCTCCATGCATGCACACTATCTCTGCACGCTTCTTATGCACAAGAGTTATGCACAATAAGCGTGCCGACGCCAGGGGGAGATCAGCTGGTCAGCGAGCCAGGAGTTCGCGCACCCCGCGCAGTCGGGTGCGCAGCAGGCCGGCGGCCCGGGAGCTGTCCAGGCGTACGTCGAGGGGGCGGGACAGGCCGACGGCCGCGCCGGTGGTGGTCCGGAGCCCGGCCCGGTCCAGGCCGAGGTGCTCGGCGACGAGGAGACCCAGGTCGGCCCGGCTGACCGGGTCGGGGCCGGCCACGTTGAGCGGACCGGCGTACGGCGAGGTGACCAACTCCAGCACGGCGTCGGCCAGGTCGCTGACGTCGACCGGGCACCGGAACTCGTCGGTGAACAGCGCCGCCCGGCCGGCGAGCGCGTCCCGGCAGAGCTGGATCTGTTTGCTGCCCTCCCCCAGGATCAGTGAGGTACGCACCAGGGCCGCGCCGGGGTCGATCGCCCGCACGGCGGTCTCGGCCGCGGCCTTCGCGGCACCGTACGCGTGCACCGGCGTGGGCGGGTCGTCGTCGGCGTACGGGGTGGGACGGCCGGCGTGCACCGCGTCACTGGACACGTGCACGAGTCGGGCACCGGTCTCGGCGGCGGCGACCGCCACGTTCGCGGCCCCGTCGGCGGTGACCGCCCAGTCGTCGTACCGATAGGGGGTGCCGACCACGGCGTCCGGCCGCACCTCGGCGACCAGCGCGCGCACGGCGGCCCGGTCGGTCACGTCCAGCCGACGTGCCGCGACCCCCGGCACCGAGATGGCACCGGAGTGGAAGGTCCCCACCACCGCGAACCCGCCGCGAACCCCCCGCCGGCAGACCTCCCGCCCCAACAGCCCACTGCCCCCGACAACAAGCACCCGCACCGCGACCCCCAGCTGGGTTCGATCACGGGATGACGACCCACACCCGATCGCGTGGGGCCCGTCATCCCATGATCAACGACGACAGGGTCAGACCGGGTCGGAGACCGGGGCGGCCGGGCCGGCCGTGCCCGTGTGGGCCGTCGCGGGGGGCTTGGGCTTGGCGTCGATGCCGGCCTCGGCGCGCTGCTGGGTGGTGATCGGGGTGGGAGCGCCGGTCAGCGGGTCGAACCCGCCACGGGTCTTCGGGAACGCGATGACCTCGCGGATCGAGTCGGCGCCGGCGAGCAGCATGCACACCCGGTCCCAGCCGAACGCGATGCCGCCGTGCGGCGGAGCGCCGTACTTGAACGCCTCCAGCAGGAAACCGAACTTGTCCTGCGCCTCCTCGGGAGTGATGCCGAGCAGGTCGAAGACCCGCTTCTGCACGTCACCCCGGTGGATACGGATCGACCCGCCGCCGATCTCGTTGCCGTTGCAGACGATGTCGTACGCGTACGCCAGGGCCCGGTCCGGAGCCTCCTCGAACCTGTCGACCCACTCGGCGTTCGGCGAGGTGAACGGGTGGTGCACGGCCGTCCAACCGCCCTCGTCGGTGCGCTCGAACATCGGGGCGTCGACCACCCAGCAGAACGCCCAGGCGCTCTCGTCGATCAGCCCGGCCCGCTTGGCGATCTCGACGCGGGCCGCGCCGAGCAGTTCCTGCGCCTCCCGGGAGGTGGCGCTGGCGGCGAAGAAGACCGCGTCGCCCGGCTTGGCGCCGACCGCGTCGGCGAGCCCGCCCAGGTGCTCGGCGGACAGGTTCTTCGCCACCGGGCCGCGCGCCTCGCCGGTCTCGGCGTCCAGCACCACGTACGCCAGGCCCCGCGCGCCACGCGCCTTGGCCCAGTCCTGCCAGCCGTCCAGTTCCTTGCGGCTCTGCGCCGCGCCGCCCGGCATCACCACCGCGCCGACGTAACCGCCCGCGTCGATCGCCCCGGCGAAGACCCGGAACGCGGTGCCGCGCAGGTAGTCGGTCAGCTCGGTCAGCTCGACGCCGTAGCGCAGGTCCGGCTTGTCGGAGCCGTACCGGGCCATGGCGTCGTGCCAGGTGATCCGCGGGATCGGCGCGGAGATCTCGTGCCCGGCCAGGTCCTTCCACAGCGTCGAGACGATCGCCTCACCGAGGTCGATCACGTCGTCCTCGGTGACGAAGGACATCTCGATGTCGAGCTGGGTGAACTCGGGCTGCCGGTCGGCGCGGAAGTCCTCGTCGCGGTAGCAGCGGGCGATCTGGTAATACCGCTCCATGCCGCCGACCATCAGCAGCTGCTTGAACAGCTGCGGCGACTGCGGCAGCGCGTACCAGCTGCCGGGCTGCAACCGCACCGGCACCAGGAAGTCGCGGGCGCCCTCGGGCGTCGACCGGGTCAGCGTCGGCGTCTCGATCTCCAGGAAGTCCCGCTCGTGCAGCACCCCCCGGGCCAGGTGGCTGGCGCGCGAGCGCAGCCGCAACGCGTTCGCCGGCCCGCTGCGGCGCAGGTCCAGGTAGCGGTACTTCAGTCGGATGTCGTCGCCGGCCTCGATCTGGTCGTCCACCGGCAGCGGCAGCGGCGCCGCCTCGGAGAGCACCTCCAGCTCGGTGACTGTCACCTCGACCTCACCGGTGGGCAGCTCCGGGTTCTCGTTGCCGGCCGGCCGGCGGGTCACCTCGCCGACGACCTTCACGCAGAACTCGTTGCGCAGCGCGTGCGCGTCCTCCTCGCGGAAGACCACCTGGACGACGCCGGTGCCGTCGCGCAGGTCGACGAAGATGACCCCGCCGTGGTCGCGCCGGCGGGCCACCCACCCAGCGAGCGTCACCGTCGAGCCGGCGTCCGCGGCGCGCAGGCTTCCGGCATTGTGGGTACGGATCACGGCTGGCAACTCCTCATCGTGGAACAGTCCTCACCGGCATTCTGTCAGGGGTGGCCGCCCCGCCTCCGGGGCACCCGGCAGGCCGGCACGTTTCGCTGGTGGGGCAGGCCGACGAAGCCGACTCGGCCAGCGGCCATGCCGGTTAACGTGGCGAAATGCGCGCCGTACCGAATTGGGCCGTCGCCACGGCGGCGGCCGCGCCCCTGCTGCTGGTGAGCGGCTGGACGGTCGCGGCGGCGCGGCAACCCGCCGGGTACGACCCGATTCGGGACACCATCAGCGAGCTGGCCGGACAGGACGCCACCGACGCCTGGATCATGGTCGTGGCGCTGGTGCTGCTCGGCTGCTGTTACCTGTCGGTGGCCGCCGTCCTGCACGCGGCCGGGCTGCCCAGCAGGTTCCTGCTCGCGGTCGGTGGGATGGCCACCATCACGCTCGTCGCGTTTCCCCGGCCTCCGGTGGGCGGCTCGCTCAGCCACGGCGTCGCGGCGACGGTGGCCGTCCTCGCCCTGGCGCTCTGGCCGGCCGGGTCGGCACTGCGGCTGCCGCGGGGCCACGACGCCGCGCACCCGGCCCGTCCGGAGCCGCCCTGGGCGTTTCGCCGGGCGGTGGGGCTCAGTGCCACCGTGGTGTTGCTCGCGCTCTTCGGCTGGTGCGCCTTCGAGGTGACAGGCGGGTCCCGCACCGGGCTGGCCGAACGGGTGACGGCGGTGGCGGTCTCCCTCTGGCCGCTGCTGGCGGTGCTCTCCGCCCGGCGGGCGCATCTCGCCTGGTCCGTCGGTGCCGCGGCACCCGGTGACACCGCCGCTGTCGTACCCCCGGATCCCCTGCGGCCCACCCGGCGCCCCGACCGGCTCGCCTGAGCTGGCGGCGGCCGGACGCGCGGCGCGGGCCGCCGGAGGGTTCCGGCGGCCCGCGGGTGGCGCATCGATCAGAAGACGCTGACGCCGTAGCGGCTCAGGGCCTCGGTGACGGGCTGGAAGAAGGTCGTGCCGCCGGTGCGGCAGTTGCCACTGCCGCCGGAGGTCATGCCCAGGGCCGTGGTGTTGGCGAACAGCGAGCCGCCGCTGTCGCCCGGCTCGGCGCAGACGTTGGTGCGGATCAGGCCGGAGACCGAGCCCTCGGCGTAGTTCACAGTGGCGTTCGTCGCGGTCACCGAGCCGGAACGCAGGCCGGTGGTGCTGCCGGAGCGCTGCACCGACTGGCCGACGGACGCGTTGCCGGCACCGGTGATGTCCCGGTAGCTGCCGTTGTAGAGGTAGACGTTGCCGGCGGCGTTGGCGGAGTTGCTGTGCCGCACGATGCCGTAGTCGTTGCCCGGGAAGCTGGTGCCGGTGCGCGTGCCGATCAGCGCGGTCTGGGCGGAGTTCGAATACCAGCTGGCCGAGATGTTGGTGCAGTGCCCGGCGGTCACGAAGGAGTAGGTGCTGCCGCTGCGCACGTTGAAGCCGAGCGAGCAGCGCCCGCCACCGCCGGCGTAGATGGCCTGGCCACCGGAGATCCGGGTGCTGAGCACACCGGCCTCGGCCTCGACGCGGACCGCGCCGTTGGCCCGCGCGGCGGCGGCCCTGACCCGCTCCAGCTTGGCGCCGGTGACGGTGCTGTCGACGGAGACGACGACCTGGTTGGTGACCGGGTCACTCCACCAGGCGGTGCCCGGGATCTTGGCGGAGCGCTCCAGCTCGGCGGTGGCCCGGTTGAGTTCACCGGCACCCCGGGTGACGTAGCGGACGGCGGCGCCGGCCCTGCTCGCCGTGCTGGCGGCGGCCGCGTCGGTCACCGTGACGACGGACCTGCCGCTGGCGTCGATGTACGAGCCGGCCGAGCGGTCACCGAGTTGCGCGGACAGCGCGGCCGCGGCGTCGGGCGAGGCGGCGGGTGCGGCCTGGGCCGGTGCGCCGATGAGCGCGCCGACGACCAGGCTTCCGGAAACGGCGACAGTCGCCGCAACGCGGAATGTGGACCTCGTGGGTCGCATGTAACAACCTCCTGGGCGGGGGAGTGGGTCTCGCCGAGGTCGGCTGACCCGATGACAGCCCAGCCGATCTGGGGAAACCGGCCAAGTGCAGTGAAGTATTCACATACTTGAGTGCGTTGACAAGGCTTGGTTCCGCCCGGCTTCACCGAACTTGGCAGGGCTACATCACCGCAACACCACCGACACGTTCACGAACAGCTACCGTCACACTCGACAAGCCCTCGGCAAGCATGATCGTCGATGCCTCGCGGCGTCGGTCGGCGCGGTTGTCGCGCGTCAGGGGGAACGGCGACGAGCGCCGGGACCGGGGCGGGACAGCACGTCGCGCATCCGCCGCACGTCGTGCCCTTCGGCACAGCGCAGCTCGACGCGCACCGGGGCATCGCAGTCACGGTGAGTGACGGTCAGCGGTGAGCCCTCGGCGTCGGCGAGATACCTGTCGCCCCACCCGAGCACGGCCACCAGGACCGGCCACAGGTCCAAGCCCTTCTCCGTCAACCGGTACTCGTGGCGCGGCCGGCTGCCCGGCTCCCGGTACGGCTCCCGGCGAAGCACACCCTGCCCCACCAGGGCGGCCAGTCGGTTGGTCAACACCTGCCGCGGAATGCCGGTGCGCACCCGCATGTCGTCGAATCGGCGCACGCCGGTGAACACCTCCCGGAGCACCACCAGGGTCCACCGCTCGCCGAGGATCTCCATGGCGCGGGCGATGGTGCAGTTCTCCACCGACCAGTCCAGTGCCGCGGGTCGCATCCGCCCAGGCTAGGTCTCGTTGACAGACTCAGCAACCTGCTGCCAGGCTGCGTCCATGACGCAGACTCAGGAACCGGCGCGCAGTCGCACCTTCACCTGGGCGGACCCGGCGGTCAACGCCGCCCAGATCGGTCGACGCAGCGGCCTGGACCTGCTCCGGGCGATGATCGCCGGCGAGCTGGCCGCACCACCGGTGATGCACCTCATCGACATGACCCGGATGGAGGCCGACGAGCGTCGGGTGGTCGTCGAGTTGACCCCGCAGGAGTTCCACTACAACCCGCTCGGCAGCGTCCACGGTGGTGTGCTCTCGACACTGCTGGACACCGCCGCCGGCTGTGCCGTGCACACCACCCTGCCGGCCGGCGTCGCCTACACCTCGCTGGACCTCAACGTGAAGTTCCTCCGCCCGGTCACCGTCGACAGTGGCACGTTGCGCTGCGAGGGCACGGTGCTACAACGCGGCCGCCGAACGGCCCTGGCCGAGTCCCGCATCACCGACGCCGCAACCCGCCTGATAGCCCACGCCACCAGCACCTGCCTACTCCTCCCCCAACCCTGACCCACCCGCCCCCCGCCCCCGCCCCCATCCCGCGTTGATCATGGAGTTATTGCCCTGACACGCCGACGCGGGTGGCAATAACGTCATGATCAACGCGGGATTGGGGGTGGGGTGGGGGTGGGGGTGGGGGTGACTCGACTCCGGCCTGGACAAGGACTGGCTCTGGCAGGACTGGCAGGACTCGGTAA
>NZ_JBEZCZ010000058.1:0-33531 GCF_040647875.1 Micromonospora sp. NPDC049230
GGTCCGCGCCACTGACCGGGTTGCGGGCGGCCCGGACCCGGCCACCGCCGTCGTTCCAGGCCGTGGCACAGGCATCACGCTCTCTGTGGTGTCGGGGGAGGGTCAGCGGTGTGGGCCGGCCGCGTCGGCGTGCTCCCGCTGCCGGGCCGGGTCGAGGCGGCCGATCAGGTCGTCGAGCTGGCGTACGAGGTTGGCGGTCGGTGGCACGCCCGGCGCGCTGCTGTCCGCGACGCCCAGCTCCGAGAGGCCCGGATCCGAAAGGCCCAGCTCGGCGAGGCTGGCGCGGACCCGCTGGTCGAGGCGGTCGTGCTCGCGTCGGCCCCGCGCCGTGAGGTAGGCGCGGATCCGCCGCCGGTCGATCGGATCGATCCGGCGGAAGACGAGGTTACGGTCGACCAACTGGTCGACAAGCTTGGTGAGGGTGCCGGGAGGCAGTGACGCCTCGGCGGAAACCTCGCTCATCGGGTGGCCCTGGCCGTCGGCGAGCAGGCAGAGCACCCGCCACGCCTCGATGGTCAGCGCGTCGTCGGCCAGGACGGCGCCCAGCCGGCGGGAGAGCAGCCGTTCGGCGCGGGTGAGCGAGCGCAGCAGGTCAGCTGGCGCCCCGGGCACATCTGACATGAAACTCCCTGGTCCGTGGCTCTGTCATGGTACCGAGTCGTCCCGGTCCGTGGTGAGCTCTGGCCTTCCGTCGTGGGCCGGGCAATCATGTGCACATGTCCGCGCCGGCACCGCCGTGGCTGACCGTCGACCGTGCCGTGGTCAGCATCGCCCTGGTCTACCCGATGCGCGGGCCGGCCGGCATGTTCGGCCCGACCTGCGAGCTGTGTGCGCAATTCGCGGTCGAGGAGATCAACAGGTGCGGCGGGGTGCTGGGCCGGGAGGTGCGGCTGGTGCCTGTCGACGGCGGTGCGCCGCCGGCCGAGGTGGCCGCCGAGGTCGAGGCGTTGGTGTCGGTGGGGGCCGTGCAGGGGGTGACGGGGTGGCACATCTCCTCGGTGCGCCAGGCGCTGGCGCCCCGCGTCGCGCATCGGGTGCCGTACGTCTACACCGCACTCTACGAGGGCGGTGAGCGTACCGAGGGGGTCTTCCTGACCAGCGAGACGCCGGATGCCCAACTGTGGCCGGCGATGCGGCTGCTCGCCGGAGAGCAGCGGGTGCGTCGCTGGTTCGTGGTCGGCAACGACTACGTGTGGCCGCGGCGTACGGCGCGGGCGGCCCACCGATACGCGCTGCGGTGCGGCGGGCAGGTGGTCGGCCAGCACTTTCTGCCGTTGGACGCGCACGACTTCGACGAGGTGCTGCGCCGCATCGAGCACAGCGACGCCGACGCGGTGGTGATGCTGCTTGTCGGTGCGGACGCGGTGCGGTTCAACCGGGCGTTCGCCCGATCCGGGCTGGACCAGCGTTGTCTGCGGCTGAGCACCCTGATGGACGAGAACATGCTGCTGGCCAGTGGTGCCGGCGCGACCCGACGGCTGTTCAGCACGGCGGGCTTCTTCGCCGGGCTGGTGACCCAGGAGAACCTCGACTTCCACGGCGAGTTCGCCAGTCGGTTCGGGGTCGAGGCGCCGCCGCTGGGCAGCCTGGGGGAGTCCTGCTACGAGGGCGTGATGCTGCTCGCCGCGCTGATCGGCCAGGCCCGCACCCTCGACGTGCGGGCCATCGAGACGGCCGCCGACACCGTCGCGTACCACGGGCCCCGCGGGCGGTTGCGGCTGCGGCGGCGGCACGTACGTCAGCGCATCTACCTCGCCGAGGCCGACGGGCTCGACTTCACAGTGCTCGCCCAGCTCTGACCGCCGGCCGGGCCGACGTGAGCCTTGACAGCCGTACCCGCTGCGGCCCTAAGATACTTCCTGCGTGAAGGATCTGCCCCTGCGGGCAGTCGCCACCAATGTGTGTCCCCGATCGGCGAAAGCATTCGCCGACCATTGTGGTGGCAATTTTTCCGAGCTTTCCAGCGGCCGACACCGTCTTTCCGGACGGTGTCGGCCGCTGTTTTGGCGATCGTGCCGCGCGGCCGGCGGGAAACACTCAATTAAGGGCCGGGAAACACGATCGCAATGATGCCGGTCGACGCTTTCCCTGCCCGTATCCGCTGCGGTGCCCCGGTGGCGTCCACCCGTCGACCCCGGCACCGCCCACGTCAGATCCACCGGACCGCACCGACCGTCCATTCGCCACTTGAGCGCACCGCAGGGGAGAATTGATGTCATTATTCCGGGGCCGCCGCATCCTGGCGGGTGCCATGACCCTGGTCGCCGCGGCCGCGATGACCGCGTGCGGCAGCAAGACCACCGACGGGGGAAGCGCGACAGGCGTCACCGCCGACGTCTCCGGCTCCACCGTCAAGGTCGGCCTGCTCAACTCGCTCTCGGGCACCATGGCGATCAGCGAGGTCACCGTCCGCGACTCCATCATGCTCGCGGTCGACGAGATCAACGCGGCCGGCGGCGTCCTCGGCAAGAAGATCCAGCCGGTCGGTGAGGACGGTGCCTCGGACTGGCCCACCTTCGCCGAGAAGGCGGAGAAGCTCATCTCCGAGGACCGGGTCGCCGCTGTCTTCGGCTGCTGGACCTCGGCCAGCCGCAAGGCGGTCAAGCCGGTTTTCGAGAAGAACAAGGCGTTGCTGTTCTACCCCGTGCAGTACGAGGGACTCGAACAGTCGCCCTACATCTTCTACACCGGCGCGACGACCAACCAGCAGATCGTTCCCGGGCTCGACTACCTCAAGGCGCAGGGTGCGAAATCGGTCTATCTGGTCGGCAGTGACTATGTGTTTCCCCGCACGGCCAACAAAATCATCAAGGCGTACGCGGCGGCCAACGGGATGACCGTGTCCGGCGAGGACTACGCGCCGCTCGGGTCCACCGAGTTCGGCACGATCGTCAACAAGGTCAAGTCGTCCGGGGCCGACGCCGTGTTCAACACCCTCAACGGTGACAGCAACGTGGCCTTCTTCAAGGAGTACAAGTCGGCGGGCCTGACCGCGACCGGGATGCCCGTGGTGTCGGTGTCGATCGCCGAGGAGGAGGTCAAGGGCATCGGCACCCAGTACCTGGAGGGTCAGCTGACCGCCTGGAACTACTACCAGACCACGCCCGGGGCGGCGAACTCGAAGTTCGTGGCCGCGTACAAGGCCAAGTACGGGGCGGACAAGCCGACGAGCGACCCGATGGAGGCCGCGTACGTGGCGGTGCACCTGTGGAAGGCGATGGTCGAGAAGGCCGGCGCCTTCGACGTGGAGAAGGTCCGCGCCGCGTCCGGGGGGATCACCCTCGACGCGCCGGAGGGCACTGTCACTGTCGACGGACCGACCCAGCACATCGCCAAGACCGCCCGGATCGGCAAGATCGGCGCGGACGGTCTGATCACCGAGGTGTGGAACTCCGGCAAGCCGGTGCAGCCGGACCCGTACCTCAAGACCTATCCGTGGGCGAGTGGCCTGAGCTGACGATGCCGGCCCGGGCGGGGCGCGTTGCCGCGCGGTCCGCCCGGGCCACCCGACCAGCAGTACGGAGTACCCACCGTGACAGTCCTCTTCGGTCAACTCTTCACCGGCATCAGCATCGGCGCGGTGCTGCTGCTCATCGCTCTCGGCCTCGCGCTGACCTTCGGCCAGATGAACGTGATCAACATGGCGCACGGTGAGTTCATCATGGCCGGCGCGTACACCACATATGTCCTGCAACAGAGCATCACCGGGGCCGGCCTGTCACTGGCGGTCGCACTGCCGGTGGCGTTCGTGGTCGCCGGCACCATGGGTGTGCTGCTGGAGATGCTGCTCATCCGCCGGCTCTACGCCCGGCCACTGGACACCCTGCTCGTCACCTGGGGTGTGTCGCTGATGCTCCAGCAACTGGCCCGCGACGTCTTCGGCAGCCCGAACGTGCAGACCCGCGCCCCCGAGCTGCTGACCGGCAACGTGGCGCTGCCCGGCGGGCTGACCATCGCCAACAACCGGCTGTTCATCCTGGCCCTGGCGTTGGCCGCGGTCGCGGCGCTCACCCTGGCGCTGCGGCTCACCCCGCTCGGGCGTCGCATTCGGGCGGTCGTGCAGAACCGCGACCTCGCCGCGGTGTCCGGCATCCCGACCGCCCGGGTCGACCGGACGACCTTCTTCATCGGCTCCGGTCTGGCCGGGCTCGCCGGAGTGGCGCTCACCCTGCTCGGCCCGATCGGCCCCACCATGGGCACCAACCTGATCATCGACGCCTTCCTGGTCGTCGTGGTCGGCGGGATCGGCCAGCTCAAGGGCAGTGTGATAGTCGCCTTCGCCCTCGGCGTGCTCCAGGCCACCGGGGAGTACCTGACCACCCTCAGCGTCGCCAAGGTGATCGTGTTCGTGGCGATCGTCGCGTTCCTCCAGTGGCGGCCACAGGGCCTGTTCACCCTGCGGACCAGGAGCCTCGCATGACCGCCGTCACCCCCGCGCCGCCCAGCACCGCCGTGCACCCGGCACCCGCCGGCGCCGAACCGCCGGGCCCGCCCGCGCGCCGCTCCCGGCTGCGGACAGCGGCCGGCTTCGCGTTCGGCGCCGCACTGCTCTTCGCCGTGGCGCCGCTGGTGCTGTCGGACTTCCGGTTGGCCCTGCTCGCCAAGTACCTCTGCGTCGCCATGGTGGCGGTCGGCATCGGGATCGCCTGGGGCCGGGGCGGGATGCTCACCCTCGGCCAGGGCGTCTTCTTCGGCCTCGGTGGCTACGCGATGGCCATGCACCTCAAGCTCGCCGACGCGGGCCCGGGCGGGATGCCCGACTTCATGCAGCTGTACGGGCAGCTCGACGAACTGCCGCTGTGGTGGCGGCCGTTCGCCAGCCCGTGGTTCGCGCTGCCCGCGACGGTGCTGCTGCCGATGGCTGTCGCCTTCGGACTCGGGTCGCTGGTGTTCCGCCGTCGGGTCCGGGGCGCGTACTTCGCGATCCTCAGCCAGGCGCTCGCGGCGGCGATGGTGATCCTGCTGATCGGGCAGCAGGGCACCACGGGCGGCACCAACGGGCTGACCGACATCAAGGGCTTCTTCGGCTACAACCTCGACGACCCGGTCAACCAGCGGATGGTCTACTTCATCATCGCCGGCACGCTGCTGGCGTTGCTCGCGCTGACCCGCCAACTCATCCAGAGCCGCTACGGGGAGCTGCTGGTGGCGGTCCGCGACGGTGAGGAGCGGGTCCGTTTCCTCGGCTACGACCCGGCGTCGGTCAAGCTCGTCGCGTACGTCGTAGCGGCCGGTATGGCGGGGCTGGCCGGGGCGCTGTTCGTGCCGGCGGTGGGCATCATCTCGCCGGCGCTGATCGGCATCGTCCCGTCGATCGAGTTCGTCATCGGGGTGGCGGTGGGCGGCCGGGCCACCCTGCTCGGCCCGGTGCTCGGCGCGGTGGCGGTGGCCTGGGCGCGTACCGCGTTGTCGGAACGTTTTCCCGGCACCTGGACGTACCTCCAGGGTCTGCTCTTCGTCGTGGTGGTGGCGTTCCTTCCCGGTGGCCTGGCGTCGCTGTGGGCGTTGGCCCGCCGCCGCGACGGCGGCGCGGACGCGCGCGGGCGTGGGTGGTTACCGACGACGCGGCGACGCGCCGAACGGGCGGAGGTGCCGGCGGCATGAGCGACGAGCGGTTGGACGGGTTGTCCGTCCGTGACGTGCGGGTCAGCTTCGACGGGTTCACCGCCGTCGACGGGGTCTCGTTGGAGGTGCCCGCCGGTGACATCCGGTTCCTGATCGGGCCCAACGGCGCCGGCAAGACCACACTTGTCGACGCGATCACCGGCCTGGTCCGGGCCACCGGCTCGGTCCGGTTCGGCGAACACGAGCTGCTGGGCCGTCCGGTGCACCGGATCAGCCGGTTGGGCATCGGGCGCACCTTCCAGACCTCGACGGTCTTCGAGGAACTGTCGGTCCTACAGAACCTCGACATCGCGGCGGGGGCCCGGCGCAGTTGGGCGACCCTGGCCCGCCGTCGCCGGGGTATCCCGGACGAGGTGGCCTCGGCACTGGAGACGATCGGTCTGGCCGGACGGGCCGGGGACCTCGCCGGGACGCTCGCGCACGGCCAGAAGCAGTGGCTGGAGATCGGCATGCTGCTGGTGCAGGATGTCCGGCTGCTGCTGCTCGACGAGCCGGTCGCCGGGATGAGCCACGAGGAACGCGACGCCACGGGTGCCCTGCTGGAGACGGTGAGCCGGGATCGCACGGTGGTGGTGATCGAGCACGACATGGATTTCCTGCGCCGGTTCGCGCGCACGGTCACCGTGTTGCACGCCGGTCGGGTGCTCAGCGAGGGCACTGTGGCGCAGGTCCAGGCGGACCCGCGCGTGCAGGAGGTCTACCTTGGCCACCCGGTCGACGCCGGGTCGGCCCCCACGGTCCTGGAGGCATGATGCTGACACTGCGCGGGGTGCACGCCGGGTACGGGCGCTCTCGGGTGCTGCACGGGGTGGACCTCACCGTCCCGCCCGACGGGGTGGCCGCCGTGCTCGGCCACAACGGCGCCGGCAAGAGCACGCTGCTGCGGGTCGCGGCCGGGCTGCTGCGCCCGAGTGCCGGCACGATCGAGCTGGACGGCGATGACGTCACCCGGCTCGGGCCGCACGAGCGGGTGGCGCGGGGGATGGCGTACGTCCCGCAGGGTCAGCAGAGCTTCCCGCACCTGACCGCCGCGGAGAACCTGCGGCTCGTCGCCGACGGGCGGCGCGACGGGGCGGTGGCCACCGCCGAGGTGCTGGACCTGTTTCCGGCGTTGCGCCCGCTGCTGCGGCGGCGGGCCGGGCTGCTCTCCGGCGGCCAACGCCAGCAACTGGCCATCGCCCGCGCACTGATCACCCGGCCGAGGTTGCTGATGCTCGACGAGCCGACCGAGGGCATCCAGCCGTCGGTGGTCGCCGAGATCCAGGAGCGGATCGTCGAGCTGACCCGGCAGTCCGGGTTCAGTGTGCTGCTCGTCGAGCAGCACCTGGGGTTCGCGTTGCGGGTGGCGAACCGCTACCACGTGCTGGAGTCCGGCCGGGTCACCTCGCACGGCGACGGCGGTGTCACCGCGGAACGGGAGGTCCGGGCGGCCCTGGCGGTCTGAGTGGCAGGATCGGGACGGTGAGCGGCACGCGGGAGTTCGCCGACGGCGACGTCGGCGGCACCACCCTGCGCCGCACCGCCGGCGCGTCGAACTGGGCGCCGGTGACCCCGACCAGGTGGCGGTTCACCCACGACCAGGTCGTCCTCGCCGAGGCCGGCGAGAGCCGGCCGGGGCCGCGCCGGCCCTTCGAGTACGCAGTGCTGACCGCCGGCCCGGCCTGGTCGTCGGCCGAGATCGACGCGTGGGTACGACTGGACACCCCGGTGGAGGTCACCAACCGGGACGTGATCATCGTCTTCGGCTGGCGTTCGGACACCGAGTTCTACTACGCCCACCTGTGCACCGACAACACGATCTACCCGCACAACGGCATCTTCGTTGTCGACAACGCCGATCGGAACCGCATCGACCAGCAGTGGGACGGCCGATCCCGTGGCGCGGACCCGGCGATCACCGACGCCGACTGGCACCGCGTGCGGGTGGTGCACCGGCCGGCCAGCGGCGAGATCGCCGTCCACGTCGACGGGCGCCCCGACCCGCTGATGACCGCGACGGACACCACGTTCGGCTCCGGGCGGGTGGGTTTCGGCTCGTTCGACAACGTGGGCCGGGTGCGCGACCTCACCGTCACCGGCCGGCCGGCCTGAACCGGGTGTGGCCCCTCTGCTCTGCACCCGCGGATGCGCCGGGAGGGCCGCGCGCCGCCGGCCCCGCCGGGTCATCCGCCGACCTGGCCCGCCGGACCCGGTCCGGTTCGTAGAATCCCTGCCATGCCGGAGATCGTCGAGTTGCTGGCCTCGCCCGTGCACCGCTTCCTGGGCCGGCCCGCCGACGGCCCGGCGCCGGCCCCACCCGGTGAGCTGGTCGACGCCGTCCGGATCCGGGCCCACCTCGGCATCGTCGGCGACAGGTACTTCGGCCAGCAGGCGCACCGCGACGCCAGCGTCACTGTCATCGCCCAGGAGTCACTGCCGGTCGGCATCGGCCTGGCCGAGGTTCGGCGCAACATCCTCACCACCGGGATCGCGGTGGACGGGCTGATCGGCAGGGTGCTGGTCCTGGACTCCGGAGACGGCCCGGTCAGCCTGCGGGTCAACCGGGCGGCCCGGCCCTGCGCCTGGATGGACGTCACCATCGGGCCGGGGGCCTGGAAGGCGTTGCGCACCACCGGCGGCATCCGCTGCACGCCGCTCACCGACGGGACCCTGCGCGTCGGCCCGATCGACGCCGTGGTGAGCTGAGGAAACGACTCGACGGCGGCACCCGGCCGCCGAACACGGCGGGCTGGACGACCTCGTCGCCGGCTCGGTCCTGGATGGTGACCTCGCTGAGCTGACGGAGCGGCTCGACCAGGCGCAACGCGACACCCGGCTGCCCGCGCAACCCGCCGGGATGGCGCGGCTCAACGACCTGGTGGTGGCGGCCAGGCTGGGCGATTCGGCGAGCTGACGCCTCCACGGGCCGGTGCGTGGTAGAACCAACACGCGCACCGGTTCGTGGAGCTGAGGGCAGATCCGGGCCGACCGGAGGAGGACCTGATCCGAACAGAGGTGGTGGATTGATCCCCGAGCTGCGGCAGCTCATCGAGGAGCTGCGGGTGGACCTGGCCGACCAGCCGGCGAGCGTGGCGTTCGCCGAGTTCGGCGAGGGTGCCGCCATCGACGCCGTGCCGGTCGGGTTGCCGGACGACCTGCGGGATCTGCTGCTGGTCGCCGACGGGCTGCGCGCCGGTCGGGTCGAGCTGGCGTCCACGGCGACCCTCGCGGGGGTCCAGTACCACCTCGACTACGCGCCGGACTTCTCCTCGATCCCGCAGGACCGGCCGGGCTGGCTGGTGATCGGGACCCGCAGCGACGAGCCGATCTTCATGGACCGTGGCACGGGCGCCATCTGGTACTTCCCACCGACCGGCACCGAGTGGTTCATGTCCGACGCGTTCGAGGAGCTAGCCCCCGACCTGGGGTCCTTCGTGGACTACTACGTGCTCGGCCCGGGTTATGCCGAGCTGACCCCCGCCGACGACAGGTGGTTCGCGTTCCTCGACGAGCAGGGCCTGCTCGACGTCGACGAAGAGACCTGACCCGCATCAGACCGGGCTGATGTGCGCGGCGAGGACCCGCCAGCCGTGTGGGTCGTCGTGGACCCAGGTCCGGGTGTAGCGCAGGCGGGCCGCGAACGCCTCCCCCTCGAACACACCGGACACCCGGCCCAGGAAGAACGTCACACCGGTCTTGCCGACCACGAGCAGGTCCAGCTCCTCCTCGACCAGCTCCCGCACCACCGAGCGGCGGTCCCGGTGGGCGGCCAGGTCGTCCTGCTTGCGGTAGGCACGGCCGTCCGGGCCGATGGCGATCAGCTGGTCGACGAGCAACTGGTCGAGGGCGGCCACGTCGCCGGCCCGCTGGGCGTCCTGCAGGGTCCGCTCGGCATCGAGCAACTCCGCCTCGCGTGCGCTGTCCGGCATCGTGCCGTCCTCCCGATCGGTGTCGACCCGGTGTCACCGTCGGCCCGGGCTGTCCGCATTGTGGCAGCCGGCGGGTGGACAGCCGGCGGTGTTCACAGGCTCAGGCGTATCCGTACGACTGTCTCGCCGGGGCGGGTGAGCACGGCGACCTCGTCGCAGATCTGCTCCACGATCGCCAGCCCGCGCCCCCGTATCGCGTCGGCGGCCGGCATGCCCCGGCCGAACGCCCGCGTCGGCCCCCGGTCGACGACGTCGCAGAACAGCTGACCCGACTCGGCCCAGAGCCGGACCCGGCCGCCGCCGGAGGTGTGCTGCAACGTGTTGGTGGCCAGCTCGCTGACCGCGAGCGTCAGCAGCTCCACCCGCTCCGCCGGCAGACCCCGGGCCAGCGCCCCGACGCTGACGAACGCGCGCAGTGCCCGCACGTCCGTCGCGACCTGGTACGACATGGTGTCCGCGAGGCCGGCGGGGACGCTCTGCTCGGCGACGGCCTCCGGTCGCTCGGGCGGCATCAGCCCACCATCAGCGGGTCGCCGGTGAACGTCACCACGATCGACCCGGGTGCGGTGGACGTGCGAGCCGCGAAGTGCGCCATCGGGCAGCAGCAACCCTTCTCCTAGCGACAGCTGTTTGTTCACACATCATGTCACCTGTTGGCCCAATGGCCGTCCCGCCCGTTCGGCGGTCGATCCGGAGCCGCACGGACACACCGGCCCGTACTCCCGCCCGGTCGCCGCGTCGGTCAGGGGGTCGGGTCGAAGGCGATGGACTCGCTCAGCTCGCGCCACCGCGCGTCGGACGCGGCCAGGGCCTCGGCGGCGGCGGTGGCGCCCGCCACGGCGTCGGCGCCGAGCAGCAGCCGCAGGGGAGGGTCGTCGACCTGGGTGATCCGGATGATCGCCTGGGCGGCACGGGCCGGGTCCCCCGGTTGGTTGCCGCTGGCCTGGCGCAGCCGCTGCACCGCCGGATCGATGACCGGCCGGTACGGGTCGCTGATCGGCAACATGCTCATCGACGAGCCGGCCCAGTCGGTCCGCAACGCGCCCGGCTCGACGCTGGTGATCCGGATCCCGAACCCCTCGACCTCCTTGGCGAGCACCCCGGAGAAGCCGCTGACCGCCCACTTGGCGGACTGGTACGCGCCCAGGCCGGTGCTGGCGACCCGGCTGCCGACACTGGAGATCTGCACGATGTGCCCGTGCCCCTGGTCGCGCATCGCGGGCAGGACCGCACGGGAGAGATTGACCACCCCGTAGAAGTTGGCCTCGATCTGGGCCCGGAAGTTGTCCTCCGGCAGGTCCTCGATAGCGGCGACGTCGGCGTACCCGGCGTTGTTGACGAGGATGTCCAGGCTGCCGAACGTGTCGACGGCGGTGCGGGCGACGGTGCGGGCGGCCGCGGCGTCGGTGACGTCGAGGGCCACCGTCCTGACCTGGTCGCCGTATCTGTCGCGAAGGGCGTCGAGCTGGGCCGGGTTGCGGGCGGTGGCGACCAGGTGGTCGCCGTCGGCCAGCACGGCCTCGGCGAGCGCCCGACCGAGACCCCGGGAACACCCGGTGATGAGCCAGACTCGCGGCACGTGGTCTCCTCCTGTCGGGCGGGTGGGCGGCCGCTACGGCCGGATGTCCAGGGCGCCGACCAGGTCGTCGCGCAGGGTGAACCGGTAGCGCAGCTCGATCGGGCTGCCGGGGAAGTCGCCGGACACCCGGGTGAGGACCAGGTACGAGTCACCCGCCTGCGGTGTGACACGCACCGGCTCGGCCGTGTACGAGTAGGCATCCATGGTCTTCTGTCGCCAGGCGCGGATGGAGGCCCGTCCGTCGTAGAGCCGGTCCTCGTCGGCGACGCTCGCGGTGTCCGCGAAGCAGGCGACGAAGGCATCCAGGTCCCTGTCGTTGACGGCCCGGAAGTACCTGTCGAGCACGTCGGGTAGGTCCACCGCCATCTGCTCCTCCTGTGGCACGGGCCGCCGTCGGGTTCCCGGTCCGACCTCACCGTACGAGAAGGGGACGGCACCGCGCGGAGCAACGAACAGAACGGCCGGCCGGGCGCGCGAGGAGGACTCGCCGGCCGTGGCGCCGGTGGGCGTCCAGGTCGGCGGGCGGGGTTTGCCACCGGTCGGCCGGGGTAGGCACGCCTTTCCGAGGTGAAGGGCGGGGGCATGGCCGAGCTGGGGTTCGTCGAGAAGGTTGCCGCGCGGGCGGGCATTCCGCCGGAGCAGGCGCGCCCACTGACCGAGGCTGTGCTGCGGACCCTCACCGAGCGCCTCAGTGGCGGTGAGGCGGGCGCGCTGGCCCCCCACCTGGCCGACGAGCTGAGCCCGCTGCTGGTCAAGGGCGCGGAGTCGCCCGAGGCGTTCGGTTACGACGAGTTTCTGCGCCGGGTGTCCGACCGCGCCGGGATCGACAGACCCGCCGCCGAGCGGGGCGCTCGGGCCGTCCTCCAGACGATGCACCGGGTGGTCGGGCACCGGGAGTTCGAGGACGCCCTGGCCCAACTGCCGTCGGATCTGCGGGCGCTGGCCCAGCCACTGCCGCACGGCCCCTGACCCACACCTTTACCGCCGGACGCCCAGGTATCGATGACCGCTCGGTCCCTGGCGTGCCGGGTGCGATGCCGGCCCTACTGCGCGTGACCGTTTGAACGCGCAGTGGTGAGCGCCGGCCCGGGGGGCCTTCGCGCTCCGATGCGAGGAGCGTCCCCGCGTTCCCTGCTGACCCTGGCGACGGCGACAGTCGTCGCCCTGACCACCCTTGCTCCCGCTCCCGCCGCCGCGTCCCCGCTTCCGCTGAACGAGCGGGGCGCGGCCCGACCCGCCGGTCAGACCGCGCCCCTCGTCGACGTCAGCCGGTCACGCCGGCACCGATGACCCACTTCTGGTGCGCGCCGCCCGCGTACGTCCCGAGTTGGATCTGGGTGCCGTTGGCGGTGCTGCCGGCGGCGGCCTCCACGACCTTGCCGGACTGCGGGTTGCGGATCGACCCGTCGGCCTGCGGCTGCCAGACCTGCGCGCCGGTGCCGTTGCAGGTCCAGAGCTGCACCTTGGTGCCGTTGGCGGTGCCGCCGTTGTCCACGTCCAGGCACTTGCCCAGGACCCGGTACGTGTCGCCGATGCGCAACCACGACTGCGCGCCGGTGCCGTTGCAGGTGTAGAGCTGGATCTTCGTGCCGTCGGCGGTTCCGGCGTTGTCGACGTCCAGGCACTTGCCACCCACGCCGGTGATGGTGCCACCGGTGGGTGCGGGAGGGCTGCCCGGGATCGAGTTGAGCGTGTACCACGCCTCGGTGCTCCACAGTGACTGGCCGCCGGTGGAGGTGAACGGGCGAGGTGACCGCAGGTGGACGACCCGTCCGGCCTTGCGGCCGGCGACGGTCAGGGTGACCTTCCGGCCGTCGGCCGAGAGGGTGGCCGAGGTGACGGTGAGCGTCTCCTCGTCGATCTTCGGGCCGCCGTAGTTCGCGGTCGCCTCGTACCGCCACTGCTTGAGCTTGTAGTGCGCGGCCAGGTCGGCGGCGGTCTCCGTCGAGACGGGCTGGGTGTACTCCACCTCGAAGCCGGTCGTGGTGGCGCGCATGGCGAGCATCTCGAACGTGGTGGAGGTGTTCGGGGTGAGCTTTTGCAGGCCGTACGACAGCTTGCCGGTCTGGCCCCAGTTGCCACCGGCGCCGAGCCCGCCGACGTAGATCGCGCCGTCCGGGCCGATGTTGACCTCGGAGACGCCCGCCTCCAGGCCCTGGGTGAGCCGGAACAGGGCGCCCTGGTACTCACCGTTGATCTTCTCCACGTTGGCCCGTTGCAGGCCGCCGTAGGTCACGTCGCCGATGACGAACTGGCCGGCGTAGCGGCCACTGGTCAGGTACAGCGGTGTGCTGGGCGAGTTGGCGATCTCGTTCTGTGGCATCCACAGCACCGGCGGCGTGACCACCGCGGTGTCGAAGGGGCCGGCCGGGTTCGTGTAGTGGTTGAAGAACCGGCCCTGCTTGACGTGCACCAACTTCGACGCGGGCAGCCAGCCGCCCTGGTTGTCGGTGACGAAGATGCCGCCCTCCGGGCCCCACCCGATGCCGTGTGGCGTACGCAGGCCGCCGGCGACGTAGCTGACCGCGCCGGTGTCCTTGTTGACCTTGAGGCTGGTGCCCCGGTTGGTGGCGGGTTGCGGGTTGGTGGTGGCGCCGCCGGAGTTGATCGACACCGACAGGTTCAGGTAGAAGAACCCGTCCTGGTAGAGCAGGCCGAACGCGAACTCGTGGAAGTTGCCGCCGTACGGCCAGGTGGCGACGGTGTCCAGGCGCTCGGCAACCTCGTCGCCGCCGGTGTTGACCAGCCGGGTCAGCCGCTGTTTCTCCGACACGTAGACCACCCCGTCGACGACCTTGAGCCCCTGCGGCTCCTTCAGGCCACCGGCGATCTTCTTGGTGGTCACGGCGCCCGACGTGGTCGCGCCGCCGGTGTTGCCGAGGATCCAGACCTCACCGTCCTGGGAGGTGCCGGACTGGTCGCTGCCGCCCCAGGTACAGATGACCAGCCGGCCGTCGGCCAGCCAGTCCATCCCGGTGACCTTCGGCTGGAAGCCACCGGGCCGCAGACTGGTCAGCGTGTAGCCGGGGTGCACCCCGGTCAGCGGGAGGCCGTCGCCGGGGGTGTCGGCAATGCCCTCGCACTCCTTGCGACCCGGCGCGGTCACCCGGACCACACCGGCGTCGGTGCTCAACGCCGAGTTGGGTACGACAACGAAGGACGACGAGCCGGGCGTCTTCCATTCCAGGGTGATCTGCTGTCCGCCGCCCCGTTCGAAGTGGTCGATGCGCAGCGGGTGCGGACCGGGGGTGAGGGTGACGGCGCCCTCCTTGGGCGGGGTGGCGCCGTGCAGACCGTCGTGGTTGATCACCACGGTGTTGTCGATCGCCAGCGTGGACCCGTCGTCGCTGCTGAGCCGGAACGCGTAACTGCCGGCCTGGGTGGCTGTGATGTTGCCGAGCACCTGCGAGACGAAGTTGTCCTCGAAGCCGAAGTCGGCCGCCGAGGTCCAGTTGATCGTGGACATCAGCTTGTCCACGTTGGGCGTCTGCGCGGGCTTGAGGGTGCAGAGCTCGGACAGTGGCACCTGCACGTCGAAGACGCGCAGCGTGACGCCCGGTTCCTGCGCGGGGGCGGCGGTGGCCGGAACGGCCCAGAGGCCGGTGGTGAGGACGAGTGCGAGCGCACCCAGGACGGGATTGTGGAGTCGGCGTTGCAGGCGTGGGCCCATCGTTCCTCCAGGAGGCGGTGGAGTGTCCGACGGCCGGTGCGAGGCAGCGGTGAGGATGGCCGTCGGCCCCGGCTCCGTAACGTCCTCGACGCCGACGAGTGACATTGCGGAAACACCGGGTTGATGGGTCGAGACATTAAGGCGTTTCGATTTGAGTGTCCATGGCTTCGTGTCGATACATCAAAAGTTCCCGATGTCCGTACGAAAGTCCGTGGTGATTCGCGGCGAATGCCGGATGTCGGGGCGGCCCTACCGCCGTCCGCGCCGGGCCGGACGACCGGTCTTGCGAGGGGTGGCGGACTGACGCGCCGGAGCACCGGCCTTGCGGGCGGGGCCGGCGGGTCGGCGGCCCGGTGTGGCGGCCCCCCGCACGGCGGGTCGGCGGCGCGCCGCCACCAGCACGATCGCGCAGACCACCACGACGATCAGCGCCGGGACCAGCCAGGCCGGGAACCCGCCACCGGAGCGCTCCTCGCCGGCGGCGGGCGGAGCGCCGGTCGGGGCCACCGGGCTGTCGGTCGCCGCGGGGGCGGCCGATCCCTCGCCCTCGGCCTGGGCCAGCAGCGCCGGGTCCGGCCCCGCCGTGGGTGCCGCCCAGCCGGCCGGCGCGGCCGTGCTGCGCCCCTGGTAGTCGAAGGTGACGCTGCCGCGGACCGTCTCGCCGTCCGAGGCGACGGAGAGATAGCTGGCGGTGTAGCGGCCCTTCGCCGGCCAGTGCGCGACGGTCACCAGGGCCGGGAAACCGGTGTGGTAGAGCCGTGGCTCGAACACGCCGTTGACCTTGAAATATTCGGTGACCGGCTTGTCCAGCCGCTTCGGCTCGCCGGAGGACCAACCGCTGTCCACCCGCGAGCCGTTCGGCCCGGTGATGGTGAAGTAGGCGTTCGCGGCCGGCTTCTCGGTGAAGTACAGGGCCAGTTGGGTCAGCGGCTCGCGCACGACCGTGCCGGTCAGCGGGGTGGAGGTCGCCAACTGGCCGTGCGCGGACGCCGGAGCGGTGGGCAGCAGCAGCGACACCACGAGCGTCGCGGCCAACGCCGCCACGGCCCGACTCAGGATGTTACGCGCAGTGACGAACCTCGATCGCATTCGTTCATCATGGTCATGTCGCCGCCGACGAACAAGACGTAGAGTTCTCCTCCCCGACGATCACCTCGCCACCCGTCCCCTCGCGTCGTTCGGAGCCCGCCCGTGTTCGTCAGCACCCCCACCCCCCGCGCCGCCGCCACCCTTGCCGCCGGTGTCCTCGCCGCCCTGCTCATCGCCGGCTGCGGGCACGACGACGACCCGTCCGGGGCCACCCCCACCGCGCCGGCCACGTCCGCCGCCCCGCCGAGCGCCGCCACCACCGCGCCCACCCCGACGGCCAGCCCGTCACCCAGCGCACGGGCGGCGGACCGCGCGATCGTCGTGACGATCGCCAAGCGGCGGATCAGCCCGCCGACCGGACGGATCACCGTGGGTAAGGGACAGCTGGTCCGGATCACCGTCACCTCGGACGTGTCGGACGAGCTGCACGTGCACGGCTACGACCTGGGCGCCCGACTGCCGGCCGGCAAGCCCGGCTCGGTGGAGTTCCGGGCCGACAAGACCGGCCTGTTCGAGGTGGAGACGCACGAGACCGAGCTGGTGCTCTTCCAGCTCGTCGTCCGCTGAACGAGATGAGCGACCCCGCGACGCTGCTCGCACACGGCGTCGGTGGCCGCCAGGACCTGCCGATCACCCTGCCGCAGCTGGTCGTCGCCGCCGCGCTGACCCTCGTCGTCACGTTCCTCGCGCTGGGCCTGCTCTGGCGCGAGCCCCGACTCGACCGGGACGCGACAGGCGGCCACCCGGTGCCGCGACCGCTCGCCCGGCTCGTCGACGCACCACCGTTCCGGTGGACGCTGCGCGGGCTCGGCCTGCTCGCCGCCGCCTGGTTCTGCCTGGGTCTGCTGGGCGGGCCGGACACCGCGGACAACCCGAGCGCCGGCGCGCTCTACGTGCTGCTCTGGGTCGGGCTGGCTCCACTGTCACTGCTGCTCGGCCCGGTCTGGCGGGCGCTCAACCCACTGCGTACGGCGCATCTGCTCGTCGCGCTGGCGGCACGCCGCGACCCGGACCGTGGGCTTCGTGAGCTGCCACCCGGCGTGGGGCTGTGGCCGGGCGCCGTCACGCTGTTCGGGTTCGTCTGGCTGGAACTCGTCGCACCCGAACGGGCCACCCTGCCGGTCATCACCGCCTGGCTCGCCGCGTACGCGGTGGTCATGCTGGTCGGGGCGAGCCTGTTCGGCGCCGGCTGGTTCGACCGCGCCGATCCCTTCGAGGTGTACAGCACCCTGGTCGGTCAGCTCGCCCCGATCGGCCGTGCCGCCGACGGCGTACTGCTCTGGCGCAACCCGCTCGACGGGATCGCCGGCCTGCGGCCCCGCCCCGGGCTGGTCGCCGTGGTGATCGTGCTGCTCGGCTCGACAATGTACGACAGCCTCTCCAACGCACCGGGTTGGTTGCGCTTCAGCCAGGAGAACGGCCTGCACCCGGCGGTCACCGGCAGCGGCGGGCTGCTCCTGGTCCTCGCCGCCGTCGCGGTGGCGTATCTGCTCGCCACCGCGGCCGCGGCCCGCATCGGGCGAGCCGACCCGGCCGACGCCCGAGCGGTGCCGGGCGAGATCGCCCACTCGATAGTGCCGATCGCGGTGGGCTACGTGGTGGCGCACTACTACTCGCTGCTGATCCTGGAAGGCCAACGCACCGTCGCGCTGCTCTCCGACCCGCTGGGCACCGGCGCCAACTGGCTCGGCACCGCCGACCGGGAGCCGTACACCGGGCTGGTCACGCCCTCCGGGGTGGCCAGCCTCCAGATCACCGTCATCGTCCTCGGACACCTGGTCGGCACGCTGCTCGCCCACGACCGTGCCCTGTACCTGTTCCCCCGGGCCCGTGCGGTGGCCGGTCAACTCCCGCTGCTGGCCCTGATGGTCGCCTACACCGTCGCCGGTCTGCTGCTGCTCTACGCGGGGTAGTCCCGCCCGGCTCCGACCCGTGCGCCATGATGGCCCGTGGACTCCGCTCTTCAGCACTACCTGGACGACCTGGTCGCCGCCGCCCGGGACGTGCTCGGGGCCGACCTGGTTGGCGCGTACGCGGCCGGCTCGGTGGGGCTCGGCGCGTACCAGGCCGGCCGCAGCGACGTGGACGTGGCGCTGGTCAGCGCCGGACCGCTCACCGACGCCGCCAAGCGGACGCTGGTGGCGCGGCTACGGCACGAGGCCCTGCCCTGCCCGGCGCGCGGGCTGGAACTCGTCGCGTACCGGCGGGACGTGGCCGCCTCCGGAACCCCCGAGCCGGGCTTCGAGGTCGAGCTGAACACCGGGTCCGGCATGCCGTTCCGGTGCACCCTCGACCCCGCCGACCGGCCGGTCGGCGACGGCCGCTTCTGGTACGGGCTGGACCGCAGCATCCTGCGCCAGAGTGGGCTGCCGCTGCTCGGCCCGCCGGCGGCGGACGCCTTCGCCGACCTCGCCCCGGCCGACCTGCGCCGCCTGCTCGTCGACGCGCTGTCCTGGTGGCTGGCCCTGCCGACCCCACCGGACGACAGGCCCGCGCCCGGCACCGAGGACGCCGTGCTCGGCGCCTGCCGGTCGCTGGTGCGCCACCGCGACGGCGTCTGGCTGGCCAAGGTCGCGGCCGGTGAGCGGCTGATCGACGCCGGTGACCCGGCCGAGGTGATCGGCCGGGCGGTCGCCGCCCGCCACGGCGGGCCCCCGCCCACCGGGGCACAGGCCCGTGCCTTCCAACAACGGGTACGCGACGAGATCGCCGGCTAGGAGTGCGTCCCAGTAACCGACAACCCGCCTGGTGTGTCTTGTGATCACGCATTCAGGATGATCCCGATATGCCAGGGCCCCCGCCGTCGAGCGTTCCTGCCATAGTGGACGCATGCACTTGATCAAATATGGTCACGCCTGTGTGCGCCTGGAGGCGGACGACCGGGTGCTGGTGATCGACCCGGGGACGTTCTCGGAGGCCGAAGCGCTCGACGGGGTCGACGAGGTGCTGGTGACGCACGAGCACCCCGACCACCTCGACATCGCCAAGCTCGTGGCGGCGAGTCGGCGCAACTCCGCGTTCCGGGTGTACCTGCCGTCGGCAGCGGTCGAGTCGGCCCCCGAGCTGGGCGGCGCAGCGGTCGCCGTCGACGCGGGGCAACGGTTCACGGCGGCCGGGTTCGCCGTCGACGTCGTGGGTGGGGCACACGCCGAGATCTACGACGGTCTGCCCGGCTGCGCCAACCTCGGGTTCGTCGTCGACGGCACGGTCTACCACCCGGGCGACTCGCTGTTCGTCCCGCCGTCACCGGTGGCGACGCTGCTCGTGCCGGCTGCCGCACCCTGGCTCAAGCTCGGCGAGGCGTTGGACTTCGTGCGGGCGGTGCGACCGAAGCGGGCGTTCCCGATCCACGACGCCACGCTCAACGAGCTCGGCCAGGAGTACTTCGACGGCTGGTTGGACTTCAAGGGCGGCACCGAGTACGCGCGCATCCCGGTCGGGGAGTCGGTGACAATCCGCTAGGGCGTGTGTCAGCAACCGGGCGGACCTGTTCCTCCAGTCGCTGCACCTCGCGCAGAGGCTCGGCATGGTCAGGATCGGCCGTGTCGCTCTGGACGGCACGAAGCTGAGACCAACGCCTCCACGCACAGCGTGCCGTGCGACGCTCAGCGGACCGGCTTCGGATCAAGGTCGCGGACGAGGAGATCCATGGGCGGGCCCCACGGCAGGACCGACGTGCCGACCTGCCGCCACCCGTTGCGCGCGTACATCTCACGGGCGCGCGAGCGAGGGTCGGAGGCGAGGGTGGCGTACCGCTCCGGCCGATTGGCGAGCAGTCGGCGCATCAACTCCGCGCCGACTCCCTCGCCACGGCGCAGCGGGTGGACGATCCACTCCATGACCGCCAGCTTCGACGCCGCACGGATCTCGGCGGGCGGTTCGTCGTCGGCTCGGGACCACCAGTTCCCGGCCGACATGGTCCACGCGTAGGCCGCACCGACCAGGGCGGAATCCTCGGCGACGGTCACGAGGGTGAAACCGGGCCGGGCGGCCTCGCCGGGCAGGTTGTCGCGGAAACGGGACACCTGGTCGGGGCCCTCCTCGTACGGGGGCTCGGCGTATACACACTCGTACAGGTCGACAAGCGGTCCGAAGAAGCGTGCCGCGTCGTGGCCGTGGCTTGTCGCGTAGGTCAGGGCCATGCCCGGATGCTAGCCGCGTACCCGCTCCATCAGCTCGCCGTACACCGGGCGGTGCCGCTCGGTCTCCGGCACGGCGTCGGCAACCTGTCGTGCGACTGCCCGGACGATCTCGTTGTGCTGTTCGGCGGGCAGGTGGTCGAGCAGGTCCGCCGCGAGGCGCAGCCCGTCGGGGATGGACCCGCTGCGGCACAACGCCGCCGCCTGGTGCAGTTGCACCTGCGTGCGTAGCCGATGCTGCGACGGTGGGTACAGCTCCAGGGCACGCTGCTGTGCGACCGCAGCCGCCCGCTGCTCACCGGCGTGGGTGTACACCCACGACTCGGTATGCCGCAGCCGGTGCTCCGGCCACCCCCACAGCGACTCCACCTCGGCGGTGACGGCGGCGGGCAGAGCTTCCACCTGCTCGGCGAGGGACCGCACGGAGGCCACCGCGTCCGCATGTCGACCAGCCAGCGAAAGTGCCTGAGCCCGGCCGGCGAGCAGCCCGCAGATAGCTGCCGAAGACCTGCCGTCGATCAGTGGTAGGACCTGATCGGCCAGCGCCACCACGCTGGCCGGCGTCCGACCGTCGTAACAACCGTTCACCACGTCCCAGGCCCGGGTGAGGACCCGGGTCTCCACGTCCCCGGACGCGTCCGCGAAGCGGTGCGCGCTCGCCCGCCACCTGCCGGCGAGCACGGCCTGCCCAGACGCGTTCAGGCGGAGCGCCACGATGACCGCCAGGCGGGCAGCGGCGCGGAGCAGCAGTGGCCGGCGGTCTCCACGATCGGCGGCGATCTGGTGCTGCAACACGGTCAGATCCCGGCCAAGCTGGGTCACAAGCTCGTCGTGTGGACGACGGTAGTAGCCGCGGCCGTAGTCTGCGACGATCTCAGCCCACTCATCGAAGTCGAGATCGGCGGCGGCACCGAACCCCTGCCGCAGGGTTTCCCAGTCGACGAGCCGATCCACGGCGGGCGCCGCAGCGAACGCGCCCATCGCCTGGAGGATCGTCCCTCTGCCCATGTCCCGGTCGCCTGGCGGCCTTGTCGCGTACTCCGTTTCCAGTGCGCCGCCAGCTGCCAACGCGCGGTCGTAGGCGGCCACCACCAGGGCATTGGCGGGTCGGTCGCCGCGTTCGATCTGCCCGAGGTAGCCGAAGTCGTACGCCGTCAGCTCGGCGAACTTCCGTAGCGACCACCCGGCAGCTTTGCGGCGCTGCCTCAGGGTGTTGCCGAAACCGTCCATGTCGCCCTCCGGCGTGTGCTGCCGGGTGGGCCCACTGCTCACGGCTGCCACAACGCTCAGCGTAGCGACCACGCTACCCAAGTCGGTCGTTCTTCGGCCGGCACGAATGGGCGCGGCGGATCGCTGCCGGACGGGGCGTGATCTGTCGTAGCCGCTGGTTGTGGTGGCCGCCGGGGTTTGTGTTCTTGTCGGCCACCACGCAACCCTTGGGGTGGACGCAATGTGCCGATCAAGCGAGGTCCCCGCCGGAACGAAGCTGTTCTTGCTGGCCGGGGAGTGGTTCCCCGAGCCCACCACGCCCGCACGGTGGGACGAACTGGTGACCGTCGTGGCGACTCGCCCGGACGAGATCAGCGGCCGGGTGTGGGTGCGAGGCCACGCGTGCGTGCGGCACGACCCGCCTGACTGCGGCACCGGATCCTGCTTCGAGCACCAGGTGCTGGCCTCGGCCATCCGGGCGAACCTCGCCGGTCAACGGTGAGCGCTCGACTCGTACACCCGTCCGGTCGGCAGGCCGATGGTCCGGCGGCGGACGGCGAAACGCCGCACACCCCGCTGCGCCCTCTGTGGTCTTGCCGGTCAGACGGACAACACTGGCCCTGCCGCGAGGCACGGCTGCGGCTCGCGGCCGAGTTCGACGGCAACCTGTCGGGGTTGACCATCTATCTGGCCAGCATGTTCTGCGAGGCCGCCCAGGACATCCACCAATTGGACCCGTCGAACGGACCCAGCCCGCGCGAGTTGTTCGACCGTTTCGTGGGCTGGGCTCGAAGGGGCAAGCCGCCGGGTAGGCAACCTGTGTGAGCGCTTCGACGGAAGGCGCGGCCCTCAGCGGACCGGGCGGGGCTTGAGCGAGGCGAAGAGCAGGTTGAGCCCCTCGGTCATGGTCGGGTGGGTGATGACCGCGTCGCGCAGGGCGGTCCACGGCATCCCGGCGAGCATGGCCAACTGCACGGAGGTGATCACCTCGCCGGCCTCGGCGCCGAGCAGCGCCGCGCCGAGGATCCGGTCGGTGCTGGTGTCGATGACCGCCTTCCAGATGCCCTGGGTCTGGCGCAGGGTACGCGCCCGGGGGATCGCGGCGACCGGCAGGTGGGCCACCTCGATGTCGTACCCGGCGCGGCGCGCCTCGGTCTCGGTGAGGCCGACCCGGGCCAGCTCCGGGGTGGTGAAGACGGTGTACGGGATGAGCCGGTCGGCGGTGCTGCGCTCTCCTCCCACCAGGTTCGCCCGGATGATCCGGTAGTCGTCGAGCGAGACGTGGGTGAACTGCGGGCTGCCGGCGACGTCACCGGCCGCCCAGGTCCGCTCGGCGCTGGTGCGCAGGTGCTCGTCGACCTGCACGAAGCCCCGCTCGTCGAGGCGTACGCCGGCCACGTCCAGGCCGAGCCCGTCGGTGACCGGTTCCCGCCCGGCCGCCACCAGCACATCATCTCCGGTCACCAGGCTGCCGTCGTCAAGCGTCACCCGGAGCGTGCCGTCCACGTCACGGTCGACGCGGGCCACGGCGATGCCGACCCGCACGTCGACGCCGTCGTCGAGGAAGACCCGCAGCACCGCGTCACTCACGTCCGGGTCCTCCCGGGGAAGCAGCCGGGGGCCGCCCTCGACAAGCGTCACCGCGCTGCCGAACGACGCGAACATCTGCGCGAACTCCACCCCGACGGTGCCGCCGCCGAGCACCACCAGCCGGGCCGGCAACCGATCCAGGCGCAGCAGCTCGTCGCTGGTCAGCACACCGGCCTCGGCCATCCCGGGTACGGATGGCAGATGCGGACGCGTACCCGTGTTGATCACCACGTCGTCGCCGCGCAGCAGCCGCTCACCGCCGTCGGCGAGCGACACCCGTACGGTCCGGGGGCTGACGAACCGGGCCTCGCCGATGACCAGGTGCAGGCCGGAGTCGAGGAACTGCTGCCGGTTGGCAGCCACCATCCCCTCGACGACGTCCTGTTTGTGCGCGCGCAGCAGGTCCACGTCGACCCGTCCACCCTGCACGCTCAGGCCGAGCGCCGACGCGCCGCGCAGCAGGCGGGCCGCCCGGGCGCTGGTCACCAGGGCCTTCGTCGGGATGCACGCGACGTTGATGCAGCTGCCGCCGATCATGCCGCGTTCGACCATGGCGACCCGCTGCCCGGCGCGGGCGACGTCCATGCTCAACGTCTTCCCGGCCTTGCCGCCGCCCACGACGAGCAGGTCGAACTCCTCAGGTCGGTCGGTCACCGGGCGCTCCTCTCGGTCACCGGGCAGGCCGGCGGCCGCCGCTGGTGCGCGGCGGCCAGCCCAGCCTGCCAGTTCCGAGGAGACCGGCGACCCGGTTCCGGGCAGAATCGCCCCAGGTCGACCGGTGCCGAGGGGCGGTGGTGGGTGAGGGATCATCGTTGGCTGGCTGATGTCCCGCTTCGGTTCCGGGCACGGGTCCGCCACGAGCCGGACCGCTCCTACGCGGTGCTGGTCGAAGGACCCGAAGGAGAGGCGCAGGTCGGCGTCACCCGCAGCATGAGGGAGGTGCGCACGGTGGCCCGCGAGGGCGCGGCCCGCCTGTTCGGCGTGCCGACGGATCGGATCGTCGGAGAGCACCTGGACGTGGAGATCCCGCAGCCGCCCTACGGGCGCGACGGGCAGTGGGTGCGGATCGTCTCGGCCGGTGCATCCACAGCCGCGGAGGACGTCGTCAACCACGGGGCGGCGGGGCAGGCGCACTGGTACAGCCACGAGGGCGCCTGGTTCGTCACAGTGGCCGGCTTCGGCACCGCCATCTATCCGGGTGAGTGTCTCGACTTCGCTCCGGTCCTCAGCGACGTTGAGGTAGCCGAGTTGGAGAGCTATCTCGCCCGGTCGCCCCGACCTTCTTCCTGAGCTGTCTGCCGCACGCGAGCTGCCTGCTGCCGGGTCTGATGCGGGGTCTTGTGGCCGTAAGCCATCTTCTTCAGCCGGTTGCGCTCGGAGGCAGTCAGCACGACGGGGACGGCGGACGTCCTGGCAACGCCCGCGAGTTGCCGAGCAAAACCGTTGGGCTACCCCGACTTGCTTCAGACATGATCGACCCGTGGACACCTACCTGGAGACCGAGCGCCTGGCCCTGCGCCGTTTCACTGCCGATGACGCGGACCTGCTGATCGAGCTCGACAGCGACCCGGCGGTGATGCGCTACCTGACCGGCGGCAACCCGACCGCGCCGGAAGTCATCCGTGAGCGCTACCTCCCGAACATCCTCGCCGGGTACGAGAAGTGGGACGGCGATCTCGGACTGTTCGCCGCGCACGAGAAGGACGGCGGCGCGTTCATCGGCTGGTTCATCCTGCGTCCCGAGCCGGAGGGCCCGCTGGACGAAGTCGAACTCGGCTACCGTCTGCGGCAGGCGGCTTGGGGCAACGGTTATGCCACCGAGGGTTCGCGTGCCTTGCTGGGCAAGGCGTTCACGGAACTCGGTGTGCGCATGGTCTGGGCTGAGACGATGGCCGTGAACCACGGATCGCGCAACATCATGGAGAAGCTCGAAATGACGCTCGCGGACGCCATCCCTACTCCCTCCGACATGGAGATGATCGAGGGCTCCGAGCAGGGAGGCGTACGGTACGAGATCACCAAGGAGCAGTGGGAGCGGCAGTAACCACGACGCCGACCACGACGACCGGACCGTCCGGGCCCGTGCGAGTGCGCCCCGGGCCCGGGACGACGGTGGCCGAGGTCAGTGCCGGGTGGCGCCGTTCTCGCTGACCGGCTGGCCGAAGGCCAGGAACGGCACGGGCGTCGGGGCGTCCGGCCGGGTGAAGATGCGCTCGGGCTCCTGGATGTGCCCGTCCGGGACGGGTGCCCGGTCGGTGGGCACGGCCACCGGCTCGTCCACTGTGGTCGGCCCGTCGGCGCGCTCGCCGTCGGCGGGCTCGGCACCGGACCGGTCGGCCCTCGGCTGATCAGTAACGGATTGGTCGTCGCCGGAGCGGTCGCCGTCGGCCCGTGCGGGACCGGTCCGGTCGGCGCTTGGCCGGTCGATGCCGGACCGGGTGCCCACCATCGGGTACTCGGCGGTCTCCGGACCACCGGCCGCCGCCGCCATGACCGCGGCGGCGGCGAGGTCGGCCACCCGCTTCGCCTCCCGCTGCACCCGGGCGCGTACCTCCTTGGCGTGCCGTTCGGCGGAGTCCCCGGCACGGCGGGCCTCGTCCAGCCGGGCGCTCTCGGCGGTGAGGTCCCGGCGGACCTCGCTGAGCCGCTGCTGCATCCGCGACAGCTCGTTCTCCAGTGTCTCGCCCTCCTGCTGGATCTCGGCGAGCTGCTGGCGGGCGGTGTCCAGTTCGGCGTGCAGCTCCTCGGCCTCCTGCCGGCGTTCCGCGATGTCCTGCTGGAGGGCGGTGAGCTGCTCCTGGTGCGTGGCGGCCTGCTCGTCGGCCCGGTTACGCAGCTCGGTCACGTGCTGCTGCGCCTCGGCCAGCAGTGCGGCGATCTGCTGTTCGGTGGCGCTGCGCTGCGCGGCGAGCTCCTGCTCGGCGGCGGCCTGCTGCTCGGCGATGTCCTGCTCGGCGGCCGTGCGTCGCTCGTTGACCTCCCGCTCCACGCCGGCCTGCCACTGGGCCATCTCCTGCTGGTTCTTGGAGCGGGCCGACTGGAGCTCCTGCTGGATCTGGGTACGGGCGGACTTCATCAGCGCGTCGGCGGCGACCCGGGTCTGGTTGAGCTGTTGGGCGCTCTGCTCGGTGATCCGTTTCGCCTCGTGCTGGGCGCGCTCGTGTGCCGCCTCACCGTCGGCGCGCAACTGCTCGGCGTGCTCGCGGATCGCTGTCAACTCGGCCTCGGCCAGGGTGCGCCGCTCCTCGTGCGCCTGCTCCTGTTCGGAACGGCGGGTCGCCAACTCCTCGGACAGGTCCTGCCGTGCCTGGGCGGCCCGCTCACGGGTGTCGGCGAGGATCCGCTCCGACTCGCTGCGCAGTTCGTTCGCCCGGTCGGTGGCCGACTCGATGATCATGGCGGCCTGCTTGTCGGCGAGCGTCATGATCTCGGCGACCATCGGGCCCAGGTCGTGGATCGAGGCACGGTCCACCTGCACCGGTTGCTCCCGCATCTCGGCCAGCTCGGTGCGCAACCGCTGCACCTCGGCGGTCAGCTCACGGACCCGGACCGCGGAGCGACCGTGCTCGCCGCTGAGCATCGCGATCTGACCGTCGAGCTGCTCCAGGTGCCGATCCACCTGGCGTTTGTCATAGCCGCGCAGGGCGAGTTCGAAGCTCGGCCGGGAGGCCGCATCGTCGCGTGCTGCGTGCGGCTCAGCGCCGATGGACATGCGCCATCCTCCGTACGATCGGGGGCGTGCGGGTCGGCGGTCGCCTGCCCCGCGGGCCGTCAGTGTGGCGCAACGCTACCGCCGAGCCGATCGCATGCGAAGTCCCGCCCCGCCACGTCTCGCGGAGCCTCCCTCTCCCGCGTCGATCATGGAGTTGTGGTGGGTGACATAGGTCGTGGACCACCACCATTCCGGCACCACAACTCCATGATCGACGGGGCTGGAGCGGGCTAGCGGCGGCGGGCGAGGAGGACGGCGTCGTGGAGGGTTATCTGCTCGCCGTCTGGGTTGGTGGCTGGGCGGGGACGGGACTCGGCGGCCAGCACCTCCCAGTCGGACGGGTCCAGGGTGGCGGCCACGTCCTGCGCGGTGAACATCATGTCCGGCATGTGCATCCGGCGCGCCGACGTCCACAGGTCCGACGGGTGGTGCCCGACGATCAGCAGGACGCCACCGGGTGCCACCGCATCGGCCAGCCGGGCGAACAACTCCCCCCGCTGCACCGGGGGCAGGTGCATGAACTGTGCGGACACCAGGTCGTACGCCCGCTCGACGGGCGGTTTGTCGCGCAGGTCGGCGTGGGTGAACTCGATCCGGTCGCCGACGCCGACGCTGTCGGCGTGCGCGCTGGCGCGGCTCAACGCGGTGGTGGAGATGTCCACAGCCGTCACCCGCCAGCCCCGCTCGGCCAGCCACACCGCGTCGGCGCCCTCACCGCTGCCCACGTCCAGTGCGCGCCCCGGCGCCAGGTCGGCGACCTCCGCGACCAGTTGTGGGTTGGGCCGGCCACTCCACACCGCGGGCTTGGACCGGTAGCGCTCCTCCCACGCCGGCTCCTCGAACGCGGTGGCCACCACCTGCCGGTACGCGGCCACCGCCGCGCGGGTGTCCTCGGCGATGAGATCGGCGTTGATCGCCGCGCCGGCGGCCAGACCGGCGGCGGCGGACGTGATGACCTGACCGCGGATGTCGGCGACGTTGCCGGCCACCCAGACACCCGGCACGCTCGTCGCCCCGGTGGCGTCGGCCGGGATCTGCGCACCGATCACGTGCTCACCCATCGTCACCTCCTCCGGAGCGAGGCCCAGCCCCACCAGCAGACCGGCGCGGGGGGTCAGCCGCGTCCCGACCACCACCGCGTCCAGCGCCACCACCCGCCCGTCGGCGAGCCGTACGCCGGTCAGCACGTCGTCGGTCACCTCCACGGCGGCGACCGGACCGGGCACCACGGCGATGCTGCGGGCGGCGAGCCGCTCGGCGGCCTCCGCATCCGGTGCGGGAGCGTCGTGCAGCAGGAGCAGCACCTCGGAACTCCACTGCCGCCACATCTCGGCCTGGTGGGTGGCCAGCGGCCCGGTCGCCAGCACGCCGATCCGCCGGTCCCGGACCTCCCAACCATGGCAGTACGGGCAGTGCAGCACGTCGCGTCCCCACCGCTGGGCCAGCCCGGGCACGTCGGGCAGCTCGTCGGTCAGCCCGGTGGCCACCAGCAGTCGACGGGCCCGCACCGAGCTGCTGTCGTCGAGGTCGAGCCGGAACACGTCGTCGTCGCGGGTCGCGGCCCGCACCAGCCCGGCGCGGAACTGCCCGCCGTACTGGGCGACCTCGGCCCGCCCGGCCGCGAACAGCTCGCCCGGCGGCGTCCCCTCGCGCCCCAGGTAGTTGTGCACGTGGCCGGCGGGCGCGTTGCGCGGCTCGCCGGCGTCGATCACCAGCACCGACCGTCGCGCCCGGCTCAGCGCCAGGGCCCCGCTGAGCCCCGCGGCGCCGCCGCCCACCACCACCACGTCGTATGTCTCGTCCACCGGTTCTCCCTCTGACCTTGTCGGTTGAGCCCACCATCCGTCGTCACCGAAAGACTGGCAAGTATTCTTGCCGTTATGGCAAACGAGGACAGCGCCGCGCTGGCGGCCGTCGGCCCACGGCTGCGCTCCCTGCGCCACCAGCGCGGGACCACGCTGACCCAGCTCGCCGACCTGACCGGCATCTCCGTGAGCACCCTGTCCCGGCTGGAGTCCGGCAGCCGCCGGCCCACCCTGGAACTGCTGCTCCCGCTGGCGAGGGCCTACCAGGTGGCGTTGGACGAGCTGGTGGACGCGCCGGCCACCGGCGACCCCCGGGTCCGTCCCAAGCCGATCGTCATCCACGGCGTCACGTTCCTGCCACTGACCCGCCGACCGGGTGGTCTGCGGGCGTTCAAGCAGATCTTCCCGCCGGATCCGACCGCGGGGGAGCGGACCCAGCAGACCCATGAAGGGTACGAGTGGCTCTACGTGCTCTCCGGCCGGTTGCGCCTACTGCTCGGCGACCGCGACCTGACCCTGACCCCGGGCGAGGTGGCCGAGTTCGACACCCGCGTTCCGCACCTCGTGCTCAACCCCGGGCCCGGCGTCGCCGAGGCCCTCAGCCTCTTCGGCCCGCAGGGGGAGCGGCTGCACGTCCGGGCCCGACCGGCCTGATCGACACGCGATCGGTGAATCGGGGCGGCCGGGCCGCCGGGGCCCCCGACGTCAGCGACCTCGTGCCGATCAGCAGAGGATCTCAGGCTTCTTGCAAGGTTTGTCCAAGACCCCTGACACACGCTTCTGACACGGGGCACCCCGGGTGCCGCGGAAGCGGGACGTCTGCGGCACCCGGGGGTGCCGGGTGACGAGCACCCACATCCGACTCCCACCGGGGAAGCCGGACGACCGCATCGTCGAAGGGGGTTGGACATGACCGCAGAGACCGCGTGGATCTCGCCCGACGAGCTGATGGTCGGCCATGCCGGCGGCGGCTCCACGTTGTGGAGTGGCTGGCGCAGCGCCGCCGTCGACCAGGGCTCATTGTCGGTCGGTCCCTGATCCAGCTCGGCGCTCATCCGGTGGGTGGTGACCCGGCGCGAGGGTCGGCGTGGGCATGAGGACGGCCACCGCGTTGATGGTCGAGTCTGATCTTTCTTGAACGTCTCGGTCCGTTCCTGGCATCTCTCGATCGGGATGGTATACATATAGATCGATGCGATCAGACCATGACGTGCCACCTCTGGACACCGCGGGCCGGCGAGTCCGAGGCGTCGCCTGCCACACCTTGACCGGTTGACTGGAGATCTCATGACCAGCCCTCGATCCGCTCCGCCTCGGCAGACTCCGGGAGCAGCCCGCCCGCGCCGTGCCCGCGTCAGGCCCACCGCGCTGAGCATGCTGTCGGTCGTAGCGCTTGCCCTGACGTACGTGCTAGCCATGCCTGTCGCGTCCACGCCAGTGGGCCTGACCATGGAATTGGCCGCCACCTACGTCAAACTGGGCAACCGGACCACCGGCAAGTTCATCGACGGCATGGGCCGGACCACCAACGGCGCCGCGGTCGGCCAGTATTCCTCGTCGTCCAGCGACAACCAGCAGTGGACGATCGATGCCGTCGGCGACTACGTCCGGCTCAAGAATCGGGCCACCGGCCTGTACCTGGACGGGATGGGCCGCACGACGGGCGGATCCATCTGCGGCCAGTGGAGTGAGAGCGGCAGCACCAACCAGCAGTGGACCCGGGAGGACTCCGGCGGCTACGTCAAGTTCAGGAACCGGGCCACCGGGCTGTACCTGGATGGCGGGGGCAGCACGTCCGACGGCGCCAACCTTCTCCAGTACGCGAGCAGCGGCAGCACCAACCAGCAGTGGATCGTCACTGACGTGTCGACTCCGGGATCGGGCACGATCACGGTGGACGGCAACAACATCCGCGCCGGCAACGTCAACGGCCTGACGTTCAAGGGCTTCGGTGCGCTCAGCGCCAACAGCACCAGCGAGTTGCTGATGGATTACAAGGCCCAGAGCCCGACCGCGTACGCGCAGCTGCTGCGGGTCCTCTTCGGTGGGGAGAGTCCGGTCTTCACCAACGTGAAGATCGAGATGGGCAACGACCGCAACAACTCCACCGGACCGGACCCCTCGACCATGCGTTGGGAGTCCGAGACCCCCAACGTCAAGCGTGCGCAGGGCTTCCAACTCGCGGCCGACGCGAAGAAGGTCAACCCGAACGTCAAGGTGTCCCTGCTGCGCTGGAACTCCCCCGGCTGGGTGAACAGCAACGACAAGGTCTACACCTGGTTCAAGAAGACCATCCTGAGCGCGTACCGGACCTACGGGTTCATGGTCGACTACGTCAACCCGGGTCTCAACGAGCGCGGGGCGGACCTGAACTGGACCAAGTCCTATGCCAACCGGGTCAGGACCGACAGTGCCGACTTCGCCAACTCGACAGAGCAATCCCGGTACAACCAGCTCAAGGTCGTCATCTCCGACGAGGTCGGAGTCGGGTCGTTCGGCGGCAGCATGATCAGCGACGCCGGCCTGCGCGACGTGGTGGCGGCGGCCGGCTACCACTACAGCCCCGACGACGACAGCGCCGGCAACTTCAAGCGCCTGGCGATGGACTACGACAAGGAGATCTGGAACAGCGAAGCACAGGCGACCTTCGGCAATTCCTCCTTCCGCCCCCACAACAACATGCGGTCCCCCTCGGTGGTCGGAACCGGCATCGGCGGCACCAACAGTGCGCTGGAAATGGGAAACACCATCATCAAGGGATTCGTCAACTCGCGCCGGACCAACTTCATCTACCAACCGGCCATCGGGTCCTTCTACGAGGGTGGGCAGTACTCCTACAAGGAGGTCGTCAGCGCCCGTGATCCCTGGTCGGGCTGGCTGCACTACGACGCCGCCATCGACGTGCTGCGGCACTTCAGCTGGTTCGCCAAGACCGGCTGGGAGAACTCCAGCAACACGGCCGGTATCTGGCGCGCCGTCCCCGAATCCAGCTACACCGGAGCGACCGGGACGAACCCGGTGGTCGGACGCAACGGCACGCCCAGCTATCTCACGCTCGCCGCGCCCGACCGGCGCAACTTCTCCACGGTCTTCATGAACGACAGCGAGTACACCCAGTCGTACCGCCTCCAGCCGGTGAACATGGCCTACTCCGGCACTCCGGCCCTACAGCTGTGGGAAACCCGCGCGGCCGACCCCGGCCAGGCGTTCAACGCCAACTACCTGAAGCACGTGGGCAGCGTCCCGGCCGATGACGGCGGGGCGTACTCCGTGACGGTCAGGCCGAACTCGGTCGTCACCGTGACGACGCTGGCCAACCACACCAAGCCCGAGTACCTGGAACCTCTGCCGGTGGAGGGCCAGCGCACCGTGCTGGACACCGACATCTCCGGCGACGTGCAGAGCACCAGCGACAACATCCTCTACGCCGACGGCTTCGACTACTCCGGCAAGACGGTCCCGGTGATCGGCAGTGGCGGCACCATCACGGGCACGGAGGACTTCATCACCTCGCGTGGCGGCGCCAAGAGCGTCATCCCGCGCTACGCCAGCGACCGCAACGGCGCCTTCGAGGCGTACCAGCCGGACGGATCGACCAATTACGTGCTGCGCCAGCAGCTGGACGGCCCGAGCCAGGGCCTGGGCGGTGCGTGGAACGGGGGGGACGCGGTCACCAGGATCGGTGACAGCCGGTGGCTCAACTACAAGGCCAGTGTCGACGTCTCCTTCGAGAACAGCAGCACCCAGAACGGCGCCAACCACGCCCGGCTGGGCATCCGCGAGCAGCACGGTGACAACGGTGCGCCGTACTCGGTGAGGTTCACCTTCGACGGGGGCTGGCAGTTGCTGGTCAACAACAGCGCGGTCGCCAGCGGCAACGTGGTCAGCGGCGCCGGCGGCGTGCGGATCGGTGGGTTCAACACCGCTCACAACGCGTGGCACAACATCGCGCTGAAGGGCGCCGGAAGCACTGTGACCGCCTACCTCGACGGCGTCACACTGGCCACCTACACCGACCCGAATCCCAAGCTGTCCGGCCGGATCACGCTGGGCAGCGGCTACTACTTCACCAGGTTTGACAACCTCCGGGTGGAGACGGTCGACGGAAGCCCGTCGTACTACTCCGAGGCGCTGGACAACCTGGAGATGTCCGACCTGGCCAACCCGCCCGCCAGGAAGCTGGTGTACGGCGGGTCCTGGGCGCACGAAAACGGTAAGGGCATGTACAACGTTCAGCGAAGCCTGTCAACCAGCCAGGGAAGCGGCTCGACGCTGACCTACACGTTCGCCGGCACCGGACTGGACATCAGCGGGCCGAACAACGGCTCGGCCGTCCTACAGGTCACGGTGGACGGTACGGTGGTCAACTCCGCAGCGCGCACGCTCGCCTCGCCCGAGTTCTATCAGACGTACGCCCTGCGCAACCTCGGCGCCGGCACGCACACCGTGGAGATCATGGTGCGCAGCGGCACTCTCGTCGTGGATGCCGTCGGGGCCGTCGGGCCGTGATGCCGGTCGCGCCGGACGGCCAACAGGGCCCATCCTGCACGGGCCGTCCGCACGGAGCGCCAGTCGAACAAACTGCGGACCGCCCGCGCGCTGGTCACCCTGCCCGGTGCCGCTGCACACCATCGTCACCGTCGTCGACTTCCGTTGGAGCATCGAGGAACTGTTCCAGACCGGCAAAGGCCAGGTCGGCCTGAACCACTACCGGGTCCGCAGCTGGATCGGCTGGCACCGGCGCAGACTCGGCCACAAACCCAGCCGGAAGATCAAGTGACGTTGGAGTACTAGTACTCCAGCCGCATCTGGTGGAGGTGGAGTCTTCGCTGGTAGTGGGCTGTTTTGGCGCGGTGCTGGTGTCGGCGTCGCCATCGTGACCATCGATGGATGTGGTCGAAGGGTCGGGTGGTGGTGATCAGGTGTGCCAGGAGACGTCGGACCTCGCCGAGGGTGAGGGGTATGAGGCCGTCCTGGTCGGGTTCGGTGCCCCCTTTTTGGCGTGGGCGGCGGTGACGGCGAGGTAGGCGTGGGCGCACAGAACGAGTGTTATGTGGCGGTACCAGGCGTCGTAGCGACGCACCTGGTAGTGATCCAGGCCGACCTCGGTCTTCGCGGTCTGGAAGCACTCCTCGATCGCCCACCGGGTCCCGGCGATGCGGATGAGGGTCTCGTCGCTGGTGTCGGCAGGGCCGAAGCACAGGT